>JBEBTD010000008.1:0-28095 GCA_040393965.1 Leucobacter soli | reverse complement strand
GAGTACAGCTTGATCCACCAGCTCGTCGCCGACGGGGTGGCCGCGGCGTCGCCCGAGCCCGAGCCCGAGGAGGAAGCGGCCGAGGGCTAGGCGATGCCCGCGCGTTCCCGCACCTGAGGCGCGGACGCCGTCAGGCCGCCGGCTTGCCCGCCGCGCCCGCGCGCCCGTCGCGCCAGCCGCGCCAGGCCTCGCCGAGCTGCGGAGCCTTGCCGCGACGCAGCTTGCGCAGACTCTCGACGCCCACCCGGCGCACGGCGGCCCCGAGGCTCGCAAGCGCGCCGATGCCCGCCTTGCGCGAGAACAGCGCCATGTTGCGCGTGCCCAGGTAGACGGGGTGCTCGCCCGTCTGCTGGTGAGCGACCTCCCCGGGCACGACCAGGTTTCTGAACCCCGCCCGCGCCATGCGCCAACCCGTGTCGACGTCTTCGAAGTAGAGGAAGTAGTCCTCGTCGATCCAGCCGATCGCGTCAAGCGCCTCGGCCGTGTACATCACGATCGCGCCGTCGAGCCAGTCCACGGGATACGGCTCGGTCGAGAGCGGCGCCGAGAGGTGGAAGGCGCGGCCCGCCGGGGTGAGGCGCCCGCCGGCGGAGAAGACCCGCTCCGGCTGTGCGGCGAAGCGCAGCAGCGGGCCGGCGCATCCCGCCCTGCCGGCGGCGCCCGGGCCGGCAGCGCCGCGGGCGCTGCGATCCTCGAGCGCCTCGAGGAGGCTCGCCGCGAGATTCGGCCCGAACTCGGCATCATGAGTGAGCGCGAGCAGCGCGCTGCCGCCCAGGTGCTCGCGCGCGAGGTTCACCGCCGGTCCGTACCCCGGGTTGTCGGGTCGCGAGATCAGCATGGAGCGGTCGGCGAGCGGCATGCCGTCCAGGTCGCTCTCGGCGAGCGTGCCGCCGTTGTCGACGACGAGCACCGTGCGGGGCTGCACGGTCTGGGCCGCGAGGCGTTCCAGCACCCCGGCCACGAGGTCGTGGTTTCGGTAGGCGATGACGAGCCCGACGTAGTCGCTGATGGGGTGCTCCTGAGCTTGAGCCGTGCGCCGTGGGGGCGCGCAGCCGTGATCTAGACTGGAAAAATGGCCGCTGCACACCGATCCGATGGTTCGTCGCAGCCGTCGCGAACGCGTGCGAATCGCTCGGTGCTCAGCCTGACGAAGTATATCCCGTACCCCTCGGTGACCCATGCGGGCGGGCAGTACCTGCTGGCGCACGACCGCGCCCTCGAGGGCTTCGTTCGGCTCGAGCAGCTCGCCCCCGACATCCCGCTCAACCGCGCGGCACTGCCGCTCGTCGGCGACGGCCCGCCCGCCTCGCTGATCGGCCCGCGGCTCGACGGCGTCGCCCTGACCCTCGCCCGCATCGAGTCGGTGTGGGCCGGCAGCTCCGTGTACTGGCCGCTGCGCCGGCTCTTTCGCGGAGACCGCGCGCCGTGGCATCGGCTCGAGGCCGCCGACGCGGTCGAACTGCAGTGGTCGGAGATGATCGCACTCGCTCCCCTCATCCGCCGCCGGCTTCCCGAGACGCCGCTCATCGGCATCGCGCACGACATCATCACGCAGCGCCTCGACCGGCAGGCGGCGGCGCGAGGATCGGCCCTCCGCCGAGCCCTGCTGCGCGTGGCGGCAGCCCGTAGCCGCAGACGCGAAGCGCGATCGTTCGCGGCCCTCGACGTACTCATCGTGTTCAGCGAGAAGGACGCCGAGCTCGCCCGCGAGCTCGCGCCGGGCGTGCGCGTCGAGGTCGTGCACCCCGGTCTCGGCCCGAGCGAGCCGCTGCCGCGCGCGCCGCATCTCGACCAGCCGATCGTGCTCTTCACCGGGGCCATGAACCGGCCCGAGAACTGGCAGGGCGCGTCGTGGTTCATCGAGGAGATATGGGAGCGTGTGCTCGATGCGGTGCCGAACGCGCGCCTCGTGATCGCGGGGGCGAACCCGCCCGAGGCGCTCGCCTCGAAGGTCGCCTCCGTTCCCCGGGCCGAGCTCACGGGCTTCGTCGACTCGCTCGAACCCTGGTACGCGCGGGCAGGCGTCTTCGCCGCCCCGCTGCGGGCGGGCGCCGGCGTCAAATTCAAGACGATCGACGCGATGCTTCGCGGCGTGCCCATCGTGACCACGAGCGTAGGCGCCGAGGGGATCGACGCTCCCGAGCTCTTCGCCGCCGTCACGGACGATGCGGGGGAGTTCGCCGCGGCCGTCGTCGAGCAGCTGCGCGATCCCGATCTCGCGCTCTCGGAGCGGGCGCAGCAGTGGGCGGACGGCGTCTACGGAACTGCCGCGTTCGAGGCCCGGATCAGGGAGGTGTACGCCGATGTCATCGACCGATGATGCGCATGACGCTGGCGGCGCGCCGGCCGAACCCATTGCCGTCCCGGCCGAACCCTATGCGTACGCGACCCGCGTGGCCGCGGTCATCTCGGCCTTCCGTCCCGACCCCGCCCTGATCGGGCACTGCGCCTCGCTCGCGCCCCAGGTGTCGCGCGTGATCGTGGTCGACGACGGCAGCGGCGAGGCCGCCGAACCCGTGTTGACCGCGCTCGAGGAGGCGGGAGTCGTGGTGCTGAGGCAGGGAGAGAACCTGGGCATCGCGGCCGCCATGAACCGCGGCATCGCGGAGGCCGCCTCGCCCTCGGATCCGTCCGCCTCGCGCGCCGAGTTCGTCGTGACCTTCGACCAGGACTCCGAGGTGCCGGAGGGCTTCATCGGCGCGCTCGTCGACGAGCACGACCGGGCGTCCCGCGCCGGCCTGCGGGTGGGCATGGTCGCGCCGGAGTTCTTCTCCTCGACCCCCCAGACCCGCATGCGGCAGCGGCGAGGCTTTCTCGAGGCCTACGCACCCATTCAATCGGGCCTGCTCATGCCCCTCGAAGCGATCGAGCAGCTCGGGCCGCAGCGGGACGACTACTTCATCGACCTCGTCGACACCGAATACTATCTGCGCGCCCGCCGCGCAGGCTACGAGGCCCTCTGCGCTCCCGGCCTCGTGCTGCCGCACGGCTTCGGGCACCGGCTCTACGTGCACCTCCTCGGCAAGCGCCTGCGCAAGCGCGACGGCCGTCCCCGCATGGTCGCGGTCTCGAGCCCCTTCCGCTACTACTACCGAGCGCGCAACCGCATCGTGCTGCACCGGGAATACGGGCGCGACGACCCGGAGCTGCGCAAGCTGCTGCGGCGCGACGCGCTGAACGATGCCGTGCTCGACTACGGCGTCGCGGTCTGGAGCGCCCGCGGCAAGCTCGCGCTCGTCTCGCTCATCCTGGCGGGCTGGCGCGACGGCCGCCGCGGCCGCATGGGTCGCATGCCGGCCGCGCTCGCGCGGCGATCCTCGAAGGTGAGCTGGAAGCACCCGGTTCCGGAGGGCGCCGAGTAGCGACTACCCCGCCAATGGTCGTCGCCTACGAACGTTTGGAACCGCACCTACCGGTGAACCGGGAACCAGTGCGATGTGCCAGGGCTCGTTCAACTGGTACTCAGCGCTTCGATCTGTTCCGGGGTGAGCGGTCGGGTACGTTCGTTCCGAAGCAGAAGGAAGAGCTTGGCGGTCTCCTCCAGCTCTTCGAGAGCGTCGAGCGCTGCGCCCAGCGATGCTCCAGCCACCACCGGGCCGTGATTGCTCAGCAGCAGTGCGGAGTGCATCCTGGCCGCTTGCTCGGCGATGTCTTCCAGCGCCTGGTCTCCCGGCCGATGGTAGGGCAGGAGGGGCAGCCGTCCGATGCGCATCGCGAAGTACGCGGTGAGCGGGGGGAGTGCGTTCCCGGCATCGAGACCTTCGAAACACGAGACAGCAGCCGAGTAGGTCGAATGCGTATGGACGACCGCCTGCGCTCCAGGCCTGGCGCGCAGCATCGCCGCGTGCAGGAAGGCCTCTTTGGAAGGCTCGTCTCCGTCGAGATGCCTGCCCCAGAGGTCGATGAGCGAAAGCTGCTCCTCGGTCACTGTGCCGAGGCTGCTTCCGGTCGGGGTGACGAGCACCCGGTCGCCGATGCGCACACTGATGTTGCCGGTGCTGCCGTGCGTGAGCGAGCGCTCGAAGACCGAGCGGGCTGCGGTGACGATGGCGTGTCGCGCCGAACGTTCGTCGAGGGGGATCCCGTTCATGCCTCCACTGCCTTCACGAGTAGCTCGGGGTCTCCGAAGTTGCCGGATTTCAGCAGGAGGGACACGGGACGGGCTCCTTCCGCACGGATCCAGGGCACACCGGGCGCCGCTTCCTCGCCGATCGAGGCCTCTTCGATGTCGAGCGCGGTGACCACCGCTCCCGATGTCTCGCCTCCCGCGACGATGAGGCGTCTCACCCCGCGCGTGAGAAGCCCCCGTGCGATGAGTCCGGTGGCCTTCTCGAGGATCTCGGAGACTCGATCCGCACCGAGGAGCTCCTGGGCGCGGCGCAGTTCAGCCGGGGGGCGAGACGAGTAGACGAGCGGTGCGCGGCCCGGTTCCTGCTCGTCGTACCAGGCGAGCGCGGCCTCGGCAAGAAGATTCGGATCGGGCTGCTTCACGGCGTCCAGCAGCAACGAGGGCTGCGACCGCTGAAACACGGCGATCTGCTCGAGGGTGCGGGCCGAACAGCTGCCCGCGAGTACAGCCGCAGGTAAGGGTTCGCGCTGCCTCGCGTCGGGCTCCCGGGACGAGGATCGCCCCAGCCGTTTCGCAGCCGCTCGCCCGAGGGCATGCGCGAGTCCTGCCGCGCCGGTGACGAGCACGTCCTCGGCCACCGCCTCGCCGATCTCTGCGAGATCCGTCTCGGAGATGGCATCGATGACCAGATAGGGCGAGGTCTCCTCGGCGAAGCGGTGGAGGATGCTCTCGCTCCCTTCGACGACGACTTCGTGCGGCACCAGACCGACAGGATGCGTGGTCTGGGCGGCGAGGACGCGGGGTATGTAGGCGTCGGTCATCGGAGTGAGGGGGTGGTCTCGCATGGGGGACTCGGAGAGGAGCTGCTGCCCCGCGAAGAGGTAGCCCTTGTACTGGGTGCGGAGGTGAGCCGGAGAAGCCGGCACGAAGACCGTTCGCTCGGCGTCGAGCTCGTCGCGCAGGGCGTCGGTGACCGGGCCGATGTTGCCCTCCGCCCTCGAATCGAAGGTGGAGCAGTACTTGAAGAAGAACTGTCTCGCACCGCGCTCGCGCAGCCATGCCAAGGCATGGAGGCTCTGCCGTACCGCCTCCTCCGCAGGGAGTGTCCGAGACTTCAGTGCGACGATGAGGACGTCGGGCGAGTGCTCGGCGCGGGTCTCCGGGAGTTCGGAAGCCGTGTTCGGCTCGTTGAAACGGATGGTGACCCGCAAGCCCGCCCTGCGGAAAGCGACTGCGATGTCTGTCGCGCCTGTGAAGTCATCGGCGATCGCCCCGATCATGCTTTGCCTTCCCAGACCAGTTCGCGGATGCGGCTGGCGGCGCGATCCGGGCCCGCGAGCACGGGCACCGAGAGGCGCTCCGCCAGCCGCTCAGCGGCGGGAGAGAGCGAGAACTGGCCGAGAACCACGGCATCGACGGGCTGCGGTTCGGTTTCGATCGCGGCGGTCAGCGCTGCGGTCAGCGCCTCATCGTCACCGTCTCGTGCTGCTCGAGCAGCGCGCTCGGCGAGTACCGGGATCACGAGCGCCTGGCCGCAGAGGAACTGCTGCAATCGCTCCCTCGAATCCTCCAGGGGAGCGGAGCCCGAAGAGAGCAGCAGTATCCGCCCGTACCCTTCGTCGCGAACGCTCTCGAAGAGCGCATCGTCGGGCGCGAGTATGGGCACCTCGCTCCGACTCGCCGCTTCATGAGCGACGGAGCCGTAGAGGGAGCAGGTCAACAGGACTGCTCGAGCGCCCTCTGCGAGGGCGTGATCGATGAGACGTCGCATGCGCGCTCGCAGCCCGTCGGTGAGCCCGCCGCGGATGTCCGCCTCCACGAGGAGCCGGTCGTCGAGCAGGTTCCAGGGCACTGCCTCCGGGAACGCCGCTGCAAAGGCGCCGGTCGCGGGCCCGACGGCTGTGGGCACTGCGCTGATGAGCGCGATGACCGGGCTTGGCATATGAGGCTCCCTGGCTCGATTTGGGGCGGGGTGGAGGAAGGACGGGAGTACGGCTCGCGCCCCGTCCGCGGACGGAAAGCTCAGGCGCGCCCGACTGCGGCTACGACGGCATCGGCGAACCCGCTCGTCGTATTGGAACCGCCCATATCGGGGGTCGTGCTGCCCTCGGCAACGGCGATGTCGACGGCAGCGTCCACGAGATCCGCGGCTTTGAGCAGCGCTTCGTCCGCGTGCTTCGCGCCGAGCCAGCGCAGCAGCATCGACGAGGAGAGGATCATCGCAATGGGATTGGCGATGTTCCGGCCTGCGATATCCGGTGCAGAGCCGTGTGCGGCCTGTGCCATGGCGTGGGTGTCCGAAGAGTTGATCGACGGTGCGATGCCGAGGGATCCGGCGACCTCGCCTGCGAGATCCGAGAGGATGTCGCCGAACATGTTCTCGGTCACTATGACGTCGAACTTGTCCGCTCGGCGAACGATGTGGGCGGCGGTTGCATCGATGTGGAAGTCGTTGACCGAGACCTCGGGATACTCCTGGGCGACCTCGCGGCAGACGTTCAGGAAGAGCCCGGTCGTCAGCTTCAACACGTTCGCCTTGTGCACGATGGTAACCCGCTTGTCTCGCGACATGGCGAGCTTGAAGGCCTCGTGAGCGATCCGGGTGGTCGCCTTCCGCGTGATGATGCCGTGCATGATCGCGACATCCTCCGTGGGCATCATCTCGCCGGTGCCGGCGAAAGTGTTGCGATCGGCGTAGAAGCCCTCAGTGTTCTCCCGCACGATGACGAGATCGGTGCCATCGACGATCGCGCTGCCTCCGGCGAACGCCTTCGCGGGACGGATGTTCGCGAAGAGGCCGAAGTGCTTGCGAATGGTTCCCGAAGGGTTGAGCATCGAGCGGTGCGGTTCCGGGTAGGCGACGCTGTCGTGAGGTCCGAGCAACCATGCGTCGACCTCGGCCAGGGCCTCGAGGGTCTCCTCGGGCACTGCGATGCCGTGGGTATCGATCGCCGATCGGCCGAGGGGAAGCCGCTGCCATTCGATGCTGCAGCCGGCGGTGGTCGCTGCGGCGTCGAGGATATTCACGGCGGCGGGAACGATCTCGGGGCCGATGCCGTCTCCGTCGAGTACGCCCAGGCGGTAGGTCTTGTGAGTCACGAGGGATTTCCCTTTCGAGTTGGTCGAGATGTCATCGCTGACGAGACTATGATGACCGAGAAGTGGTCAACCAGTCAACCACAAGAGACTCGACTTCGGGCGAGAGGTTGACTGGTCGACCACCTTGGGTCATCCTGGTGAAGACCGCCAACTCGAAGGGGAGGAGCCAGGAGGCAGATGACGACCACGAACTCCTTCGAGGACAGGTGCACACCTCGAAGTGGGACGGCTTGCTCGCGTCGGGAATCCCGAGCCTGATCCCGACTGTGACGTACAACCGGGATCGCACTCGCCCCCAATCCGCCGCCTATATTCCGCCGCACAGACCATGAAGGAGCCAGCATGACCGGACAACGCATCGTCGTAGACCGCCTTGTCGCACTCGGCGCCCGCATCCTCCTCGCCGAAGGCGTTCCCGAAACTGATGCGGTGCTAATCGCCGAGAGCCTCGCTACCTCCGACGCCTGGGGCCATCCGTCGCATGGCATGCTCCGGCTCTCCTGGTATGTCGCGCGGCTGCGCACCGGTGTGATGCGGAAGACGAGTTCGCCCATCACCGTCACGGACGGTGGGGCGATCGCCTTGCTCGACGGAGACGACGGGATCGGACAAATCGTGACCGATATCGCCTGCCGAGATGCGGTCGCCCGGGCGAAACGCCATGGCATCGGTCTCGTCGCGGTGCGTAACAGCAACCATTTCGGCACCGCAGCCTACTGGACAAGGCGCATGGCCGACGCGGGCTGCGTGGGCATTCTCACCACGAACGGAAGCCCGGCCATGGCCCCCTGGGGAGGTCGTGAGAAGACCGTCGGAGCGAACCCCTGGTCGATCGCGGCGCGGGGCGGCTCGCACGGCACCGTCGTGCTCGACATCGCGAACACGGGAGTCGCGCGGGGCAAGATCTACGCTGCTCTGCAGAAGAATCAACCGATTCCGGTCGAATGGGCGATCACTCAAGAAGGCCGGCCGACCAGGGATCCTCGCGAGGCGATCGAAGGTCTGCTGCTTCCGATGGCAGGCCACAAGGGCTACGGCATCTCCTTCATGATGGATGTGCTCTCGGGTGTGCTCACCGGTTCGGGTATCGCCACGGAGGTCGTCGGGCCCTACGAGCCCGATCGTCGAAGTCGCTGCGGGCATCTCGCCATGGCGATCGACATCGACGCGCTCGTCGGCAGGGAGGCCTTCGATGCGCGGATGGACGAGCTCATCGATCTGACCAAGGCCGTGCCGCTCGCAGAGGGAGTGCAGGAGGTCTTCTATCCGGGGGAGATAGAGAACCGAGCGCAGCACCGGGCCGCCCAAGAGGGGGTCTGGCTGCCGCAGAAAACCATCGACGAACTGAACGAGCTGGCGGAGACCGCGGGCGTGCCGGGACTTGCCGAGGCATCGTTCCTCTGAATCGGAACGCTGAGAACGGAGATCGCCATGTACACCGTCATGGTTCAGCTCGACGTCGTCGAGCAGAGGCTCGAGGAGTTCATCGAGGGCATCCGAACGAACGCGCGCGCGTCGTTGCGCGACGAGCCGGGCTGCCTGCGATTCGACGTGCACAGGGATCACGAGATCCCGACGCGTTTCTACTTTTACGAGATCTACGCCGATGCGGAGGCGTTCTACTCGGGGCATCGACGCGCTGCTCACTACCGCGACTGGCAGGCCGTGGAGGCGCGCTGCGTCGTACCCGGCAGCAAGAGCAATACCTTCGCAGTGCCCCAGTTGGCCGAGGACATCCCGGAAGGAGTCTGACATGGAGCGGAAGGAGCGGTTGCTGAGCGGCCTCGCGACATACACGCCCATTCATGACGAGCCGCGGCTCGCGAGCATGCCGTACAGCATTCGCCTGCTGCTCGAGAACGTCATCCGGCACGGGGGCTGCGAAGGATCGGATGCGGAGGCGCTGCGAGATTGGCGCGGCTCGGCTCGGAGCGGTCGAGCGATCGATCTCTTCGCCTCACGGGTCTTCCTGCACGACACGAACGGCGTCCCCACCCTCGCGGATCTCGCATCAATGCGTGAAGCGGCCGAGCGTCTAGGCGCGGATCCTGCCAGGGTGAACCCCCGCATCCCGGCGGAGCTCGTGATCGATCACAGCGTCATCGTCGACTTCTTCCGCACCCCCGATGCGGTGGAGCGCAATGTCGAGATCGAGTTCGAGCGGAATACCGAGCGCTATCGTTTCCTGCGATGGGGGCAGGAGCAATTCACCGACTTCGCCGTCGTTCCACCCGGAACCGGGATCATGCACCAGATCAATATCGAGCACCTTGCGAGAGTGGTCGAGATCCGGGACGGCCACGCCTTGCCAGATATCTGTCTGGGCACCGACTCGCATACGACTATGGTCGACGCGCTGGGGGTGATCGGTTGGGGCATCGGCGGCATAGAAGCGGAAGCGGTTCTGCTGGGCGAGCCTTACGCGATGGTCGTGCCGAGGGTCATCGGGGTCGAGCTCATAGGGCGTCTCCCCGCGGGATCCACCGCGACCGATCTCGTGCTCACGATCACCCAGCGCCTGCGCGAACACGGCGTAGTCGGCGCCTTCGTGGAGTTCACCGGCGAGGCTCTCGCCGGCATGTCGCTCGCGGATCGCGCCACGATCGCGAACATGTGCCCCGAGTTCGGCGCGACGCTCGCTTACTTCCCCATCGACCGCGCAACCATCGACTACCTGCGCTTCACAGGCAGACCCGAGCAGCAGCTGGCGCTCGTGGAGGAGTACGCAAAGGTACAGCGTCTCTGGCGCGACCCCGACGATCCGATCGAGTTCGATGAGACGATCGAGATCGACCTCGGCGGGATCGTCGCCTCTCTGGCCGGGCCGAGGAGGCCGCAGGACCGTGTCCCGCTTACCGAGGCGAAGGCGAGATTCCGAAGCGACCTCCTGGAACTCACCGGTCAGAGTCCGCATCACGAGCCCGTTCCCTGCACTCCGACGGGGGAACGAGGGCTGCGCAACGGAGATGTGGCGATCGCGGCGATCACCTCGTGTACGAACACCTCGAATCCCGAGGTCATGGTCGCTGCCGGCCTGCTCGCTCGGAATGCGCTGCGCCGGGGTCTCTCCGCAAAGCCGTGGGTGAAGTCGAGCCTCTCGCCGGGTTCTCGCGTCGTCAGCGACTATCTCGATCGCGCAGGCCTCACTCCCGCGCTCGACGCCATCGGCTTCGGCCTCGTGGGTTACGGCTGCATGACCTGTATCGGAGCCTCGGGCCCGCTGATCGAGGAGATTCAGGAGGCGGTGCGGGAAAGTGGGACGAGCGTCGCCGCGGTGCTTTCGGGCAACCGGAACTTCGACGGGCGGATCAACCCCGATGTGCGGCTCAACTACCTGATGTCGCCGCCCCTCGTGATCGCCTACGCACTCGCCGGCACGATCGACATCGACCTCCGAACCGAGCCGCTCGGTTTTGACCCCGACGGGCGCGGAGTGATGCTCACGGAGCTCTGGCCCTCCGAGACCGAGATTCGCGAAACGATCTCGCAGAGTATCGCCCCTGAGATGTTCACCGAGGCCTACCGTGATGTCTTCAAGGGAGACGCCCACTGGCGGTGCTTGCATACCCCGCAGTCTCCGACCTACGAGTGGGAAGAACGATCGGACTATCTGCGTCTCCCGCCCTACTTCGACGGAATCGCTCCTGAGCCGGACGAGGGATGGGGCCTGAGCGGCGCGAGAGTCCTCGCCTACTTGGGAGATCAGATCACGACCGATCACCTCTCGCCTGCGGGAGCCATCCCGCCCCACACCCCGGCCGGGCAGTATCTGCTCTCACGCGGCACAGCGCGCTTCGAACTGAACACCTATGCATCGAGGCGGGGCAACCATGAGGTCATGATGCGAGGCTGCCTTGCGAATGTTCGCCTGCGCAATCGTCTCGTACCCGAACGAGAAGGCGGCTATACCCTTTGCCCGGTATCCGGCGAGGAGACGACCATCTATGAAGCGGCGATGCGCGCCAGAGAGGCCGACATTCCCCTCATCATTCTGGGTGGCAAGCTCTACGGGGCCGGGTCTTCTCGAGACTGGGCGGCGAAGGGCCCGGCACTGCTCGGAGTGCGCGCCGTGGTAGCGGAGTCGTTCGAGCGCATCCATCGATCGAACCTCATCGGCATGGGAGTGCTCCCTCTCGAGTTCATGCCGGGGGAATCCGCGGTAGGCCTCGGTCTGACCGGCCGGGAAACGTTCGAGGTGCTCGGTGATCCCAGCTCGGATGACACTCTGACAGTGGTCGCCGGCGGCATCCGCTTCAAAGCGAAAGTACGGCTCGACACGCTACGGGAGCGCGCATACTTCGCTCACGGCGGTATCCTGCCCTACGTGCTCCGCCAGGTAGTTGAATGAGGGCTCCGCGCCTCTCCGATCTCGCGCTGCTCTGCAACACCGTAACCGTGCAGATCATCACCTACGCCTATCGCCCCGCTCTCGCCTATGCTGCCCTTGATGCCGGGGGCATGCCTGCACTGCTCGGCATCATGTCCGCAGTCTTCGCCGTCCCCGCCCTGCTACTCGCGATTCCCGTCGGGCGTCTTGTGGACCGGGCGAGTGAGCGTTTCGTCGGAACGATCGGTGCGCTGCTCATCGCGGTCTCGGTGGTCATCGCTCTCGTCGCCCCGCACTCCTTCTCCGCTCTGCTGATCTCTACGCTGATCTTCGGAGTGGCCCACTTGTGCTGCATCGTCTGCCAGCAGACCTTCGTCGCGAACCGGGCGCGGCAGGGCCGCAGCGACTCGGCTTTCGGCTGGTACACGCTCATCGCCTCGATCGGGCAGGCACTCGGGCCGATGCTCCTCGCCGTTCCTGGCGATCGCCCTGATCGCCCTCCCGTGGATCTCATCTTCCTGATCTGCCTGGTGCTCGGCTCGGTCATGCTGCTCACCGCGGTTGCGCTGTCTCCGCTGCGCCGTCCCTCTGCGGGCGAAGGCGATCGCTCCGGTACGCGAGGCGCCGCCCGGAGCCTGATGCGGGGAGGAACGTTCCGAGCGCTCATCGCGAGCGGTATCGCCCTCGCCTCCATCGACATCACTCTTGTCTACTGGCCAGCGCTCGGTGACGAGCGCGGCGTTCCGCCGACGGTCATCAGCGCCATGCTCGTCGTGCGGGCCGTCGCGACGATGGCGTCGAGAGGCTTCCTGGGTTGGAGCACGGGCATGTGGGGTCGCCGGGGGGTGATGTTCGCCACCCTCGGTGCTTCCACCGTCGCGCTCGGGGCCACCGCGCTGCCGCTGCCGGATGCCGGAATGGTCGTTGCATCGCTCGTCTATGGGCTCGGGATCGGCGCGTGCCAGCCGATCACCATGGCCTGGCTCTCAGGGCTCGCTCGACCGGGTGAACGCGGCACGATGCTCTCGCTGCGCCTCGTGGGCAACCGTCTTGCCCAGTCGACCGTGCCGGCAGTCGCGGGCCTCGTTGCGGCATCCGCCGGCAGCGCAGGGGTCATCGCCGTGCTCGCGGGATTCCTCAGCATTGCGACCTGGGCGGGCCGTGCTGTGCCCGATGTAGAGCCGAAGAATGAGGGCTGATCGGCTCCTATGCCCTTGACGGTTCGGAGCCGCGCGCCCTCGTATCGGCGTCCTCGTCGAGCGAGGCGATGAGACGCTCGCTCGCGCGATCCATGTGCACGTGCATCGCGTCGCGCGCTGCAGTGCCGTCGGCCGCCTTGATCGCTTCGAACACCGGCAGGTGCTCCTGGTAGGACGACCAGGAGGTGGGCCAGCTCGCGATGCCGCCGCTCTCGAGCACTTTTGTGTACTCGGCTTCGACGACCCGGTGGATCCAGACACGCAGCAGCGTGGAGATGTTCCCGAGGGTGTTGCTCAGCACACTGTTGCCCGAAGCCTTCGCCACGGCGAGGTGGAATCGCACGTCTGCCGCGACGAAGTCGTCGACGTCGGCGGCATTGCGCATGGCGTCCATCGCCCGCTCCATCTCCGCGAGCTCGTCCTCATCGCGGCGCCCGGCGGCGAGCTGGGAAGTCACCGTCTCGATATGCCGGCGCGCCTCGACGAGATCCACCGTGTGCCGCTCGCCGAGCATGAGCCCCCACTCGATCACGCGGGGCAGCAATGGGGAGTCGTTGCCGAGATAGTAGGTGCCGCTGCCTTGTCGAAACTCGACGAGCCCGAGCAGGTCGAGCGACTTGATGCCTTCGCGCACGACCGATCTGCCCACCCCGAAGAGCTCGCTGAGCTGACGTTCCGAGGGCAGTTTGTCGCCGAGGCCGATCTGGCCCGAGAGAATGTATTCGAGCAGGGCACGCGCGACCTCGGACGATGCCGGTTCCGGACGCTGCAGCTTGACGGCGCGCAGGCCCTCGATGCCGGTGGCCCTATCGTTCAACGAGGGTCCCGTCCTCGTCGCTGTACAGACGTGCGCCGACACGGAAGACCACCCCACTGAACTCGAGTTCGACGCCGACCTCGCCGGTGCCTTCCTTGACGCTCTTGCGAGGGTTCGTCCCGAGCGCCCTGCACTCGTCGTACAGGTCTGTGGTCACAGTCGTCATGAGACTCCCTTGCTCTTCGGCACAATCGTAGCAACCGGTAGACCGGTCGACCAGCGCTGCGGAGAAGTTCTGCGAGGGAGCCTCCTCGTCGCGATCCGGAGGCGACTCCGCTCCGCGCGCCGAGCGGATCGCTGCGGGGCGCGGAGCGGAGGGGGCGGACGGTCAGTCCGCGTAGCTCGAAGGCGCGGTGTCGTAGATGTTCCAGGGGAGCAGCTGGTACGGAGCGTCCGTTGGGATGCCTGCTGCGAGGTAGAACTCTCCTGTGGTGTGATCGACGATCGAGGAGAGCACCGTCTGCCAGTGCTGATGCGCAGGCAGCGCTGGATCGGGCGAGGCCGCGACCGAGTTCGGGAACGAGAAGGTGTCCGAGAGAGCGCGACGGATCACCTCGCGGACACTCTCGGAACTCTGCACATCACGAGCCTCTTGCAGCACCTGTTCGATGCGGGGCACCCGGTAGAAGGAGTCGTAGGCGAGCGGACGGTAACGCTCGTGGGGGGCGAAGGGCAGTCGTCCCTGGTGGTGGTTGCCATGCACGATGAGCCCCTCGTCCGCGTAGAGCCACTCGAGCGTGCGGCCAGCGGTGACCTCGAAGTCGATCGAGAAATCTTCTCGCGCGGTCAGCACGTAGTTCGTCGAAATCTGCGGGTTCGACTCGTAAAGGGTCTTGATCATCCCGTTCATATCGAGCTGCTCGAGCAGTCGACGGCGGATGAAGGGCTGCGGCACGCCGATCTCGGCGTAACCGTAGCGGCCGCCGAGGCCGTTCGTGAAAACGCTGAGTCCTTGCGAGTTGGCCCCGTGGCGCCCTACCTGTCCGGCCTCGACCTCCATGATGATCGCGGGCTTGCCTGGCGCCAGCACGCGCAGCATGATGAGCGAATCGATGGTGCCGCAGAGATAGTCCCAGTTCTGGCCCGAGTAGACGTGTCCGTCGCCCGCCGCGCCCTGGGTCAGCGAATAACTCGAGCACTCTCCGCCCTGCAGCTTCTTGAAGTCCTCCCCGTAGAGGATCTCGCCGCGCGCGTTGATCACCATGATCTCAAGGAAGTCTACGCCGGCACCTTCGGCGATGCCGCGGGCCTCCTCGACGAGATCCGGCGAGAATGCCTCGGCCGCCTGCACCCAATCCTCCGCCAGCGCGCAGATCCGGCTCCATGCGAGGCCCGATGTCTTCTCGAAGGCATCGGAATAGAAAGCGATCGAGGAGAGGATCTGCGCGCGAGCCCGTTCTCCATACAGCAGGCCGCGCTCGCGGGGCTCGCCCGAGATCTCTATCAGCGGGATCGTTGGCATGTTCTGTCTCCTTCGTCGGCGACTTGTGATTTGGGTACTGCGGGCAACGGGCCGCCAGGCCTGGGAACCGCCCAGCTTCTAATGTGCTTCACTGGTTGACCAGTAGTAAATGTTTGGATAAATTGATTACCGCGCTCCAGGTAATTCAGGCTTCAGGGGCGGATCCGGGAGGGTCGGCAATGACTGTGACCGTCATCATCGAGGATCTCGAACCGCAGCGACTCGTGGTACAGCTCGATCCCATCGCTGAGCTTGCGGCGTTTCTGCACGCCCTGCTGCATCCTGACCATCACCCGCTCGCGGCCAAGGCGCGTGAGCAGATCTACGCCGCGGGTTCCGACTGGATCCTCGGCAGGCTACGCAGCTGGGAGAGCTTCTTCGGGCCGATCCGGACGCGCTTTCTGCTGCCGATGAAGCTCGAAGGATCGCTTGTGCTGCCCTTCGAAGAGCGCATCCTGCAACTCGAGCAGCTGCCGCTCGAGCAGTTCGCCAGAATGACGGCCATGAGCCTCGCCGATGAGTCGCGCAGCTTCGACGGCGAGAACCCGCTGCACCGGCCCGACGACTTCCTCGCCGAGCTCAAGCGGCACGTCCGGCCACGTGTGGCGCTCGGCAAGCAGATCATGAGCGATCCCGAATCGGTGCGCCAGCGGCTCATTACCTTTCTCGAGGACACCCACTCAGCCAGGTTCGTGCACGAGTGGAACGCTCACCTGCCAAGACTCGTCGATGCGGCAGAGACGATGCGGGCCGAGATCGCCGAGCACGGCGTTGACGCGCTCGAAAAGGTATCGACCACAACCATGCTCGAGCCCGATCCCAAGCGCATTGTGCTAGACAAGCTCAACCGGGCCCGCTTCGACCCCGCGCCGCACGGTGTGATCCTTCTGCCCTCGCACTTCGCGAGCCCGCACCTGATTGCAAAATACGATCGGACGCATCCGCTCGTTCTGCAGTACTCGATCAGCGACCGCGAGGTCGAGCGGCTCGGCCAGGTGAAGCATCGCCTCCAGGCGCTGCAGGACGACGCGCGCCTCGAGATCTGCAGGCATGTGAGTCGAGTGCCGATGACAACTCTCGATCTCGCGATCGAACTGCAGATGACACAGCCGCAGGTCTCGAGGCATCTGCGGGCCCTCCGGGAGACGAACCTGGTGCACCGGGAGCGGCGCGGGCAGCACGTCTACTATTCGCTCAACACCCTCGCGCTTGAGGCGCTGGGACAGAGCGTCATCGCCGTGATGCAGCGCTGAGGGCTACTCGGAACTTGCGGAATTCGAACGCTGCTGCTCGCGGAGCTTACTGATGCTCTGCGCGTCGCCCCGCGCCTCAAGCGCCGAGATGAGGCGCCCGGCCGCGGCCTGCATATGCGATGACATCGCGTCATGCGCGGCGGCGACGTCTTGCCCCCGGATCGCCTCGAGGATCGCGCGGTGTTCGCGGATCGCGCGATCCGTCGGCCATTGCGCATCGACGCTCTGAGCGAAGACACGGGCGTGTTCGGCCCTGATGACGTTGTCGATCCAGACGAAGAGCAACGAGGAGATGCTCGAAAGCATGTTGCTGAGCACACTGTTGCCCGAAGCGCGCGCGATCGAGAGATGGAGTTCCACGTCGCGGGCGACAAACTCGTCTACGTCACGGGCGGCAATGAGCCTTGCGAAGATCTCGTCGAGCTCCTGCATCTGCTCCGGGGTGCGCCGTTCGGCGGCTTGCGCCGCGGTGATGATCTCGAGGTGCTGTCTGGCCTCGACGAGATGAGCGGTTTGCTGCTCGCCGATCAGGAGTCCCCACTCGATCGCCCGGGGAAAGAGGTCGGAATCGGGGCCGCTAAGATAGGTGCCGCTGCCATGCCGGAACTCCACCAGTCCGAGCAGACCGAGCGACTTGATGCCCTCGCGCACCACCGAGCGGCCGACCCCGAAGGCTTCGCTCAGCTGCCGTTCGGAAGGAAGCTTCTCGCCGCGGCCGATGCGCCCCGAGAGGATGTACTCGAGCAGCGCCTTGGCGACCTCCGAAGATGGCGGTTCAGGTCGCTCGATGCGCACGGGGCGCAGTCCCTGCAGCGGGGAGCTCGTACTGGCCTGGGAGTCTGCATCGGCAGTCATGCGTTCGTCTCCTTGAGGTCTTCTCGGGGCTCCCGCTGACGGAGAGGCTGATGAACATGCATTATCGCACAGACGGTAACCCTGCCAGAGGTCGCCTGGTAGAGCGGTCGACCACCCAAATATCATGAGGTACGCCACAACGACACCGGTTCCGGCCGGTGCGTGATTGCGGGCGAACCCAAATAATCAGCGACGATTTTCCAGTAGGGGACTTTTCAACCATGAAGAAGCGACTATCACTCGGAGCGTTCGCCATCGCGATGGCGCTCACGCTCACGGCCTGCGGTAGCGGAGGCAACGGCGGCGAGAAGGGTGGAGGGGATGCGCCCACCGCTACGGGCGGCACGGCAACGATCGCGCTTCCCGCGCAGCCCGCGACCCTTGACACGCACGTGGCAGCAGCCCGCGTCTCCTCGAGCATCGGACGAGACATCTTCGAATCGCTCGTCACCCTCGGCTCGGACTTCTCGGTGCAGCCGATGCTCGCCGAGAGCTACGAAGAGAGCGAGGACGGTAAGAGCATCACCTTCAAGCTGCGCGAGGGGGTGAAGTTCCACGACGGCAGCGACTTCGATGCCGAAGACGTCGTGGCCTCGATGGAGCGCTGGATGCGTCTATCCGGTCCCGGTCAGGGCACGTTCGAAGGCGCCACGATCTCGGCCACGGGCGATCACGAGGTGGTGCTGGAACTCGCCGCACCCACTGCGACGGCGCTGCCCGTGCTCGCACACGCGGGCGAGTATCTCGCCGCGATCCTCCCCTCCGAGGTCATCGCCGAGGCTTCGGACGAGGGCTTCACCAACGAGCAGTACATCGGCACCGGCCCGTTCCAGTTCACCGAATGGGTACCGGATCAGTCGATCACCCTCACCAAGTACGCCGACTACGCCGCTCGCTCCGAGCCCGCCGACGGCCTCGCCGGCGATCGCACCGCGCTGCTCGACGAGCTGAAGATCGCTTTCGTCCCCGATCCGGCGACCCGTATGCTGGGCCTCGAGAGCGGTGAGTACGATCTCGCGGATGAGATTCCCTTCGATAACGCGGATCGGGTTATGGGCAATCCCGACCTCAAGCCCGAGGTGACCGCCGACGGCCTGTTGATGCTCTACTACAACAAGAAGGAAGGCATCTTCTCCGATGTCGAGGCTCGTACTGCAGTCGACCGCGGTCTCGACAAGTCCGCCATCATGAGCGGCGCAGTGGGCAATGAGGAGTTCTACGACTTCGTCAACCACATGATGATGAAGCAGCAGGAGGGCCTCTGGAATACCGATGTGGGCGCCGACTTCTTCATGAACTTCGACGTGGAGGCCTCCAAGAAGGCGCTCGCCGATGCCGGATACGCTGGTGCTCACGTGCGCATTATCACTTCCCGCGACTACAGCGAGATGTACAACGGCGCGGTCGTCGTCGAGCAGCTCCTTCGCGAGCTGGGTCTCGAGCCCGAGCTCATCGTCTCCGATTGGGCCACCTTCTCGGAGAATCGAGATGATCCCACCGGGTGGGAGCTGATGGTGCTCAGCAACACTCCGAAGATCGAGCCCTCGTCGCTCGCCTTCATGCGCAAGGACTTCGCGGGCTGGACGGACAGCCCCGAACTCGACGCCCTGCTCGCCGAGTATCGCGGCAGCAAGACCCTCGACGATGCGCGCGGTCTGTACGACGAGCTCCAGGAGTGGGTGTACGACTACGTTCCCGTCACCAAGTTCGGAGACGTGAAGTACCTCGGCGCCACGACTTCGAAGGTCAGTCAGGACACCCCGATCTTCGGCGGCATCCACTGGCGCGTCTCGAAGGAGGCCTGAGTCCGCTGGAGTGTGGGCGGCGTCTCGGCGCCGCCCACACTCCGTCCCAAGACGTCGGGGCCTCAGAGACCCGATCGATCCTCAGAACCCAGGGAAGGTGTGATCGCTCTTGCTGAGCTATATCTTCAAGCGGATCCTCTCGCTCATCCCGGTGCTGTTCGTCGTCTCCGTCGTGATCTTCAGCATCGTCCATCTGACGCCGGGCGATCCGGCCCGCGTGATCCTCGGCCCCGAAGCTTCCCCGGATCAGGTCGCGACGCTGCGCGAGCAGATGGGCTTCAACCGTCCGATCGTGGTGCAATACCTCTCGTGGCTCGGCGCCGTGCTGCAGGGCGATTTCGGTGACTCCATCTTCATGCGCATGCCCGTGACCCAGGCCATCGCCAACCATGCGGCACCGACGCTGTCTCTCGCGATCCTCGCGCAGCTCTTCACGATCGCCGTCGCCGTGCCGCTCGGCATCCTCGCGGCCCGCAAGCGCGGCACGTTCTTCGACCAGGGCGTCATGGGTATCACCCTCATCGGCATGGCGATCCCCAGCTTCCTGCTCGGCCTGCTGCTCGTGCTGCTCGTCGGCGTCGAACTCGGCTGGCTCCCAGTCGCCGGCTACCGGCCGCTGAGCGATGGTCTCGGCGAGCATCTCAAATACCTCATCCTGCCGGCCATCTCGCTCGGCACCATCCAGTCCGCCTTGATCGCGCGCATGACCCGATCCTCGATGCTCGATGTGCTCAAGGTCGACTACATACGCACCGCGAAGGCCAAGGGAATGCGAGAGCGGCGCATCATCTATCGGCATGCGTTGCGCAACGCGGCGATGCCGATTCTGACCGTGATCGGTGTGACGTTCGGCGGCTTGGTCACTGGTGCCGTCGTGACCGAGACGATCTTCAACCTGCCGGGCCTCGGCCAGCTGATCGTCAACTCGATCAACCGCCGCGACTACGCCGTCATCCAGGGAGTCGTACTGTTCGTCACGCTCGTCTACGTTCTGCTCAACCTGCTGATCGACCTGCTCTACGGCGTGGTCGATCCCCGGGTCCGACTTCAGGGGAAGGCGCGATGACCGACACCGGAACCCAGGTCGACCTGCGCGATCTGCGCAGCGAGATGAAACGGGAGCAGCGGCGCCTGATGTGGGGCCGCGTGCGCCGAAACAAGGCGCTCATCGGCGGCGGAGCCGTCGTCGTGCTGCTCGTGCTGGCAGCGGTCATGCTGCCGCCCCTGCTGAAGCTTGATCCGCTTGCTATCGACGCCGTGAACCGCCTCAAGGCTCCGGGCGACGACCACCTGATGGGCACCGACAACTACGGGCGCGATCTCTTCGCCCGCGTCATCGTCGGGGCGCAGACCTCTCTGCTCGTCGGTTTCGTCGTGGCGATCCTCACGAGCGTGCTCGGCGCCGCGATCGGCTTGATCGCCAGCTACTACCGCACGATGGACCATATCCTCATGCGCATCTGCGACGGGCTCATGGCGATCCCCGCCATCCTGCTCGCCATCGCGCTGATGGCTGCGCTCGGGCCGAAGGTCGAGAACGTCATCATCGCGCTCACGATCGTCTTCACCCCGTATATGGCGAGGATCGTGCGCTCGCGCGCAATCGCGGTGAAGGAGGAGGTCTTCGTCGAGGCAACCAAGGTGCAGGGCGCCGGCGGGCTGCGCATCATCCTGCGGCATCTCGCGCCGAATACGATCTCGGTACTCGTCGTGCAGGCGACCTTCGTCTTCGCTGACTCGATCATCACCGAGGCGGCTCTGAGCTTTCTCGGCGCGGGCGTGCCGCCGCCGGCTCCGAGCTGGGGAAACATCCTCTACGACGGCAAGGCATTCATCTTCAACGCCTCGTGGATGACAGTGTTCCCCTCGGCGATGCTCATCGTCGCCGTAGTGGCGCTCAACATCTTCGGCGACGGCCTGCGGGATCTGGTCGATCCGCGCGGTTCAGGTCTAACGCGCAAGCGGCGCGGAATGCGTCTGCCGTTCACCGGTTTCTCTAGGAAGAACAAGGAGGGCCGATCATGATGGCCAGGCGCAAGCAATCTGCTGGGCACACGGCACAGCACGCCGAGATCGACGGCCCCGTGCTCACCGTGACTGAACTGCGTACGCACTTCCTGACGGAGCAGGGCGAGGTCACCGCGGTCGACGGCATCTCGCTCCGGATCGCCCCCAACGAGGTCGTCGGCATCGTCGGCGAGTCGGGCTGCGGCAAATCGGTGTTCGCGCAGTCGGTCATGCGGTTGCACGACGAGTCCGTCGTGTCATACGAAGGCGAGATCGACTTCAGAGGCCGGGATATTCTCTCGGCGTCGGAACGCGAACTCGAGACGATTCGCGGCGAGGACATCGCGATGGTGTTCCAGGATCCGCTGAACTCGTTGAATCCCGTGATGAAGATCGGCGCCCAGATCGCCGAGCCGCTGATTCTGCATCGCGGTCTTTCCAGGAGTCAGGCGCGAGAACGCGCGATCGAACTGCTGCAGCTCACGGGAGTGCCCGCTCCGACCGAGCGCGTGGACGAATACCCGCACGAGCTCTCGGGCGGCATGCGACAGCGCGTGATGATCGCGATTGCGCTCGCCTGCCAGCCGAGACTGCTGATCGCCGACGAGCCTACGACGGCGCTCGACGTGACCGTGCAAGCGCAGGTGCTCGACCTGATCCGAAATCTGCGCGATGAGTTTGGGACGAGCCTGCTCTTCATCACGCATGATCTGGGTGTGGTCGCCGAACTGTGCGATCGCGTCGTGGTGATGTATCTCGGGCAGGCGATCGAGGAGGCGACTGTCGATCAGGTCTTCGCTGAGCCTCTGCACCCGTACACGCAAGGGCTGATGGCCTCCGCTCCTGATATGGACGCTGATCGGACGAAGGAGCTCAGCACCATCCCCGGCACGGTACCGCCGCTCACGCAGGTGCCGAAGGGCTGCCGCTTCGCCGCGCGCTGTCCTTTCGCGACCGAACTGTGCGTCGAGCAGATGCCCGAGCTTCGGGAGGTCGATGGGGATCGCAGGGTGCGCTGCTGGCATGCGGAGCGCATCCGGAAGGAACGTCAGGGCGTGGAGGTAGGAGCATGAGCGCAATCGCCGATGCGCCGCTGGGTGCGGCCGAAGCCGCTGCGGCGGGCTCCGCGGAACCCGAGACCCTGCTCTCGGTCAAGGATCTGCGCGTCACCTACAAGCTGGGCGGAGGCCTGTTCTCTCGAGGCCGAGGGGAGGTGAAGGCCGTCGACGGCGTCTCGTTCGAGGTGCGCAAAGGAACGACCTTCGGCCTCGTCGGGGAATCCGGGTGCGGAAAGAGCACGACAGGCCGGGCGATCATAAATCTGACCCCGCCCACGGGTGGCGAGGTGCTGTTCAGGGGTGAGGACCTCGCCACTGTGAAGTCCGCGCGCATGCGCGAGCTGCGTCGCTCGATCCAGATGGTCTTCCAGGATCCGTACTCCTCGCTCAACCCGAGAATGCGGGTGATCGACTCGATCGTCGAGCCGATGGACATCCACCGCTATCTGACGAAGGAACAGCGCTTCGAGCGAGCGCTGTCGCTCATCGAGCGGGTCGGGCTGAGGGCGGATCATCTCTACCGCTTCCCGCACGAGTTCTCGGGAGGGCAGCGTCAACGCATCGGGCTCGCCCGTGCCCTCGCGTTGGATCCCGAGCTCATCATCGCCGATGAACCGGTGTCGGCACTCGATGTGTCGGTGCAGGCGCAGGTGCTCAATCTGCTGAAGAGCCTCCAGGTTGAGTTCGGCCTCACCTACGTATTCATCTCTCACGACATGAGCGTGGTGCGCTATCTGGCAGATGACATCGGGGTCATGTATCTCGGCAAGATCGTCGAGACTGGCAGCAGCGAGGCGATCTTCTCGAACCCGAAGCATCCCTACACCCAGGCGCTACTCTCGGCAGTTCCCTCGACGACGCCCGAGGGGCGCCGTGAGCGCATCATTCTGAGCGGGGACCTGCCCTCGCCCAAGAACCCGCCCTCGGGCTGCGTGTTCTCATCGAGATGCCCGGTGGCTATGCCGATCTGCTCGCAGCGCGCACCGCTCCTGCAACGGGTCGGCGGCCAGAACGTTGCTTGCCATCTCTACGACGAGGAATGATGCTGGCGATACATCCGGCGCGCGGAGGGGAGCCGTCAGCTGCCCTCCGGTATCTGCGACAGCCGCGGGGGAACGCTGATCCTCGGACTCATAAAGGCGCCGAATGCGGCGACCGCCACGCACACGGCGAACGCGGATGCCATGGAGATCTCGCGCAGGGCGCCAGTGGTGAGCAGCGCGAAGACGATGCTCGCCGCGGAAGTCACGGTGGCGGTACCGAGCGATTCCGCGAGCTTCATCGACGAGGAGTAGCGGCCGAGCTCGCTCATGTCGGCGAACTCGAAGAGCAGCACGGTGAGCGAGCCGAGGCCGGTACCCGCGGCGGTCGAAGCGATGAACCAGCAGATGCCGGCGAGCGGAACCATGGGCACCAAGAGCAGAAACTGAGTGGCCATCATCGCGGCCAGAATGATGATGCAGATGCGGGTGACGATTATCCTCCGACGCCACGACTGCGGACCGCTGCCGAGTCGGCTCTGGATCTGCGCACCGAGCGCCCAGCCGATGCCGCCGATTCCCACGTAGAGGCCGGCCGAGACGAGGCTCCAGCCCTGTTCGCGGACGAGTTCGTAGGGAAGCCAGATCTCGAGTCCGATGAAGGCGCCGAAGAGTACGCCGCGGAGCGCTATCACGGCCGGTACTCCTCGGCCGATGCGCAGCGTGCCGCGGGGCAGCAGGAACCGGGCGCCCGCACCCACGAGGGCGAGGGCGAGGAAGGTCGCTGCCACGAGCAGCGTCCCATCGAAGGCCTTCGCCTGATCGAGCAGCAGCACACCTGCGAGCGCGACGAGTGCTGCGAGCACGGGCATCAGGCGCAGGTGCCCTGGCTCGAGGCTGGCGAAACGGCATCGGAGCACGACGAGGATTGCGGCCGGAACCGTGGCGGCGAGCACACAGAGGAAGCTCGCCCTCCAGCCAAGCCATTCCGTGATCGTGCCGATGGCGAGCGGTCCCACGGCGCTCGGAATCACGTAGGTGGTAGCGATGGCCGCCATCATGCGGGGACGGATAGGGCCGCCGTAGCGCAGGCCGACGATGACGAAGGTCGAGACTTGAGCGAGACCCGCTCCGAGCCCTTGCAGCGCTCGACCGTACATGAGATGGGCTATGGCAGGCGCCGCGGCGGAGAGCGCAAGGCCGACTCCGAACAACGAGATGCCGACCGCGAACACTCGCACCACCGGGAAGCGCTCGGTAGCGGTACCGGCGAGCGCCATGCCCACGAGGCTGCCCGCGATGAAGGCGCTGAAGGTGAATCCGTACGATTCGGGGGCCCCGAGAGCCTGCACCGCCATGGGCATCGCCGTGGTCATCGCGGCTTCCGAAGTGGCGAGGCAGAAGTAGACGGAGAGCAGCGAGATCGTGGTGAGAGCGTTGCCCGACGCCCACAACGAAGCGGCGCGTCCTTGTTCGTCGGAAGCCGCCATATCGGTCACCGTCCCGTCGCTCGTCCCACCTCGCGGCGATTGTATCATAAAGTGGTCAGGTGGTCGACCATTTGTTGTGACCTGATGGGACTGCATGTTCCCGGCAGACCGGAGGAGAGGGAGGTGTCTCATGGATGAGCTGCGGCGGAGAGCGGTGGGCGAACCCTTCGAGATTCGTTGGCATGTACGCGACCTAAAGACCGGGGAGGAATGGACGCACGATGCCGAGGTCGAGCAGTGGTCTGCGAGTACTCGCAAGGTCTCGGTGCTCATGGCATTGCTCAACCGGGTGAACCGAGGGCTCTGCACCCTCGATCAGGCTATTGTCTACGACGAGAGGATGAGCTCCGGTGTGCAATCCGGCGTCTTCAAGTACATGCGGCCCGGGTTCGAGTTCACGTTGCGCGATGCCGCCAGCAACATGATCATCACGAGTGACAACGTCTGCACCGGGGCGGTCTTCGGGGCGATGGGCGACACAGATCGTGAACGCATCCAGGCAGTCAATGACTACTGTCGCTCGATCGGAATGCGACGCACCGTGCATCGCCATGTGTGGCTCGACACATCCAAGGTCGAGTGGTACCACACCGATGAGAACATGACCACGACCTGCGCGAGCGACCAGGTGAATCTGCTCACCCGAATTCTGCTCGGCTGCGATGACGAGGCGGTTGCAGAGTCCCTCGGAGTGACGACGGAGCAATGCGCTTTCGCTGTCGACCTCATGCGTGCAGAGATCGATCCGCTCGGGCTCGGCGGTCTGCTGCCAGAGGGGACCGACTTCGGTTCCAAGTCCGGCCGCGACGTACGCGGCCGGGGCCACATCGGTTTCGTGCTAGAGCACGGCGAGCCTCGACTCGTCATGGCCTTCTATCTCGACTGGATGCCGACCGTGCTCCCCGACGGCAGGCCGGGGCAATCAGTTGCTCTCGACCTCATCGCCGATCTCGCTCGCATCGCATGGAAGAAGGTCTCGCAGTGAGTACCATCCATCCCCGACTCGCCGAGACGATCAGCGCACTCGCTCCGGTGAGCATCTCCTTCACCCCGGCCGACCCCTCGGTGCTGCCCGAGCAGACTATGGCGTGGTACGCAGTCGAATTGCCGGGAGGCACCGAGAGCGGGTCGCGGCCCGACGAATCTCAACCGCTGCCGGGTGCCGAGCGCCTGCTGCTAGCGCTGACCGCGGCGGTACTCGAGAACGAGGGCCGTTGCGATCTCGACGCCGAGGTCATGTACGAGGATCGGCACCGCGCGGGTGCAGAGGCGGGCCTGCTGCGCCGGCTGGAGCCCGGCAAGCGCATGAGATTGACCGAACTGCTCACGCTCTCGATCATCCTCGCCGACAGCGTGGCGCTGGATCTCGTGCTCGAACACATCGCCGAGCTCGGCGTCGATCTGCCCGCAGAGTTCTCCCGCGTCTGCGCTCTCGCGAGCGATGGCGGACTCTCCTATAGCGGCCTCCGCAAGTCGGACGGACGTGAACGACACACCATCGAGGGTTCGCCCCGCGGCCTCGCGCGAATGCTCGAGTCACTGCTCGCCGATGCCTACCCGCAAGCGGGGCTGCGTTCGGAGCTCGCTCTGCCTCGTGCGCTCGCCGCCGAGCTAGTAGGAGTGTTCTCCTCGGTCTACGACGAGGGCGACGGTCTTGCGGCCCTGCTCCCCGGCTACGGACCTTTCTCGACACAGGCGCCCCACCTGCTCGTCGACGCGGGCGAGCCTGCTCGTCGCGGAGGCGGCACATTCGTAGACGTATGCGCTCCGATCCTCGACGGGATCCCTCTCTACATCGTCTCGGCCGTCTGCCCAGGGGTGCCCGACGAGGTGTCAGGGCTGCCCGGCGGTTACGCCGCGAGAAAACGCATGGCGGTGCTCGGCAGATCCCTATGGAACCTGCGTGTCCAAGAGCGATGAACCCGCACCCGAACGACCCATCGAATGAGTAAGGAACACACATGAATCTGATCGAGAACTACTACGCCCAGGGTGCCACCCCGTTCTACGCCTGCCGCAAAGACATGCGCTTCAGCTACTGCATGTATGTGCCGGAGCGGGTCGAGGGAGATCCCGAGCGCTTCCCGGTCGTCGTACTCGTGCACGGCACCAACCGCAATCCCGAGGCCTACCGCAACCGTTTCATCGATTTCGCCGAGAAGCACCGGGTCGTGGTGCTCTCGCCGCTCTTCCCCGTCGGTGTGAACAAACCCATGGATCATCACGAGTACAAGTTCATGCGCGACGGGGACACGCGCTACGACGAGATACTGCTCGCGATGATCGACGAGGCCTCCGAGCACTTCCCGATGGACGGATCGAAGCTGCTCATGCACGGTTTCTCGGGCGGCGGACAGTTCACTCAGCGCTTCCTCTACCTGCACCCCGAACGCCTGCGCGCGGTCGTGATCGGAGCCCCTGGTCGTCTCACCTATATCGATGACACTCGGGACTGGTGGCTCGGCACCCGCGACTTCGAAGAGCAGTTCGGCAAGCGCCTCGACCTTGAGGCCATGAAGCAGGTCGACATCATGATGCTCGTCGGCGACGAGGACGTCGAGACCTGGGAGCTCGGAGCGGGTACCGGCTCGAATTGGGTGCCCGGTGTGGAGGATCAGGGCGACACCCGTATCGAGCGCCTCACCCGGTACCATCAGCATCTTGCCGACCACGGCATCGAGAGCAAGCTCGTGCTCGTACCGGGCGTCGGTCATGACGGTAGCGAAGTGCTCGCACCCGTTCGCCGTTTCTTCGCCCGTGCGCTGGGGAGCGAACGGTGAAGCCGATGCGCCTCGAATTCCCCGCCACGACCTCGCAGGCGGCCTACGTGCTTCGACCCAGCCGTCTGCCTGCGATCGATCGCGGCGGCGGCGCGAGCACGATCCCTCTCGCTACCGCGAATCGGGGTGCGAGCACCTACCTCAGCGGGATCACCGTCTTCGAGCCGGGGGCTTCCATCGCGCACCATCTCCACAACACCGCGGAGTCGGTCATGGTCATCTCGGGTCGAGCGACCGTCGTCATCGGCGAGGCGCGCACCGAACTCGACGCCTTCGACACGACCTTCGTTCCGGCGAATGTGCCGCACCACTTCGAGAACCTCTCCGATACCGAGGAGATGCGCATTCTCTGGGTGTATGGCACTCCCGAGGCGACACGCACCCTGATCTCGAGTGGAGAGACGCGCAGTGTCGACGAGGAGGCCACGGGAGCCGGTGACGAGGGCCGATCGTCGGAGGTGCTCGGCGCCGCAGTACGCGAGGTGGCGAGGATAGCGGTGCTGCCCGGCCATGAGCACGACTTCGAGGCCGCGGTTGTCGAGGCCGTGCCGTTGTTCCAGCGGGCGAGGGGAGCGAGGGGGCTGTCGCTCGAAGCCTCGCACGAGGAACCTGGAACCTACGTGCTCACGGTGCTCTGGGAGCGCCTCGAGGATCACATGCACGAGTTCCGAGAATCCGAAGCCTTTCAGCAGTGGCGTGCCCTCGTCGGGCCGCATCTTGCCGTTCCCCCGCAGGTCGAGCACCTGCGGCACCGCCTCACCGGGTTCTGAGAATCAGTTCAGCCGCTCCCGAGCTCTCCCGAGGACGAAGTGGGCGCACGAAGCCGGATGCGGGGCCTGCTACCCCGCCAGGTACTCCGCGAGCGCCTCGTGTGCGTCCCGAGGGGTGAAGCCC
>JBEBTD010000007.1:0-28501 GCA_040393965.1 Leucobacter soli | reverse complement strand
ATTACACGCGCCAAGCTGAGCGTTCCGCGGCGAAGCGAGGCTTCGCTACAGCGAGCTCCTCCGTGCTGCGCCCGTCGGCCGGCCGCGAGGACGCGACCGGCACCTCACCGCACGAAGCGCTGCTTCGCTACAGCGAGTTCGGTGCATATATCGCGCGGGCGAGGCCGTCGAGCACATCGGGGATGCGTGTGCCGCCTGCGAAGATCAGCGTGTCCTCGACATCGACGATGCGGCGGTTCTTGCCCGCGGTGGTGAGCGCGATGCTCGGCTGCGCCTCGATGAGCCCGTCCACTCCCCCGGCGCTCTCGAGCCCCTTCGTCATCACGAGGATGATGTCGGGGTTGAGCGCGACGAGCGCCTCGTTCGTGAGCGGCTTCTCGCCGACCCAGCCGATCTCCTCCGCCACGTCGATCGCGCCGAGCGAGTCGATCATCGAGTCGATCCCGCTGCCCTCGCCGAAGAGATAGTAGATGCCTGCGGATCCTCGCACGTAGAGGAACGCGATGCGCGGGCGCAGCGCGGGATCCTCGGGGAGCAGCGCCCGGATCTGCGCCTCCTTCTCGGCGATGGCCTGCTGCAGCTGCTCGATGAGCGCGTCGGCGAGGGGGGCGACGCCGAGCGCGGAGGCGACCTCTCGGGCGAGCTCGTAGGTGCTCTCGGGATCCTGGGCCCGTGAGACCATCACGACCGGCACTCCGGCGTCGCGGAAGAGCGCCACCATCTCGGTGCCGAGCGAGCCGTCGGTGAGGATGAGCGTGGGGCTGAGCGCCATCACGCCCTCGATGTCGACCGAGTGACCGTCCTTCGTGACGACGGGCAGATCCTCGTGGCCCCGCACCTTCGTCGAGATGTCGCGACCGACGAGCGAGCCTGCGAGCCCGTACGCGTCCACGAGTTCGGCGAGCGTTCCGGTGAGCGAGAGCGCGAGCAGGCGCGAGGCGTCCTCGACGGTGACCTCGATGTCGCCCTCGCGGTCGTGGGAGACCACGGTGGTCGGCAGCTGCTGCTCGGGCCCGTCGGCGATGGGCGGAAGGCTCGGGCCGCCGATGAGCGCGGTGCTCGGCCCCTCGTAGGAGGTCGGGTCTGCGACGGGCGTGAGCTCGTCGAGGGGCGTCAGCTGCACGGTCTCTTCGGCTTCGGAGCCGCTCGTGGGGGCCGCGAGCTGGCAGCCGCTCAGCAGCAGCGCGGCGGAGGCGACGAGGGCGACGAGGATCGCGCTGCGCCCACGACGGGCGATGCCCGGGGCGCGCTGGGCGCTGAGAACCGACATGGCCACCTTTCGTCAGACGATGTGTAGCCTAACCCAAAGGATAGGATGGATGCTCGGAATCCCATGAACACTACAGCCGCCACCCCGAGCTCGCGCAGAGCGACGAAGGGGCTCCTCTTCGCCGCGCTCGGCATCGCCCTCGCGTTGGCTCTGCTGGCGTCGGCCGGCACCGGTCAGCTTGCGATACCGCCGAGCGAGGTGCTCGGCTCGCTGCTGCACAAGGTAGGCATCACTTGGCTGCCGCTGCCCTCGCACGACGCGGGTGATCAGACGCTCTGGGCGATCCGCTTCCCACGTGTCGCGATGGCGGCGCTCGTCGGAGCCGGCCTCGCGATCTCGGGCCTGCTCATGCAGGCGATCTTCGGCAACCCGCTCGCAGAGCCGGGCGTCATCGGGGTCTCCTCCGGCGCGGCCGTGGGCGCGGGGCTCTCGATCGTCTTCGGCCTCACCCTCTTCGGCCCCTGGACGACGGCTGTGCTCGCTTTCGCCGCGGGCCTCGTCGCGACGCTGCTCGTCTACTTCATGAGCCGGGCGGAGGGTCGTACCGAGGTGGTCACGCTCGTGCTCACGGGCATCGCGATCAACGCCATCGCCGGCGCCGCGATCGCGCTGCTCACCTTCCTGGGCGACACGCAGTCGCGCGAGCAGATCGTGTTCTGGCAGCTCGGCAGCCTGGCCGGCAGCCGCTGGCAGCAGGTGCTCATCGTCGCTCCTGTGCTCCTGATCGGGCTCGTCGCCTCGTACGCGGTCGCCCGCAAGCTCGACCTGCTCTCGCTCGGCGAGCGCAACGCCCGCCACCTCGGCGTGAACGTCGAGGCGCTGCGCATCGGCGTGATCGTGCTCGTGGCGCTGCTCGTGGGCGCCTCTGTGGCCTTCGCCGGCATCATCGCGTTCGTGGGCCTCGTGATCCCGCACCTCATGCGCATGATCCTGGGCCCCGCCCATCTGCCGCTCGTCACCGCGAGCGCGCTCGGCGGCGCACTGCTGCTCACCCTCGCCGACCTCGGCGCACGCACGCTCGTGCCCATGGCCGATCTTCCGATCGGCATGCTCACCTCGCTCGTCGGCGGCCCGTTCTTCTTCTGGCTGCTGCGACGCACCCGCAAGCGCTCCGGGGGGTGGGGCTAGATGGCCGCCCGTCGGATGCTCGCCGAGGATCGCGCCGCGCCCGGGGAGACCGTCGCCGCCGCGCGCGACGTCAGCGTGGTGCGGGGCGGACGCCGCCTGCTGGACCGGGTCTCGCTCGAGCTGCGCGCCGGCGAGGTGCTCGCCCTGCTGGGGCCGAACGGCGCCGGCAAGTCGACCCTGCTCAGTCTGCTCTCCGGCGACGTCGCCCCGGACGAGGGATCCGTCGACTTCCGCGGGCGCCCCATCGGCGACTGGCCGCTGGCGGAGCTGGCTCGTCGGCGCAGCGTGCTGCTGCAGGACAACCAGATCATGTTCCCGTTCACCGTGCACCAGGTGGTCGAGATGGGGCGTGCACCGTGGCGGCGCACACCTCTCGAGAACGACGACAATGCGGCCATCGCCGAGGCCCTCGCCGCTGCGGACATCGGGCATCTGGGCAATCGGCGCGTGCCGTCCCTCTCAGGCGGGGAGCGGGCCCGCGTGGGCTTCGCGAGGGTGGTCGCCGGCCGCACGGGCGTGCTCATGCTCGACGAGCCGACGGCTGCGCTCGACCTCGGGCATCAGGAGACGCTGCTCGGGCTGACCCGGCAGCGGGCGGGCGCGGGCGATGCCGTGCTCGTCGTGCTGCACGACCTCAACCTCGCCGCGGCCTACGCCGACCGTATCGCCCTGCTGCGCGACGGCCGCATCGTGGCATGCGACGAACCGAGCGCGGTGCTCACCGCCGAGACGGTGAGCGAGGTCTATCAGACCCCCGTCGAGGTGGTCGATCATCCGCGCACGGGTGCGGGCATCGTGATGCCGCTGCGCGCCTCCCGCGACTGAACGAGAGGCGATCCTCGTCCGCGTGCGCTACTCGGCGGCGCCCTTCTTGCGACCGCTGATGAGCATGCCGGCGCTGACTCCGATCACGACGAGCGCGACCGCCCCGATGCCGATCGGCAGCCAGGGAAGGCCCTGTTCCGCGGTCTCGCTCTCGGCCGGCGCCTCTGCGGCGGGCTCCTCGGCGGCGGGCTGATCCTCGACGGTGGAAGCCGGCGTGCCCTCGCAGGGGCCGAGCTGCAGCTCGAGGCTGATCGGGTCGAGCTCGTCGCCGCTCGAGTAGAAGCTGCCGCCGCCGAACGCCTCGGCGCCCTCCGAGGCGAGCACAACGGGTGCGTTCGAGATCGCGACGGAACCCGAGGCGGGGTCGATCGTGCCGATGCCCTCGGCCTTGCCGATGAACGCCTGCTGTGCTTCGATCGCGACGTCGCCCTGCATATCGTTGCTCTTGGTGTCGAGCAGCAGAGAGGCGGTGCCGTCGCCGCGCAGCTCGATCGTGGGGTTCGAGAGCTGCAGGTCGAGCACGCCGTCGTGGCCGGTGAAGTGGATCCAGCCGGCGAACGAGACCGTTCCCTTGCCTGTTTCCGCATCGACCTCGCCGCTCGCACCGGTCCAGTTGAACACGGGCGCCTCGTATGCCGCCCCGTCGCCGGCGGTGATCTCGCCGTTCGCGATGGTTCCGGTGATGTACGAACGGAAGCTGTCCTTGACGCCCCAGGCGAGGCTGCCGCCAGTCACGGTGCAGATGCTGCTCGCGGATTCCTCTGCGAGCAAGGGCGCGGGCTGCGCAGCCTGTGCCGGCGCGGCGGCGAGCAGTGCTGAGGCCGCGAGCGCGGTGGCGGTCGCGACGGTGCTGAGGCGGTTCATGGGCTTCATCGTAGGGCTCTCTCTTGTGTCGTTCATGGGCGGCCGGGCCGCAGCACGCCGAAGGCCGGCCCCTCGCGGATGCGCGGGGTCGGCCGTTCGGGCGTCAGAGCTGCGTCGGAGCGCCGGTCTTCCTGCGCTGCGCGACCACCAGTGCGGTCGAAGCGCCGGCGACGAGCAGCAGCGCCATGGCCGCCGACCACCAGACCCACATCGGGGTGCCCTCGGCGGGCGCGATCCCTGCGGCCTGCTGCACGGCGGGGGAGGTCTCGGAGGCGACCGAGGCCCGCGCCTTGACCGCATCGGCGGCCGAGATCACGATCTCCTTGCCGACGTTGATGCTGCCCTGCAGGGTGATGGTGTGCTTGCCGGTGAGCCCCTTGGGGAGCTTGCCGATCCAGCGCACGACGCCGTTCGCGTCGGCCTTCGCGTTCTTGTCGAGCACGATGGGATCCGAGTAGATGACGACGAGGATGCCGTCTTCGTTCGGCTGGAAGCCCGACGCGGTGATCTCGATCTCGCCTCCCTCGACGATCTCGCTCTCAGGAGTGACCACGGTCACGCCGGTGGTGGCCGGCGGAGTGGGCGCCGGCGTGCGCTCCTGGCTGGAGGGCGAGGTGACGGTGGAGCCGAAGTTCGCGGCGCTCGTCGAACCCACCGTGAAGGTGAGCGAGTCGAGGGCGAGCGAACCGCCGGCACCCTGTCCGTCGCCGCCGCTGATCGCGCCGCTCACGGGGACGTTGCTCCAGGTGACCGAACCATCGGCATGGGCGGTGAAGCCCGCCGCACCGAGGTTGAGCGGGAAGGTCTGACCGCCCGCCGTGATCGAGCCGGAGAGCGGGTTCGAGACGGTGATCACCGGGTTGGCGAAGGTCACGTCGAGCAGGCCGCCGTGGCCCCAGAAGGTCACGGTGCCCGAGTAGCGCACGGTGCCGGTGCGGGTGTCCTTGTTCCAGCTGCTGCCGGTGGCCTGCGGGAACAGGTAGCCGCCGCGGCCGCCGCCGACTCCCGCGGTGCGGATCTCGCCCTTGGCGATCGAGCCGGTGACGTAGTCCGCGAAGGCGGTGGAGACGCCCCAGGTCAACGAGCCCGCGGCCGGCGACTTCTCCGCCGGCGGCGCGACCGGCGTGGTCGTGCCGAAGAGCTTGTCCCAATCAGCCTTGCCGATGTTGACGTCGGCTGCGGCCAGGATCGCGTCGGCGGCGAGCTCGGCGCCCTTCGCCCACACGACGACCTCATAGCTCTTCGTCCGATCGAGCGCGTCCTTCTTCGCGGTGAGCGCGAACTCGGCGACGCCGTTCTCGACCGCGGGGTCGATCTGCACGACCGGCTCGACGACGCCTGCGCCGCCGCGCTCGATGAGCGCGACCGAGGCGTCCGTCTTCAGGTTCTCGGCCTGGCCGAGCACCTCGAGGGCGCCGCCCGCGACGCTGACCGGATACACGATGACCGAGGGATCCTCGTCGCCCGGCGCGACAGCCGCGGCGCCGACGGTGAAGGTCACCGGATCCATCGCCGTACCCGCCTTGTAGCGGTCGAGGAAGGTGCCGACGGCTTCCGCGCGCAAGGCGGCGGTCGCGCCGGCCCAGGTCACGGCGCCGTCCTTCTCGCTGCGCTTCGCGGCGGAGAGATCGAGGTTCGCGACCGGGATGAGCTTCCCGTCGACCTTGGCGTTCAGGACGGCCCGGCTCGCATCGATCACCTTGATCTGCGGGTCGGTGATCGAGAGCGCCAGCGCGCCATCGTGTCCGCTGAAGAACACGCCGCCTGCGTAGCGAACCTCGCCGCGCTGCTTCTCGGCGTTCCAGCTGCCGCCGACGGCCTGCGGGAACTCGAAGACCCCGTTCGTCGCCTTGGTCGCCTTGCCGAGCATCCTGATCTCGCCGTGCGCGATCGGACCTTCCACGTAGTTGCGGAACGGCTCGATGACGCCCCACTTGAGCACGCCGCCGGCCAGATCCGGGTTCTCCGGATCGGTCGGCTTCGGCGCGCCGAAGAGCGCGAGCCACTGCGCCGAAGTCACGTTGACGTTGGCGGAGGCGAGGATCGAGCCGGTGTTCGGAGCCTCGCCCTTCGGCAACACGACGACCTCGTAGAGCTTCGTGCGGTCGAGCTTGTCCTTGGCGGCGGAGAGCGAGAAGCTCGCCGTGCCGTTCGAGGGCTTGACGTCGCTCTGGGCGAGGATCGCGGACTTGCCGCCGGCCTTGGCCGCAGTGCCGCGCTCGATGAGGCCCACCGAGACCTCGCCCTTCACGTTCTCGGCCTTGCCCGCGACCTGCAGCTTGTCGCCGACCACCTTGACGCTCTGCACGGTCGCCTTCGGGGTGGTGGGCTCGGGGTCGGTCGGATCCGCCGATGCGCCCGCGGTGAAGGTCAGCGGGTCGAGCACGGTGCCGGCCGGGTAGAAGCCGAGGAACTTCTCAACGCCCTCTGCACGCATGGTGGTCTTCGCACCCGCCCAGGTGACGCTGCCGTCCTCGGCCACCGTGCGGGTCGCCTCGGAGAGGTCGACATCGGCGAACGGCGTCTGCGGGCCGTGATCGAAGCGCGCGGTGAGCACGGCTCCCGAGGCGGTGACCTGCAGAATGGGATCTTCGATCGTCAGGCTGAGCGCATCGCCGTGGGCGAAGAACGCGACACCGCCGGAGAACTTCAGCTCGCCGGTCTCGGTCTGAGCGTTCCAGTTCCCGCCCTTCGCCTGCGTGAAACCGAAGACGTTCCCGCTTCGCGTGGCAGCGCCGAGCAGTTCCACCCGCCCGTCCTCATTGCTCTCGACATAGCCGCGGAACTGGCTGTAGATGCCCCACTGGAGGGATCCGGTTGCCGTCGGGGTTTCGGGTTCCGTCGTCGTCTTCGCCTTGAAGTTGAGGGGAATCGAAAGCTCGTGCTCGGCGTTCTTCGTGTTCACGCCTCCGGCGTAGGTGTAGATGCCCCAGTTGCCGTCGGCGAGCGGCGTCTCCGGCTCGGCGAGCGTCACCGTCCAGCTGAAGCTGCCCGTGGCCTCGTCCAGTTCGACCCACTGCTTGCGGATCTCAGAACGGTGGAGCTCGGGCACGTCATTCTCGAGCGTGGACTCGGCGAGCAGCCAGCCGCGGTTCGCGGGGTTCATGGTGCGCTTGCTGGAAGTGACGCCTTCCGACGGTTTCCAGTTGTCAGCGAACTTGCCGAACACCACGAAGGTGCCCTGGGGCTTGTCGGCGGGGATGGGCTGACCGACTCCACCGAAGTTGGCGAAGGGGTCGTATCCGCTGCCCTTGACGACGAGCTTGTCGCCCTCCTTCAACTCCTGGTTGGTGTAGGGAGTGGTTCCGTCAGCGAGGAACACTTCGAGCTTGGGCTCGAACGCCGGCTCGGTTATGGGCCGTTCGGTGTCGGTGTAGTCCAACTCGAACCGCAGCTCCTGCGCCGCATTCACCACACCGCCGGCAGCATAGCTGTACACGCCGTACACACCAGTCGCCGTCGGATTCGACGGAGTCGTCAGCTCAAGCTCGAGCTCCCACGAACCATCAGCCGCCAACGGAGCCCACTGATTCCGAATCACACGCTGATAATTAGGATCGACCTGATCCAGCACCGACTCCGCGAGCAGCCACTTCTCCGAAGCCTGGTTCCGAATCCGCACACCATTCTCCGAGGGACGCCACTCCGGCTCCGCCTGCGTGAACGTCACATACGAACCCTGCGGCAGCGTAGCCGGAATCGGCATCCCCCGACCGCCGACATTCGCCTCGGGATCGAAACCGGTGCCCTTCACGACCAGCTTGTCACCCTTGTACACCTTATCCCCCGCAGCAAGCGGCGTCCCATCCGCAAGCTCAACACTGAACGCCGGAGCCCACACCTTCGGTGCGGCGTACTCGATGGCGGTGATCACGTTCTGCGAGGTATCGGTGGCTCCCTGCCCGTGTGCCTTGGAGGCGTAAAGCGAGTACGACTTGCCCTCTTCGAACACGGGCACCGTGAACGTCACCGAGAACGAGCCGTCGGCGTTCATCTTCGCCTTGCGGGCACCCGGCGTGTTGTCCTCTCCCGCGTTGAGAGTGGAGATGTGGATCGTATCGAGAAGGCTCGACGAGCCGGCGTAGAAGCCCGGCAGGTCCGCGGGGCCGACGGCCAGGTAGACGCCGGGGTATCCGGCGGTGAAGCCCGAACCCGTGACCGTGATCTCTCCGCCCGACCGAGGCGCCTCGGTCGGAATCAGTGCGGGAGCGGCTTCGGCGAACGTCGAAACGCTCTGAGGCGAGACCCGCGGCGCGTCCTTCGCGGCCGGGGCGTCATCCTCGGCGGCGGTCTCATCATCTGGGGCGGAGCCCTCGTCGCTCTCTGCAGGAGCCTCCTCGGCAGGCGCTTCCTCCGTCGGAGCTTCCTCGACAGGCGCCTCCTCCGTGGGAGCCTCTTCGACAGGGGCTTCGACGGGAACCTCGGCCGTCGTCTCCGCGGCGATGGCGGGCTCGGTCGTGGGCGCAGCCTCCTCCGCGTAGGCGGCGGGAGCTGCCAGCAGCGCTCCGCTCGTGATCAATGCGGCGGAGAGCAGCGCGGCGAGTCCTCCGCGCATCCGCTTGCCAAATGCCTGCACGGCAACTCCTCGGTTCGGCTGAACATAAGAAAATGGGGGCACTATGCCCCCCATCGGATCTAATTGAGGTTTACCTAAACCCCACAGTCCCTAATAGTCTGACGAACATCATCAGATGTTGCAAGCCCGCGTGGGAAATCGACACACTTGAATCACCCGCCGCCACCAAGGAGCCCCCATGAACGACGAACGCGATCCTCGACCCGACAGCGAGCGACCGGCCCTCGCGGCGCTACGAGCCCGTCGCTCGCACTCGAAGGTGACCGACGAGGCCCCCGATCGCGCCGAACTCGAGACCCTGCTCGAGGCGATGTCGAGCGTGGCCGACCACTCCTCCCTGCGCCCCTGGCGCATCATCGAGCTGCGCGGCGATGACCGTCTCATCCTGGGCAGGGCGCTCGCGAAGGCAAACGACACGAGCGAGGAAAAGGGGATCGCCAAGGCGACGCGCGCACCCCTGGTGCTCGCGGTGGTCGCGAGCCCGCGCAAGAGCGACAAAGTGCCCTACTGGGAGCAGGAGTCGGTCGCCTCGGGCGTCGCCCACTACCTGAGCCTGCTGCTGCACGAGGCGGGGTGGGGCACCATGTGGCGCACGGGCGAGGCCGCGCGCAGCAAGGCGGTGCGCAAGGCGCACGGGCTGGAAAAGGGCGAGCAGCTGATCGGTTGGATCTACGTCGGTGGCATTCCTGACCGGGATCGCAAGCACAAGCCGCGAAAGCCGCTGGACGTGAGCCGGCACCTGGGGAGGCTGTAGCCGACTCGATGCGCAGACGGACAATAGTCGCCCCTGGCAGAGACCAAAGGAGGCGGTAAGTGACCGGATGCGAGATGCGAGCTGACAGCGCCGAACCCTCGGACACAATCGCGCTGCGCCCTGCTGGGGAAGCCCCAGTATCCGCACCGTGCGCACGAAGGGGCGCGGCGGATCCTGACTCCGGTACCACTCGACCGCAGGATTCCGCCGCGCCCCTCCGCGAACTCTCGCTATCGCAGCGTCGGCGCTTCCTCCATCGAGAGCACGGAGCGGAGCGCGGCCTCGAGCTGCTGGGCGGGATCCTCAGCGAGACGCTCCACCCGCCAGGCGATGTGCTGGTCTGGGCGCACCAGCAGGCATCCGCTCTCGCCGATCCCGGATTCGTCCCGCCAGACGCCGTAGAGATCCTCCGCCTCGCAGCCGGGCCCGATGCGCAACGCTGCGATCGGCACGCCGAGCTTCTCCGACACCTCCTCGGCGGCCTCGAGCCAGGCACGGCCCCTGATTCGCGCCAGCAGCGTGAACTGCTCGGCACCGCACAGATCGAGGGTCGAGACGGTACGCCCCTTGCGCCTCACCCACGCGTGCGGCAGACGCGAGCCGGGGCGGCTGTTCATCGCGAAGTGCAACTCGATGTCTCGAGCGGGCTCGACCGGCGCCGAATCGTCGGGCAGCACGGCGGATGACGAGTAGAACTGGTTCATCTCCGTGCCATGGGCGTGGTACGAGAACGCCTTGGAGCGCTTCGCATGCTCGAACTCCGTGCGGCGCCGCTCCCCCTCGTCCGAGTCCTCGAAGAGCACCTCGAACTGCGCCTGGCGCACCTCGGCCGGGGCCTCGGGATCGATACCGAGCGAGCGGATCACCTCCGGATTCTGCTTCCAGCCCGCGATCGCACGATCGACCACCTTGCGTCCGACGGGCCTGCGCTCGGCGTCGTAGCTCTCGAGCAGCTCCCGGCCGGCGCCCCAGCGGAGCACCGCGGCGAGCTTCCAGGCGATGTTGAACCCGTCCTGGATGCAGGTGTTGCCGCCGAGGCCGTTCATCGGCGGGTGCCGGTGCACGGCGTCGCCCGCGCAGAACACCCGGCCGCGTCCGTACTCGGTCGCGAGCACGTGGTTGATGCGCCACGGGTACGAGCCGACGATCTCGACCTCCACCGAGTCGTCGCCGATCACCTCGTGCACGAGCTCGATCAGGGTCTGCTCGCTGGCCCCGCGGATGCTCTCGCCGAGGTGCACGAATCCGATGATCCACTCGTTCCAGGGGCGCACCATGCGCAGCATCGCGTTGCCCATCGCGCCCTCGCGGCCGGGCTGGAAGATCCAGAAGATCGAGCCCGGTCGGTCGCCGACGTACTCTGTGAGATCGGCCTTGAAATGGATGTTGAGCGCCGGCCCCATGCCCGGCGTTCCCTCCAGCGGCAGGCCGATCGCGTCGGCGACGGGGCTCTGCCCGCCGTCCGCGCCGACCACGAAGCGCGAACGAACCGTGAAGTCCTTCCCGGTGACGAGGTCGCGCAGCACCGAGGTGACGCCGTCCTCGTCCTGTTCAAGCGAGATGAACTCGGTGCGGTAGCGGGTGACGACACCGAGGCGCATCGCCTCTCCGACGAGGATCGGCTCGAAGCGGTCCTGCGGCAGGTCGCAGCCCGTCGTAGGGCTCGCCGCTCCGTACTCGCCGGCGCGCACCGGGTCGTTGCCCCAGGTCCAGAGCCGGCCGAACTCGATGCCGGCGAGCGAGGTCATCATCGGATGGTTGGCCATATCGGTGCCGGGCGAGGCTGCGTCGACGCAGGCCTGCTCGAGGCCGAGGGCGCGAAGCACCTCCATCGTGCGCTGATTGACGATGTGGGCCCGCGGCGAGTCGGCGACCCAGGGGGCCTTGCTGACCATCATGGTTCGAATGCCGTGCCGTCCGAGCGCCACCGCCGCGGCCGAGCCGGCGAGGCCCGCTCCGACGACGAGGACTTCGGTGTCGATGTGCTCCATTGCACGTTTCCTTTCGTTCGCCCCGGCTTCGGAGCGGGAGCCTGCGCTCCGCCTTCGTTAATAGTTATGATTTAATAACTACTTGAGAAGACTAAACCACGGCAGGGCCGCCGCGCAAGACGGACGGGGCAGAATGGAAGACATGCAGGGCACCCCGGATCCCTTCGCCGAACTCGCGAACCTCACCATCGACATCGCGCGCGAGATCCGCCTCCGCGGACACGCCACGCTCACCCCCTCCGAGAGTCAGGTGATGCGCTACCTGCACCACCATCCCGAGTGCACGCCGTCGGAGATCGCCGCGGGAACGGGCCTGCTGCGGACGAATGTGAGCCCCGCGCTCGCGAAGCTGAAGAAGCTCGGCTTCGTCGCGAGCAAGCCCGATCCGGGCGATGCCCGCTCGACCAGGCTCTCGGCCACGCCGCTCGCCGAGCAGACGCTCGCGAGGCTGCAGCGGTCGTGGGCGGCCATGCTTTCGGAGGCGTGGCCGCAGGAGGCCTCCGCCGAAGCGACGGTCGAGGTCTTTCGCGACCTCCTTGCGGGACTCGTCGAGTCCCGCAAGGAGGGGTGAACGGCGAGGGCCGGCCGGCTCAGGGCACCGGCACCTTGCCCTCTTTGTGCGCGGCCGCGAAGGCCACGCGGGTGCGCCTGCGCTCCTCGCGCCCCTGCGGATGATCCGCCGGCGTCGCACCGAGCAGACGCTTCGTGTAGGGGTGCTGCGGATCGTTGAACAGCTGATCCGGGGTCGCGAGCTCGACGATTCTGCCCGACCGCATCACGGCGATGCGATCGCAGATGTTGCGCACGAGGCCGAGATCGTGCGCGATGAAGAGGTAGCTCACCCCGGTCTCGCGCTGCAGTTCGGCGAGCAGCTCGATGATCTGCTGCTGCGTGAGCAGATCGAGAGCGCTCACCGCCTCGTCGCACACCACGAGCTTCGGGCGCAGCACCAGCGCACGCGCAATCGCGACGCGCTGCTGCTGTCCGCCCGAGAGCTCCGTGGGGTACCGGTCCAGGTGCGCCTGCTGCAGGCCGACCTGGTCGAATGCTTCGCGGGCGAGCCGCTGACGCTCGATGCGGCTGCCGATCCCGTGCTTCGCCAGTGCGGCGGTGAGCGCCTGGGAGACCGGCTGTCGGGGGTTCAGCGACATCGAGGGATCCTGGAAGACGGCCTGCACCTCCCGGCGGTAGCTGAGCGGCGTGTGGCGCCCGAAGCTCGTGATGTCGGTGCCGTCGAACTGCACGCTCCCGTCGGCGATGGGCAGCAGGCGAAGGATCGCTCTGCCCGTCGTCGACTTGCCCGAGCCCGATTCGCCGACGAGCCCGAGGGTCTCGCCCTGGGCGATGTCGAAGCTCACGTTCTCGACCACCCGCTTCGGCTTCGACCCGAGAAGCCCCGAGGAGCCGTATTCGAGCGTCAGCTCGCGCACGCTCAGCAGCGGCGTGCCGCTGCTCTCCTCCGACGACGAGGATCCGCTCTCCCGCAGCAGCACCTCCCGGTGCACCTGCTCGGCGCCGTGGGGCGCGGGAGCGGCCTGAGGCGCATGCAGCGCCGGGTTCGCCGCGAGCAGCCGCTCGGTGTAGCCGTGCTTGGGAGCATCGAAGAGCTCGTGCACCTCGCTGTCCTCGACCACCTCGCCTCGGTACATCACGACGACGCGGTCGCACGCCTCCGCGGCGACACCGAGCCCATGGGTGATGAAGAGGATGCTCAGCCCGAACTCGTCGCGCAGATCGAGCAGCAGATCGAGCACCTGGGCCTGGGTCGTCACGTCGAGCGCGCTCGTCGCCTCGTCGGCGATGATGACCTCGGGCTTCGACGCGATGGCGATCGCGATGGCGACGCGCTGCGCCATGCCGCCCGAGAACTGGTGCGGGTAGTCGTCGAGCCGGGTCTCGGCGTTGGCGACGCCGACCCGGGTGAGCAGCTGCGCGGCCTCGGCTCTCGCCTCCTTCTTCGAGGCCTTGGAGTGCGCCCGGATGGTCTCCACGATCTGTTTGCCGACGGTGTGCACCGGAGACAGCGAGGCCATCGGATCCTGGAAGACGGCGGCGATGCGCGTACCGCGGATGCCGCGCAGATCCTTCTCCCCCAGGCCCGCGATGTCGACGCCGTCGAGCAGGATCTGGCCCGAGGCGATGCCGATACCGGGCTGCATGAGACCGAGGATCGCGCGGGCGAGCGTGGACTTTCCGGAACCCGATTCGCCGAGCAGGCCGACGATCTCGCCTCGGCCGATCGTCAGGTTCACATCGTGCACGAGCGCGACCTGATCCTTCTGCCCGTGCAGCACGACCTCGAGGTTGCGGATCTCGAGCGCCGGCACCGCCGCCGGTGCATGTTCGAGCGCCTCCTCGAGCGGCACCGCCGGAGCGGCCTTCACCGGCTTCACGGGCTTCACGCGCTTGCGCTTGTCGCCCGCGAGCGCGTCGTTGATGCCGTCGCCGACGAGGTTGAACGACAGCACGGTGAGCACGATCGCGATACCGGGCGGGATCGCGAGGAACGGGTGCACCGCCAGCTTGCCCGCCGCAGTGCCCAGCAGACCGCCCCACGACGGCACGGTCGTGGCCAGCCCGAGCCCGAGGAAGCTGAGCATCGATTCGATGATGATCGCCGAGCCGGTGAGGATCGCCCCTTGGATCACGAGCGGGCCGACGAGGTTCGGCAGGATCTGACGGAAGAGGATGGCGAACTCCCCGATGCCCGAGACCTTCGCCGCGTCGATGTAGAGCTTGCCGCGTTCGGCCAGGGTGATCGCGCGGGACATCCTGGCGAAGTTCATCGCGAAGACGAGACCGATCGCGAGCATCAGGGCGCCGAGACCTCGCCCGAGGATCGCGATCACGGCGATGGCCACCAGCAGGCCGGGCAGCGCGTCGAGGATGTCGACGAAGCGGGTGCCGATGCGATCCGACCATCCGCCCCGGTAGCCGAGGAACAGGCCGATCGGCACGCCGATCAGCATCGCGATCAGCACCGAGCCGATGCCGACGAGCAGCGCGATCCTCGCACCGAAGATCATGCGGCTCAGCACGTCGCGGCCGTTGTCGTCGGTGCCGAGCCAGTGCTCGGCGCTCGGCCCCTGCAGCATCGCCGCGGGATCGAAGTTGTTCTCGAGCGGGTCGAAGGGCGCGAGCCAGCCGGAGAAGATCGCGCAGACCGCGACGACGGCGAGCCAGGCGAAGGCGACGAGAGTGCTGGGCTGCCGCAGCAGGCGCCCGAGGAACTGACCGCCGAAGCGGGGTGCGCGCTGCTCTGCGGATGCGACGCCGACCACGGTGGTCTTCGGGGGAACGGGGTGCGTCATTGCGGCCTCGCTTTCGGGTTGACCAGGCCGTAGCAGATGTCCACGACGAGATTCACGGCGATGATGAGTATCGCGACGACGAGCACCGTGCCCTGCACCACGGGGAAGTCCTTCCCGATCACTGCGGAGACCAGCATCGAACCGATGCCGGGGAACGCGAAGACGCGCTCCATCGCGAGGCTCGTGCCGAAGAGGATGGAGACGGCGAGGGCCGAGGCGGCGAGCAGCGGCACCATCGCATTCTTCAACGCGTAGCTCCAGATGATGCGGTTGCGCGGCACGCCCGCAGCGGTGAGCGTGTCGGCGTAGCGGGAGGAGAGCGCAGCGGCCACTCCCGTTCTCGTCTGCCTGGCGATGAGCGCCGAGGCGCCCGCTCCGAGGGCGAGGCTCGGAAGGATGAGGCCGCGCAGCCAGGCCCCGAAGTCCTGGTCGGGCGGCGACCACGCCACGACGGGGGCGATGCGCAGCTGGATGACGAAGAGCAGCACGAAGAGCAGGCCGAGCCAGAACTCGGGGATCGACTGCAGCAGCGAGGTGAAGGCGGTGACCGCCCGGTCGGCGGGTCGGCGAGCGTGGGTGCCTGCGAGCACGCCCAGGCCGACGCCGATCAGCAGGGCGACGATCAGTCCGCCGGCGATGAGGGAGAGCGTAGCGGGCAGCCGCTCGGCGATCAGCTCGGTCACTGGACGACCGCTCTGCAAGGAGTTGCCGAGGTCGCCCTGGAGCGCGGCTCCGATCCAGTCGAAGAGACGCACGAAGAAGGGGCGGTCGAGGCCCAGCTGCGCCTCGACCCTGGCGACTTCTTCGGGGCTGGACGCGGCATCGCCGAGCACGAGCACCGCTGCGCTGCCCGGCACCAGGTACACCAGCAGGAATACCAGGGTGGAGACGATCAGCAGCTGCGGCACGACGAGCAGCAGGCGCGTTCCGATGAGTTTCAGCATCTCTCACCCCGCTTGTTCTTGTCTCGCTGCGTCATCGCAGGCTCTCCCTTGAATTACCGAAATGTGAATCGGAGTACGAATCGAATCTAGTGCCGAAGGCGGCGACGGGGCCCGCCGTCCGATGCGCTCAGAAGCGCTCGGCGCGGTCGGGCCCATCGCCGCCGGCTCGGACGGCTACTGCCCGGCCGGCCGCACGGCGTGGTAGTCGATCAGGTTCTGCTCCCAGACCTGGATCGCGGGCTGCACGTCGGCAACGGTGTCCGTGTTGTAGGCGATCGTCTCGAGGATCACCAGGTGGCTGCACACGAGGCGCTCCTCCGAGATCTCCTGCATGACCGCCTGCCACTTCTCGGCGGCCTCGGGGCCGCCGCCCGCGCCCTGCGCCTGGCCCGCGAGCGAGGCGAGTTCGGGGCTGATCGTCTTCGACGGGTTCAGCGGGGCCTGCTCGGCGAACCAGCTGCCGAACCAGTCGGCCGGCGTGATCTGCACATTGCTGCCGACGCCGAGCGGGTACTGGCCGCTGTTCCAGGTCGCGAAGAACTGCGAGGGCGCCACCTCCTGCACGGTGATGTTCACATTCGGCAGCTTGTTCATCTGCTCGATGCGCGCCTGCACCTGCTGCAGGTTGAACGGCGCCGCGGCGATCTCGGCGTTGATCGCCGGCTCGCCGAGCTCGCTCCAGAGCTGCTGCGCCTTCTCCATATCGCCGTTCGTGTCGGCGATGTCGGGGGTGTAGCCGGCCTCGCCCTCGATGAAGTGCTGGGTCTCAGCGGTGAGATCGGAGGAGAGGTTGCCGACGACCTCGTTGTCGATCGCGTAGCAGAGGGCCTCGCGCACCTTCGGGTCGCCGAAGATTCCGTCGGGGCCGCGATCGAAGAAGTTGAGGTTGTTGCGGGTCGCGGGGAAGTCGAACCAGGCCGCGTTGCCGGCCGATTCGATACGCGGGATCTCGTCGACCTCGGAGTCGGTGATGTCGAGTTCGCCGCTCAGCAGCGCGGCGGTCGCGGCGGTGTCGTCGGCGATGCCGTAGAGCTCGATGTTCGGGAACCCGGGCTTCTCTCCCCAGTAGTCGGCGAACTCGCCGAAGTACATCTTGGTGCCCGACACCGACTTCGACTCGTCGTAGGCCCAGGGGCTGGTGCCGACCGGGTGCGTCTTGATCGAGCCGTCGGCGATGGCGGCCGGCGAGCCCATGGGCAGGTTGCGCTGGCTCAACAGGTCGAGGAAGGTGCCCCAGGGGCGTGCGAAGTTCAGCGTGAGGTGGGTGGCGTCGATCACATCGATCGATTCGACGGCCCCGAGCGGCCCGCCGAACTGGCCTCCGACCACGTCGCGCACATACTCCACGTTGGCCTTGACCGCCTCGGCGTCGAACGGGGTGCCGTCGTGGAAGGTCACATCGTCGCGAAGGGTCAGCGTGAGCGACTTCGCGCCCTCGCCGAACTCCCACTCCGTTGCCAGGTTCGGCAGAATGGTGCCGTCCTTCTCGCGCAGCACGAGCGTCTCGTAGGGCACGCGCATGTAGCCGGGCTCCATGGCCTGCGCACCGGGTTCCCAGGTCTCCGGGAAGCCGCCCCAGTTCACGCGCAGGGTGTCGCTCACGGCGGCCGGCGCGTCGCCGCCGCCGTTGTCGCCGCCATCGCTGCTGCAACCGGTGAGCAGCAGACCGAATGCGGTCATCGGAACGATGACCCTCATCCAATTCGTTTTCTTAGACATAAGACGCCTCCTCGCGTCGTAAGCGGTGGTGGTCACCGCGTGTGTGGGTGTTCGGGGGTTCGGTGGATCGCTTCGTTCTCGTCAGGTTCGTCTCGCGTCGACGACTCGGTTCTCGAGGCGCCCGAGGCCCTCGATCTCGGCTCTTACGACATCGCCGGGTCGCAGCCAGCTGGCGGTCGGTGCGCCGATGCCCGCGGGTGTGCCGGTGGCGAGGATGTCGCCGGGCATGAGCGTCATGACGGTGCTCAGCTCGGCGATCTGGGCGCGGATGTCGTAGATCATGTCGTCGGTGCGCCAGTCCTGGCGCACTTCGCCGTTCACGCTCAGCACCATGCGCAGATCGTGCGGATCCTCGATCTCGTCTGCGGTCGTCAGCCATGGCCCGATCGGACCATGGGTGTCGAAGGACTTGCCGAGGGTGAAGGTGGGCGAACGTTTCATGAGCCAGTCGCGCACGGAGACGTCGTTGGCGACGAGGTAGCCGGCGACGACCTCGAGCGCATCCTCCTCCGCCACGTGGCGGCACTCGCGGCCGATCACGACGCCGAGTTCGATCTCGTAGTCGAGCTGCTCGGAGACCGCTGGTAGCTCGATGTCGCCGTAGGGCCCGTTGATGCACGAGACCTGTTTGTTGAACCAGAGCTGATTCGCGGGCGTCGGGATCCCGGCCCGGCGCGCCTCTTCGGCGTGCTCCCTATAGTTCATGCCGATCGCGAGATACTTCTGCGGATCGTCGATCGGCGCTTCGAGTGTCACATCGGCGAGCGGGTGACGATCGCCGTCGGCTTCGGCGAGGATCGGCCGCAGCTGCGGCAGCTCGCCGATCAGCCGGCGCATCGAGGTGCCGACGCCCGCGACCCCGCTGAGGTCGACGATCGCGTCTGCGGCTCCGTTCGCGCCGAGCTCGACTCGGCCGATGCGCACCGGCCCGCCTGACGCCCTGAATCGTGCGAGTCTCATGCCTGCGTTCCCTTCTCGTTCTGCTCGGAGGGCAGCTTGCCCCAGACCTTGTCCCCGTACGGGGTCATCTGGAAGCTGATGAACGTCCACTCCCCCGAGCCGGTACGGCGAAGCACCTGGGTGACCTCGCCGGAGAGCGAGCGCTCACCGCCGCCCGGGGCCCTCATGCGATTCGTGATGGGGCCGGTCACGACGGCGACGTCGCCGATCACTCGCACCTTGAGCTCCCCCCTCGTGATCTGCAGGTAGACGCCGCGAGTGGCGACGTGCTCGAGCAGCAGCGCCTTGGTGTGCACCTCCCCCGGGGCGTGCACATGCACGAGCGACTCGTCGAAGAGCTCATCGAGAGCCTCGATGTCCTTCGCGATGAGTGCCCGCTGACGGCGCGTCTCCGACGCCAGGATATCGTCGCGCAGCGCGCCGCCGGCCTCTACGACCTCGGCTGCGCCGGCCGCCCTGCCTTTCCCGCTCATACCGCCTCCCAGGTTCGGAAGCCGCTCGAATAGGTGTCGTGGCCATCGCGCAGGGGCTGTCCCACGAGCCGGTGGTAGTTGCTGAAGATCTCGTCGGCCTCGGCGAGGGGAAGTACCTCTTCGATCTGCTCCCGGCGCTCGAACGGCTTGCCGTCGGTGCGCTCGGCGACCATCCGGCGCACAACCTCATATCCCTCTCCGCGCATATTCATGACGATGCGGTTCACGGGTTCGCGCCGCACGGCATCGTAGGCGGCGAACGCCTCGCTCGGATCCTCGTGCGCGGCGAGCTGCTCGGCGATCACCCGGGCGTCGAGGAAGGCCTGGCAGACGCCGTTGCCGCCACGGGGATACATCGCATGCGCGGCGTCTCCCAGCAGCGCTACACGGCCCTCGATCCAGCTGTCGAGCGGATCGTGCCGGATCAGCGGGAAGAGGTACACCTCGCGCGCATCCCGGATGAGCTGCTGGATGTCGAGGAACTCCAGATTCGCGGTCTCGTAAAGCGGCACGATGTCGTCGGTCGTGCCGATCTGGTTCCAGTCCTCGATCGTCTCCTCGCCCTCGACCTCGACGACCCAGTTGATCAGCTGCTTGCCGCTGCCCTCGAAGTCGTCGGCGATCGGGTAGATGATCATGGTCGAGATGCGGGGATCCCCGACGTGCAGAATGGTGTGCCCGTCGCGGATCGGCTCCCGCAGGGTCGTCCCGCGGTACATCGTGATGCCCGAGTAGTGGGGCTCCGCGAGGCCGGGGTGCATCTGAGCGCGCACGGCCGACTTGATGCCGTCAGCCGCGATCACGGCGTCGTGGCGCACCGTCTCGGCGCGGCCGTCGCGGTGCTCGATGCGCAGGGTCACGCCGTCGGCATCCTGTTCGTATGCGGCCACCCTGGCGCCCAGCACGACAGCGTCCTCGCCGAGGCGCTCGAGCACGGTGCGGTAGAAGAGCATCTGCAGGTACCCGCGGTGCACGAAGCGCTGCTCGTGCTCGTAGCCCATGTGCACGCCGCACTTCTCGGCGTAGATCTCCTGCCCGTGGTGGTTGTAGAAGATCGAATCGACGGCATCGACGGACATCGCGCGGAACTCCTCGAGCAGACCGAGCTCCTCGATCTCCCTCACCCCGTAGACCTTGATGTCGACGCCCACGCCGAGCGGCTTGAGCTCGGGAACGGTCTCGTAGATCTTGGTCTTGATGCCCTGCTGGTGCAGGCGCAGCGCGGTGACGAGCCCGCCGGGGCCGGCGCCGATGATTGCGATGTCGTGCATATGATCCTCGTTCTGTGATTACGGGTTCGGGCGCTCTTCGCGCATGCCGCGCAGTTCGAGCAGGAAGTCCTCGGTCGCGCGATGGGCGCGCGCCGCGTTACGGGGGTGGTACGCGACCACCGCGGGGTTCGGCGAGTGCGCCGCCTTCGGGCTCGTGAAGCCGTGCACCGTGCCGCTGTAGAGATGCAGCTGCCAGTCGACGCCGGCCTCGGTCATGGCCGCCTTGGCCTCGCGCCACTGCTGCGGAGTGGCCATGGGATCCTCGGCGCCGAACACGACGAGCGCCTGCGGCGCGGTCGCGGGGTCGACGGCGCCCCAATCGAACTCGATCAGATCGAGCCCGGGGTGGATCGCGGCGATGGCGCCGATGCGCCCGCCGCTTCGCGCGTACTCGAGCACCGAGGATCCGCCGAAGCAGTAGCCGAGGCCGATGAGCGGGGCGTCGCCGATCTCCGGCTGGGCAGCGGCAGTCTCGAAGGCGACCCCGATGCGTTCGATCCACCGCTCGCGCGCGCCCGCCATCGAGCCGATGAGGGGCCCGATCTCTCGCTCGCTCGCCGGGTTCAGGCGTTCCCCCCAGACGTCGGCGGCGAACACCGCGAATCCGAGTCCGGCGATGCGACGCGCGATCGCGACCATTTCCTCGGAGAGGCCGAACGCGTCGTGGACGAGCACCACACCGGGCAGCGGGGCGGCCTCGCCGGCCTGCTCCGGAACGCAGAGCAGGCCGAGCAGGCGGGTGCCGTCATGGCGGTACTCGATGTCGCGAATGCTGAGCTCGGTCATGCGGCACTCCTCTCTGAATGTCTCTGAGCAGCGATCGTACGCAAGATCACACACGATTTCAAGCGCGATACCAAATCGTTTCCATTCCATGAAGAAACCGCGAGATATCAACGGAGAACCGGTGACACCCCACCGCGATCCTCGTCGCAAGGGTTCTGGAAGTAGCGGCAAATTCTCCGACGCGCGAGGCGATGACTTGATTTCACATAGGAAATCGCACACGATTGATAACGGCAGTAGTCGCTCTTGCCTCGCGAGGGATCGGACTGCATTTCTTACCGCAACGACGCACCCGAGGAGTGCCACATGACTGTCGTCGACATCAACATCCACCATCTGCCCGAGGATCTCTTCACGAACGAGAAGATCCTGAACGGCTTCCTGCAGAGCGCACCGCGAGGCTTCGGCGAGATCGCCAGCGTCATCACCATGGAGAACGGCAAGCGTCAGCTCGTGCTCGAGAAGCCGAAGGGCTACCAGAACCTCAACTACGTCGAGGGAGACTACGGTGTCGAGTCCAAGCTCGCCGCCATGGATGAGGCCGGCGTCGACTACGGCGTGATGCGCGTGCCGGTGTGGCAGGAATGGCTCAGCCTCGAGACGTGCAAGGCGGTCAACGACAACGCCGCCGACATCGTCTCGCGATCGAACGGCCGTCTCTTCGCCACCGCCTGCGTACCCCCGTGGGGCGGCAAGGAGAACATCTACGAACTCGAGCGCTGCGTGAAGGAGCTCGGCGCCGTCGGGGTGCAGCTCGCCTGCCACTACGGCCAGCTCTACCTCGACGACGAGGTCTTCGAGCCCTACCTCAAGGTCATCGAGAAGCTCGACATCCCCGTCGTCGTGCACCACACGCCGCTGCCCGTCGAGTACAAGTCGGTCATCGACTACACGAATCTGCGCCGCGAATACGGCCGCATCATGGATCAGGGAATCGCCGTCGGACGCGAGCTGTTCAGCGGCATGTTCGACCGTATGCCAGGCCTGCGCTTCATCCACACCATGATGGGCGGCAACTGGTTCGCGAACACCGCGCTGCTCACGCCGCACGCCCCGCACAAGAAGGAGGCCATGCAGCGCCTCGATCCGACCGGCGGCGAGAAGATCAAGCAGTACCTCGACGAGAACATCTTCTTCGACATGACCCACCCGCACTCATGGGGCAAGGATCAGGTGGAGGCCGCCGTGAAGATCAACGGCGCCGACCACTACCTCTTCGGCTCCTCGTTCCCGGTGTTCTACAGCTGGATGGGTCAGGGCGTCGAGTTCCTGAAGAACGAGATCGAGGTGAGCGACGAGGATCGCGAGCTGATGCTCTCGGGCAACGCCAAGCGCCTCTTCAAGCTGCCCATCTGAGCCTCGCCATGACGCAGCAGAACGACATCGCCCCGCAGAACGACATCGACGAGTTCTTCTCGACCGATCGTGTCGCCGCCCGCGACGAGGCGGTGATCCTCGATTCGAGGAGCTACCGCGACCACCTGATCCCGCTCGACGACCCCGTGCTCGCGCCGTACCGCGGCATGAGCTACGAGGAGTTCACCGAGGATCGCTATCGTGCAGACTTCCTGCGGGAACTGCTCGAGTACTGGAGGCGGCTCTACGACGAGCCCTTCGTCGGCATCACGAACGACGGCACGGTGCGGGAGGGGGTGTACCGCCTCCCGGCGGGCGCCCCCTCCCCCGATCCCCTGCCCGCCGATGCCGCCCGCGCGCTGCTCGATCTGCTCTCGCCCGAGCAGCGGGAGCGGGTGGCCTACCCGCTCGACGCCCCCGAGTGGCGGGGCTGGAGCAACCCCGAGTTCGTGTTCTTCCGCAACGGGCTGCGCCTCGAGGATCAGGGCGAGGAGGTCGTGCGCGCGATCCTCGCCGTGGTCGAGGCTTCGCTCAGCCCCGAGGGCTACGAACGGGCGTGCGAGGCGATGGCGCTGAACGGCTATCTCGGCGAGCTCGTCGAGCTGCCGAACATCATGAACGAGCGCTCCTACTGGTTCTCGCTCTTCGGCGACCCATCGGCGACGGAGCCCTGGGGCTGGCAGCTCTTCGGGCACCATCTCGCACTGAACTTCGCACGGGTCGGTGGGCGCGACGTGATCGCCCCGCAGTTCATCGGCGCCGAGCCGGCGCTCAGCGACGGCGAACGGCCTCCCCTCTTCGAGGCGCGCGAGGATCTCGCGATCCGGCTCGCCTCCTCGCTGAGCCCGGAGCAGCGGACCGCCGCGGTCGTCTACCGCTCGGTACTCGACCCCGAGATGCCCGAGGGTCGGCTGCACCCCGCGGATGAACGGCACGTGGCGGGCGCGTTCCGCGACAACCGAGTCGTGCCGTACGAAGGCATCCGCGCCTCCGAGCTCGACGAGCGCCAGCGCATGCTGCTGCACGCGATCGCGGAGGACTTCCTGCTGCTCCTGCGCCCCGAGCAACGGGCGCTCGCCCTGGCCGACTTCGATGCGCAGCTCGGCGACACCTGGTTCTCGTGGTACGGCGCGACGGACGGCTCGCAGCCGTTCTACTTCCGCATCCAGAGCCCGGTGATCCTCGCCGAGCTCGACCACCATGCGGGGGTCTGGTTGAGCAACCGTCTGCCCGCGCGCTTCCACGTGCACACAACGCTGCGCATGCCGAACGGCGGCGACTACGGCAAGGCCTACCTCGCGCAGCTGGGGTGAGCGGGGCGAGCCGCGCCGCGTCCCTTCCGTGCGACCTCTTTCCGCCCTCGTGCGTGTTTCGCACAGAGATCGGGCTCTCCTTCGAGAAGAGAGGTCGCGTCGAGTCGACGCCGTCGGCGACGGGCGGCTACGCCTCGAGGATCGCGACGAGATCCGCCTGCACGAGCGTGTCGCCGTCGAGGACGGCCGCCATCACCTGACGGGTCGGTCGGTCTTCGGGGTCTGGGAACATCGCGATCCATTCACGGTTGAGCGCCTCGCGGTCGCGGTAGTCGCGGAGGAAGACGGTCATCTTCACGATGTCGTCGGTGCTGCCACCGGCGACACGCATGAGTTCGCGCACATGACCGAAGATGTTGGCGAGCTGCGAGTCGAGATCCTCGGGCATCTCGTGGGTCTCGGGGTCTCGTCCGGTGAGCACGCCGGTATGGAGATGCTGACCGATCCGGCAGGCGGCCGGCACTGGGTTCTTGTGGGCGAAGCCTTCGAGGTAGATGCTCTCTCGGCGTGACATGGGTTCCTCCTCTTCTCGCGCGGACGAGGATCAGCCCTGCGCGCGGGCCTGTGCCTCGTCGTGGGAGAGTACGGCCACGAGCGTGTTCACCTCGTGCCGTTTCGCGGCGTCCTCGATGGTCTCCGCATCGGCTCCCGCCTCGATCAGATCGAGCAGTTCATCGTGCTCGGTGAGCGACGCGACGGCGCGGCCCGGCGCATACCAGAAGGCCGAGCGGCGGATGATGTCCATGCGGATCCACTCGGAGTGCACCATGTCGACCAGGCGCTCGTCGTCGCAGCGCGAGCAGAGGAGCTCGTGGAACTGTCGGTTGAGCGCGCCGAAGCGGGCCATGTCGAAGTTCTCGAGCGCCTCGCGCATCTGCTGGTTGAGCGAGCGGGCCTGGGCGATGTCCGCCCGGGTGAGCTGCTCGGCGGAGAGGGCGGTGGCGAGCCCCTCCAGACGGGCGAGCAGACGGATCGTCCGCTTCCAGGAGTGGGTGTCGAAGGTCTTCACGAGCGCGCCGGCGTTGGGCACGATGTCGACCCAGCCCTCGGCTTCGAGCCGCCGCAGCGATTCCCTCCACGGCACGGAGCTGATACCGTGCTCGCGCCCGAGCTGATCGATCACGAGCCGGTAGCCGGGGCCGTAGGTCCCGTCCATGATGCGGGCCTTGAGAATGTCGTAGGCCTGCTCGGACTTCGATTTGGATTTGCTCATCACCCGCCCTTTCCACCGTTCAGGGGTAACGGCTAAATCCTATCTGATTTCGCACAGGATCATCGCTCGTTCCGATCGGATCCGACACTCTCAGCGGTGAAGTGCCGCAGCAGCCTCGCGAGCACCGCATCACCGGCGTTCTCGTGGCGCGCGAGCACCAGCGCGCGGAGCGGGGCGGGCTCCGGGTCGAGCCGGCGCACGGTCACGTCGAAGCGCTCGAGACTGCGACGGTCGGGGTCTGGCAGGATCGCGCTCGCGAGACCGGCCTCGATGAAGGGCAGGCAGGTCTGGATGGTCGGGGCGGTGCCGATCTGCGCAGGTGCGACGCCGTGCCGTTGCAGAACTGCGTCCACCGCCTCGGGCAGACTCGGAACCGCCGCGGTGCGCTGGGGCAGCACGATACGACGACTGGCGAATGCTCCGATCGGCATCGGATCCGGCGCCTGCTCGCCAGGGGGCAGCACAGCGACGAGAGGCACCTCTCCCCAGTCGAAGATCGCGAACTGCTCGCGATGCCGCGCTGCGAACCTTCGGGGCTCCGCCACCACGATCACGGCGGCGTCGGCCCGGCGCTGCTGCAGCAGTTCAAGCGCCGTCCAGGGCGGTGGGTCGACGAGCCGCAGCTCCACCTCCGGCGCATCGGCGGCGAAGGCTCGCAGCAGCCGGGGCAGCCGATACCACATGAGCACCGGAACGGCTGCGATGGTGAGCGAGCCGACGAAGCCGGAGCCGAACCGACGAAGCTCGCGCGCGATGTCGTCGATCTCCCCGAGCACCCGCGACGAGGCGTCGAGCAGGTAGCGCCCGGCACTCGTCGGCTCCACGCCGCGGGGCGAGCGCACGAGCAGCGGCACGCCGAGCTCGGTTTCGAGCTTGGCGACTGCCACGCTGAGCGAGGGCTGCGAAATGTGCAGACCGCTTGCCGCTGCGGTGAGCGAGCCCGCTTCCACGACGGCCACGAAGTACTTCAGCGCCCTGAGATCCATAGGCAGAATGATAGTGCCCGATCCCTGCATAGCTTTCATCTATGGCAGCTCCAGTCAGAACGGGGCTTCCTCCCCCGTCTTCGCGCTCCGAGGATGGTCGCATGACCACCCTTCCCGAACAAGGAGCCGGCGATGCTGCCAGAGACCAACTTCAACCCTGAGTTCACGATCACCCGAGCGAGCCACGTCACCCTCGGGGTGACCGATCTCGAGGCCAGCCGGGACTTCTACCGCGACGTCGTCGGCCTCGTCGTCACCGAGGAGGGAGACGACGTCGTCTACCTCCGGGGCCTCGAAGAAGCCTCCCACCACAGCCTCGTGCTCGAACGCAGCGACACCGCCAAGGCCCACCGCGTCGGCCTGCGCGTCCGCAGCGCCGAGGACATCAGCGCAGCCGAGAAGTTCTTCAAGAGCGCGAACATCGAGTTCCAACGAGTCGAACGCGAACACCAGGGGCCCACGTTGCAGTTCCGCGATCCGGTGGGCACGCTCATGGAGTTCACGAGCGAGATGACCGTCGTCGAACGCAAGATGCAGAAGTTCGACGAGTTCGTCGCAGGCGCCCCGCAGCGCATCGACCACTACCAAGTCGTCACCTACGATGTGCAGAAGGCCACCGAGTTCTGGACGGGGCTCGGCATGCGCATCGCCGAGTACACCGCTGCCGAGGGCGACGAGGAGCTGTGGGGCACCTGGCTCGAGGTGAAGGGAAACACCCACGACCTCGTCTTCACCAACGGCCGCGGCCCGCGCCTGCATCACTTCGCCTTCGCCGTGCCCGACGGCACCTCCCTGCTGCACGCCGCCGATGTCGCGGGTGCGCTCGGCAAGGGCGACGAGATCGACCGGGGGCCGGGCCGCCACGGCCTCAGCAACGCCCTCTTCCTCTACCTGCGCGACCCCGATCAGCACCGTGTCGAACTCTTCAACACGCACTACCAGTTCATCGATCTCGAGGTGCCGCCCATCCGCTGGGACATCACCGACCCGCGCCGCGCGCAGCTCTGGGGCATGCCCGCCTCGAACCGCTGGTTCTTCGAAGCAAGCGAGTTCCCGGGCGAGCAGGTCAACGAGCCGCTGCTCGAGGCCACCCCGCAGACGCTCGAGGCCTACCTCGGGCTGCACTGATCCGCGGTGCCCGGGCTCGGGCTCGATGCTTGCGGCCTGCCAGCACCGACCCCGAGCGTCGAGATCCTACGTTTGCGCCGAGATCACACGAAATTCCGATCGTTTTTCGTAGGATCTCGGCGTGAACATGTGATCTCGGCGAGGCAGGGCTCGCGAGATTCGGGCGGGGAGTCGGGTCAGTCCTCGGCCTCGACCGCGCGCAGGATCGCGATCGCCTCGTGGAGCGGCACGCCGTGTCGGGTCGCACTCTCTGCGAGGGCTCGCGCGAGGCCGCCGCAAAGCCGGTCGCGACCGCTCGGCGATCCCGGGCCGACCCCCGGCTGCGCCAGGTCTCGCACCGGTAGCCGACGGCCCCTGTCAGGCCCGGCCGCGATCCTTCCGACCGGGGAGAGCCCCGACCGCCACGGCAAGCAGCGCCACGGCCGCGCCGACCGTCAGCCCGACGGTGAGGCCGCCGGTCAGGGGCAGGCCGGCCTCGAACGCGACCGAGGCCACGAGCTGACCCGCGACGTTCGACATGCTCAGCAGCAGCACTCCGGCGGCGCGAACGAGCATCGCCGCCAGCGCGATGAAGACGCAGCCGATGGCGCCGCCCGTGTAGTACCACGGCGCCGTCGGCCATGCCTCCGGCCAGCCCTGCATCGCGACCGACACGACCGCGACCACGAGCAGCACAGAGGTACCCGTCACGAAGTTCAGGAATGTCGAGCTGATCGTGCTCTGCGCGGCCGCGCGCACGAGTCCGTTCACCGCCGACTGGAAGCTGATGCCGAGGCCCGCGAGCACCGGCACGAGCACGAGCCAGATCGCCGCGGCATGCCCGTCGGGGTTCGTCAGGTCGGAGAGCACCGAGAGCACCACGGCGACGATCGCAAGCGAGGCCCCCGCGATGCGCGGCACGGTCGGGTCTACTCTGCCGCCGGGACCGACGCCGATGCGATCCATGAGCAGCCCGCCGAGCACCTGCCCTGCCACGATGCCGACCGTGAAGAGCGCGAGCCCCAGCACCGTGGCGACGAGCCCCTGCGTGAGCACGTAGAACGCCCCGAAGGCACCGCCTCCGAGTGCCCACATCGGCAGATGTCCGCTGCGCACCTCCCGCCTGATCAGCGCAAAGCCCGCCCGCCCGCGACGGCTGAGCAGCATCGCGAGGCACATGATGACGAGACCGACCCCGAACGAGACGAACGCGGTCACGTATCCGTTCCCGAGTTCCTGACTCAGCCCGCCGTTAATGCGCGCCTGCACCGTGACGAGCGCGCCCGCCAGACCGCTGCCGATGAGCGCCGCCCAGATCGGAAGTCCGGGCTTGTGCGAGGTCATTCGACCACCCTATCGCCTTCCCGCTGGCATCCCAGCGCGCGAACCTGGTCGCGCAGCCGCACGCGGCCTTCCTCGGCCCAGTGCACGAGCCCGACCGGGCGACCGCACGCAATCGGTCTCGAAATGCGGCATCTGGGCGGCCCAGGGCGCACTTCGCGACGATCCGCGGTCGCTTCGCGCGAGCGCGCAGAGGCGTTCGAATGGAGCCGCCGATCGGACTTGCTTTCGGCGCTCGGAGCAAGCACGGCTTTGCGCGCCGGAAGCCGGAACAGCCTCGCTGTTCCGGGAGAGGTTCGGAGTCCGATAGGAA
>JBEBTD010000006.1:0-31109 GCA_040393965.1 Leucobacter soli | reverse complement strand
GCACGCGGGTCTTGCCCGAGCCCGCTCCGGCCACGATGAGCAGCGCCTGACCGCGCGTCTCGACGGCCCGCCGCTGCTGCGGGTTGAGCCCCGCGACCAGCGGATCCTCGTGCCCCGCATCGCCGCCCGACGCATCGCCGGAGGCGCCGGCGGCGGTCGCACCGTTCGAAGGGCCGGTCGAGGAGCCGAGGTGGGTGCCGTCGGCCGCAAAGAGTTCATAATCGCTCATCACCCTCAAGTCTAAGAGCGACCTCCGACATCGGGCCTCCCTCCAGCCTTCCCTCCCTCGGCCGACCCGTCCCCCACTGCTGCTAGAACCGGCGAATGCACGTTCAAACGGACGTTTCCGCCGGGAATCGCCGGTTTTAGCTGCCATCGCCGTTTTTAGGGGCAGCACGGTCGGCTCGGCCAGAATGGTGGAATGCGCGACCTCCCCCCTGACACCCGCCCATCGGTGCTGGTCTTCGCGACCGGCGGTACTATCGGCATGCACGAGACCCCACGAGGCCTCGCCCCCGACCCGGGCTTCGAGGCCGAGCTCGAGCACCTCGTCGCCGAGATCTGCGATCCGCTCGGAGTCGACTTCCGCATCAACCATCTCAACCCGGCCATCGACAGCGCGAACGCCGACGCCGAGACGGGGCCGAGGATCGCGCGCCTCGTGCGGGCCCGCGTACGCACCAGGCGACCCAGCGGCGTCGTCATCACCCACGGCACCGACACGCTCGCCTACACGGGCGCGCGCCTCGCCCTCGAACTCTCGGGGCTGGGCTGCCCCGTCGTGCTCACGGGGAGCCAGCTGCCGCACGGCGCGCCGCGGAGCGACGCCCGCGCCAACCTCTCACTCGCCATCCGCGCGGCAGTGCGCGCCGGCGCGGACTCCCCCGCCGCCATCGCCTTCGGCGGCGCCATCGTGCCGGCCATCCGCGCCACCAAGTATCAGGCCGAGGATCCCCGCGCCTTCCGAGCGGAGCGCACCCTGGGCGCGAACCCGAGCGGCGTGCCCGCCGCCATGCTGCAGGGGGCGACGAGGGCCGTGCCCGCGCGCACCGTCTCATTCCGCTTCGTGCCCGGCGTCACCGCGGACGATCTGCGCGCCCTCGCGAACGGCGGCGCCGACGGCCTCGTGCTCGAGTGCTACGGCAGCGGCAACGCGCCCATGGCGCGGCCGGGCATGGCCCAGACGCTCGCCGATATCTGCGCTTCGACACCGGTCGTCGCGATCACCCAGTGCGCGACCGGCGGGGTCGACCCCGAGCGCTACGCCGTAGGCGGAGAGCTCGCGGCAACGGGCGTGATCGACGGCGGCGACATGACCGTGGAAGCGGCGCTCGCGAAGCTCGCCTTCGGGCTCGACGCGGGGCTCGAGGGCGCCCCGTTGCGCAGCTTCCTGCAGCTCAACGTCGTCGGCGAGCGCGGCTGACCGTCCTGCCCGGCTCACGAGCGATCAGAGCACCTCGGCGAGCAGATCCGGGTGATCGAGGAAGACCCCGTCGAGACCCGTCGAGAGGATCAGCCGCCACTCCTCGCGCCAGTCCCCCCACTGATCGCGGTGCCTGCTGCTCCGGAAGCCGGGCACGAGAAAGCCGTTCTCGGGCCGCATCGTCCAGGTGAAGACCAGCAGGCCCCGGGCATGGGCGCGCTGCACGATGTCCTGCACTCCTACCGCACGCCCTCGCGCGTTCACGTGCAGCAGGTCGCGCTTCGAGAGGCTTATGCCGTGCACGCGCCCCGCGAGCGAATCGAGGCCCGCATCGCTGCGGTACCACTCGTAGCTCCTCGCGCTCGCACCGAGCAGCGCTACCTCGTCGGCGGGCGATCCTCGATGCTCCATCAGGAACACGAGCCGGGCAGCGAGCCCCGCCTCGCGCACTCGGTCGAGGGCGCCGAGTTCGAAGCACTCCACGGTGAGGCGCTCGGGCTCCGCGTCCCAGCCGGTGCGCGCGAGCTCGGCGAGCATGAGCGCCACCAGGTCGTGCCCCTGTCCCAGCAGGAAGTGCACGTGCTTCAACTCGATCACGATGCCGATCGGCCGCCCGAGCCGCTCACTCGCTTCGTCGACGAGCCCGATGAGGTCGGCCAAGCGCAGCATGGGCTCCGCGCCGTCGAAACGCGTGTTGCCGGATCTCAGATGCGGCACCCGCTCGCGGCAGCGCAGGGTCGAGAGCTCCGCCCAGGTGAAGTCCTCGACGAACCAGCCGGTGAGCCGCTCGCCGTCGACGGTCTTCGTCGTGCGCCGGGCCGCGAACTCGGGGCGCTCGGCGACGTCGGTCGTACCGGAGATCTCGTTCTCATGACGGATCACGAGCACGCCGTCGCTCGACACCACGAGATCGGGCTCGACCGCGTCGACCCCCTGCTCGAAGGCGAGCCGGTACGAGGCTTCGGTGTGCTCGGGCCGATATCCGGGCGCCCCCCGGTGGCCGATCAGCATGGGAGCCGCGGGCACTCGATGCGTCATGGACTCAACTCTAGGCGAGGCGGCTGAGCCTCTGCCGGACTCGCGGCAGAAGGGTGCACGCGTCAGTCCTGAGCGAACATCCGAGGATGCACCGAACAATCACAGCCAATCGAGACCCGCGCTCGATAGTCTGGACGCACGTACCCGACCCGTGAAGGATCCCGTAACGCATGAGCAATCCCGCGCTTTCCAAGAATCCCGCCTTCAGCGGCAAGACCCTCACTGCCGAGGAGCTGAACCGCATCTACAATCAGCCCGCCGCCGACCCGAAGCGCCCGGGAGTCGACGTGCCCGCCGCTGCGGCCGCCGGCGTGGCCGCCGCCTCGCACCAGGGCGCGCAGCTGCCCCCGGTCACCGGCAGCGCCGAGCCCATGACCTACGAGAACACCATCAGCAAGACGGTGTTCCTCTTCATCCTGGTCGTCGCGGGCGCCGGCGTCGGCTGGTGGATGCCGATCCTCATGATCCCCGGTGCGATCGTCGGCCTCGTGCTCGGCCTCGTCAACGCGTTCAAGAAGGAGCCGAGCGTCCCGCTCATCGTCGGCTACGCCGTCGCCCAAGGTCTCTTTCTCGGCGGCCTCTCGGGCATGATGGAGGGGCTGTACCCCGGCATCGTGATGCAGGCCGTCATCGGCACCTTCAGTGTCTTCGCAGTCACGCTGCTGCTCTTCCGCAGCGGCAAGGTGCGCACGAGTCCGAAGATGACCAAGATCTTCCTGATCGCCATGGTCGGCTACCTCGCGTTCTCCCTGGTCAACGTCGGCATGATGCTCTTCGGCGCGAGTGGCGACGCCTGGGGTCTGCGCACCGGCATCACCATCATGGGCATCCCCCTCGGTGTGATCATCGGGGCGCTCGCCGTGCTGCTCGCCGCCTACTCGCTCGTGATGGACTTCGAGCTGATCAAGAACGGCGTCGAGAACCGCGTGCCCGAGAAGTGGGGATGGTCAGCCGCTTTCGGAATCATGGTCACGCTGATCTGGCTGTACGTCGAGATCCTGCGCATCCTCGCGATCCTGCGCGGGAACTGAGTTCGCAGACGCTCCCGGGAAAGGGTGGGGCGGCGATGCCGGCCCACCCTTTCTCCATCCTGAGGCCCTACCCTGATAGCTATGGCAGAGGCGCAGCGGGTCACGAGCCGAGCCTAACCCCACTCGGCACGGGGCGCGGCGGAGCCCGACCAGCCCGACTTCGCCGCCGTGCGCGATCTCGCCGACCGCATCGCCCCGTCGCTGGGTCGCGTGCTCAGCGGCAAGTCCGCCGCGATAGAGGCGGCCGTCACCACGCTGCTCGCGCGGGGCCATCTGCTGATCGAGGATGTGCCCGGAGCCGCCGGCCCGCGTCACTGCGGGCCCGTACCCCGGAGGTGCTCGTCGAGCATCTCGAACGCCGAGGTGTTCTCGCCCGCGATGCGACCGATGCCGCGGCCACTCGGAGCGCGCGCATCCGGGCGCGGCTGCTGCCCCGCTCGCTGCGGCGGCGGGTACCGGCGCCTCGTGTCGGCGCGCCCTCGAACGCGTTCGGGCGATAGGCGGGAGCGTTCCGCGAGTGGTGGCCGAGCGCCGCGCGGCGTCTTAGGCGGACGGAATGGAGAAGAGGCCCGAAGGCCCCTCTCCTATTCCCATTCGATCGTGCCGGGCGGCTTCGAGGTGACGTCGAGCACGACGCGGTTGACCTCGGGCACCTGGTTGGTGATCTTGTTCGAGATGCGCGCGAGCACCTCGTAGGGCACGCGAGTCCAGTCCGCCGTCATCGCGTCCTCCGACGAGACGGGGCGCAGCACGATCGGGTGCCCGTAGGTGCGGCCGTCGCCCTGCACGCCCACGGAGCGCACATCGGCGAGCAGCACGACCGGGCACTGCCAGATCTCGCCGTCGAGGCCGGCGGCGGTCAGCTCGGCGCGGGCGATCGCGTCGGCCTCGCGCAGCACCTCGAGGCGTTCACGGGTGACCTCGCCGACGATGCGGATGCCGAGCCCCGGGCCGGGGAACGGCTGGCGGGCGACGATCGCCTCGGGGATGCCGAGCTCGCGGCCGACCGCGCGCACCTCGTCCTTGAAGAGGTCGCGCAGCGGCTCGATGAGTTCGAAGGTCATGTCCTCCGGCAGGCCACCCACATTGTGGTGCGATTTGATGTTCGCCGTACCCGAGCCGCCGCCCGACTCCACGACGTCGGGGTAGAGCGTGCCCTGCACGAGGAACTTGATCGGCTCGCCCTCGGCCTTGGCCTCTTCGATCAGGTCGCGCTGCACCTGCTCGAAGGCGCGGATGAACTCGCGGCCGATGATCTTGCGCTTCTCCTCGGGGTCGGTGACGCCCTCGAGATGGCCGAGGAAGGTGTCGGCCGCGTCGACGGTGATGAGGTGCACACCGGTCGACTCGACGTAGTCGCGCTCGACCTGCTCCCGCTCGCCCTTGCGCAACAGGCCGTGGTCGACGAAGACCGCGGTGAGCTGGTCGCCGATGGCGCGGTGCACGAGCGCGGTCGAGACCGCCGAGTCGACGCCGCCCGAGAGCGCCGAGATGACGCGTGCGCCGCCGACCTGCTCGCGGATGCGATCGATCTGCTCGGCGATGACGTTGCCGGCGTTCCAGTCGGCCTCGATGCCTGCGATGCGGTGCAGGAAGTTCTCGAGCGCGCGCTGACCGAAGTCGCTGTGCTTGACCTCGGGGTGCCACTGCACGCCGTAGAGCCTCCGCTCCTCGGAGCCGAAGGCCGCAACCGGGGTGACGGAGGTGCGGGCGAGCACTTCGAAGCCCTCGGGGGCCTTCTGCACGGCGTCGCCATGGCTCATCCACACGTTCTGGGTCTCGGGCTGGCCGCCGAGCAGCAGCCCGCCGCCGCCCACGACGAGCGCATCGGTCGCGCCGTACTCGCGGTCGCCGGTGTGTCCGACCTCGCCGCCGAGGGCGCGGGCCATCACCTGGAATCCGTAGCAGATGCCGAAGACCGGGATGCCGAGCCCGAAGATCGAATCGTCGAACGTCGGCGCGCCCTCTGCATATACGGAGGAGGGCCCGCCCGAGAGCACGATGCCGAGCGGCTGCTTCTCGAGCACCTCGGCCGCGGTGATGGTGTGCGGCACCAGTTCGCTGAAGACCCCGGCCTCGCGCACTCGGCGCGCGATCAGCTGCGCGTACTGCGCGCCGAAGTCGACGACGAGCACCGGGCGGTGCGTGGTGGTGGCGGTCATTCGTTGCCTTCCGTGGTGGTTGCGGCCGAGGATCGCTGAGGCTGCGCCTCGGCCGATCCGGTGTCATGAGAATCGAGGAATGCGGTGACCTCGCGGGCGACCCGTACCTCCATGAAGAAGGAGAGCAGCGGGATGACGCCGCCGAGCGCGAGCTGCAGGAAGCGGGCGAAGCGCCAGCGCATAGGGCTCCACACCATGAAGCAGGCGATGAGGTAGGCCACGTAGAACCAACCGTGGATCACGAGGATCATGAGCGAGAGGTTCGTGCCGCTCCCGGTCGAGGTGAGCTCGCAGACCTCCTGGAACGGGTTGAACAGCGAGTACCACTGGCAGCCCTCGCCCACGACGACCGGCGCGAAGTGCAGGCCGCCGCGATCCCCGCCAAGGAAGAGTTCGAGGTGAGTCGGCGAGTACTTGAGGATCATCTCGGCGAGCAGCAGCAGCAGCATGATACCGGTGACGATCGAGGCGACCTTGTAGTACTTGAGCGCGCTGCGGATGCGCGGGTAATCGCGTGGGTTGGGCTGCAAGACCATGCTCCAATCCTATCGGCGCGCGCATGGGCCTTTGCTGCACACCGGCGGGCGCGCGAATGGGCTGCAGGCGTAGGCTGAGCTCATGAGAATCGCGGTCGCGGGCGGCACGGGAACGGTCGGCACGCATCTCGTGCGCCTGGCCGAGGCGGCGGGGCACGAAGTGCGCGTGCTGAGCCGAGCGACGGGCACGGATCTGATGACGGGAGCGGGACTCGACCTCACCGGCGTCGAGGCGGTGATCGACGCATCGGGGCCGAACACCGTCTCGGCAGGCCGATCCCGCTCGTTCTTCGAAGCGGTCACGACCCAGCTCCTCCGCGCCGAGGAGCGCGCCGGGGTGCGGCATCACGTGGCGCTCTCGATCGTGGGAGCGGCCGAGCATCCGCACGGCTACTATGCCGGCAAGGCCTTGCAGGAGCGGCTCCTCGCCGAGAGCTCCGACGCCTGGACGGTGCAGCGCACCACCCAGTTCTTCGAGTTCGCAGAGCAGAAGGCGGTTCGCTTGGGCCCTTGGGCGATGATCCCGTCGCTGCGCTGCCGCCCGATCGCCTCGGTGACGGTGGCAGAGCGTCTGCTCCGACTCGCGGAGGGCGAAGGAGCGGGAGTCGTCAGGGATCTGGGCGGCCCCGAAGAGCTGCGCATGGCCGAGGTCGGCCGACGGTGCTTCGCGCAGCGCGGCGATCGGCGCCGTGTCGTCGAGCTGCCGCTGCCTGGCGCCATGGGCGAGGCGTTCCGCAACGGTTCGCTGCTGCCCGGCGCCGATGCGGAGCAGGCGGGCCCGACACTCGCGGAGTGGCTCGCCGAGCGAACGCCCTGACTCCGGGGCGCTCAGGCGGGCTGCTCGGCGACCTGCAGCTTCAGCTCGTGGATCTTCTCCCAGTCGTCACGCACGAGACGGTACCAGAAGAACACCGCGAACCCGGCGAAGACCACCCATTCGGCCGCATAGAAGAGGTTCAGCCAGTTGACGGTCTCGACCGGCAGCGGCGGCACGGAGTCGATGGGCTCGAGTCCGAGGCCCGCGAGCGCCTGTGCATCGAGTTCGCCGCCCGGGTGCAGCACGAGATAACCCGCATAGGCCCCGCCTTCGAACGGCTCCCAGAGGTTGACGAGCTGCGCGACCGACATGCTCTGCAGCCGGTCGAGCGGGTCGCCGGCCTCGGGGCGAACGGGCCCGTCGCTCGGCATGTAGCGGCCCTCGGCGGCGAGCGCTCGGCCGGCGAGCTCCGCCTCCGCCGCGGCGCGGGCGCGCTCGGCGGCGGCGAGATCGGGGGCCCAGCCGATCGCGACCGCGAGATGCCCGGCCGGAGTTCCGGAGGTCTCGAAGTGCCCGATGAGCCAGGCTCCCTGCTCACCGCCGTTGCTGCGCTGCTCGACGACCCCGAAGTCTCCGGCGACGAAGGCGCCCTCGGCTTCGAGCACGGTGCCCGCGACGCGATCGGTCACGGTGCCGCCGGGTTCGGTCGCCCGGTCGATGGGCCGCACCGCTTCGGCATCGACGGAGTGCTCGTTCTCGAGCGTGATGGCGTGACCGAGCTGCCACTGCCCCAGCCAGGCGAAGACGCCGGCCACGAGCAGCGCCAGCAGCAGGGCGCCGATCCACTTGGGAGTGCGCATGACCTTCGCGAGGCTCGGATCGCCCTCGTAGTGGGGCCGCGTTCGTCGTGCGCTCGGGGTGCTCACGCGCTTCGACCCGAGCCGCCGGAGCGGGTCTTCACCCCCGGCTCGGGGGCGCTCAATCGCACGCGGTCGGCGGCCTCGTCGCTGAGCTGCTGCTGGCTCGCGATCTCGGCCTCGACGCGGGCGCGGTAGCGGTCGATCTCGGTCTCGGTGCGCTGCTTCGACCAGCCGAGCACCTCGGCCATGAGCTTCGCGGCGACGGGGGCGGCGCCGACGCCGCGATCCCACGCCTCGATCGATATGCGGGTGCGCCGGGCGAGCACGTCGTCGAGATGCAGCGCACCCTCATGGCTGGCGGCGTACACGACCTCGGCGCCGAGGTAGTCGTCGGCGCCGGGCAGCGGCTCGGAGAGCTCGGGACGCTCGCGGATGAGGTCGAGCAGCTCATGCGCGAGCGAACCGTAGCGGCGCAGCAGGTGCTCGATACGCGTCGGGTGCACGTCGAAGGCGCGGGCGATGCGGCTGCGGCGGTTCCAGGCCGCCTTGTACCCCTCGGCCCCGAGCAGCGGCACATCCTCGGTGATGGATGCCGGCACGCGTCCGTCCAGAGAGTCGGCCGCCGCGTCGATCGCGTCCTTCGCCATGACCCGATAGGTCGTGAGCTTGCCGCCCGCGACCATCACGAGCCCGGGCACGGGCTGCGCGACGAGGTGCTCGCGGGAGAGCTTCGACGTCTCGTCGCTCTCGCCGGCGAGCAGCGGGCGCAGGCCAGCGAAGACTCCTTCGACGTCGTCGCGCGTGAGGGGGGTCTTGAGCACCTTGTTGACGTTCTCGAGCAGGTAGTCGATATCGACGGCCGTCGCGGCCGGATGCGCCTTGTCGAGCGACCAGTCGGTGTCGGTCGTGCCGATGAGCCAGTGCCGGCCCCAGGGAATGACGAAGAGCACGCTCTTCTCCGTGCGCAGCAGCAGGCCGTACTTGGAACGGAAGCGATCCCGCGGCACCACGAGGTGGATGCCTTTCGACGCGCGCACGGAGAAGGTGGCTCGCTCCCCCACGAGGGCCTGCAGATCGTTCGTCCAGACTCCTGTGGCGTTCACCACCTGCTTCGCACGTATCTCGAAGGTCTCATCGGTCATCAGGTCGCGGGCGGTCACGCCGACGACCCGCTCCCCCACCTTCACGAAGCCCTCGACCCGCACCCGGCTCGCGACGTGCGCGCCGTAGGAGGCCGCCGTGCGGGCGACATTGGCGACGAACCGGGCGTCGTCGACCTGGGCGTCGCTGTAGCTCAGCCCGCCCCGGAACGCATGCGGGCGCAGACCGGGCGCCTCGCGCACCAGGCGCCGACGGCTGACGTGGCGATGCCAGGGAACCCCGGGCGGGCGCCCCCCGGTTCGAGCGAAGAGGTCGTAGAGCAGCATGCCTGCACCGACGTAGGCGCGCTCGATCACCGGGGTCGTCACCGGGTAGAGGAAGCGCACCGGACGCACGAGGTGCGGCGCGATGCGCTGCAGCAGCAGGCCGCGTTCGACGAGCGCCTCGCGCACGAGCGAGAAGTTCATCTGCTCGAGGTAGCGGATACCGCCGTGCACGAGCTTCGAGGATCGGCTCGAAGTGCCGAAGCCCCAGTCGCGGGACTCCACCAGACCGGTCGACAGCCCCCGGGTCACCGCGTCGAGCGCCGCGCCCGTGCCGGTGATCCCGCCCCCGATGACCAGGACGTCGAGCTCGTGCTCGGGGTCGCGAAGCGTGCGAATCGCGGCCTCGCGCTCAGCGGGCCCCAGCTTCGTGGTGGTCATGCCGTTCCTTTCGCTCGATGCGCATCGGCGGCGGAGGCCGAGGTCGCGGAGCCGCTCGATGCCGCGCGCTACCGCTCGGCGTAGACGACGCCGACGCGCTGGAACTCCTTGAGCTCGCTGTAGCCGGTGGTCGCCATGGCGCGGCGCAGTGCACCCATGAGGTTGGCGCTGCCGTCGGCCACATGCGCGGGCCCTGCGATGATCTCGTCGAGCGGGGCGACGCCGCCGACGCGCACGCGCTTGCCGCGCGGAAGCTCGTCGTGGTACGCCTCTTGACCCCAGTGCCAGCCCTGGCCCGGGGCGTCGGTGGCGCGTGCGAGGGCGGCTCCGAGCATGACGGCGTCGGCGCCGCAGGCGATCGCCTTGATCAGGTCGCCCGATGTTCCGAGGCCGCCGTCTGCGATCACGTGCACGTAGCGTCCGCCCGACTCGTCGAGGTAGTCGCTGCGGGCGCCCGCCACATCGGCGATGGCGCTCGCCATGGGGGCGCGGATGCCGAGGGTGGCCCGGGTGGTGGACGAGGCGCCTCCGCCGAAGCCGACGAGCACGCCCGCCGCGCCGGTGCGCATGAGGTGAAGCGCCGACTGGTAGGTCGCGGCGCCGCCCACGATGACGGGCACGTCGAGCTCGTAGATGAACTGCTTGAGGTTCAGGGGCTCCCGGCCCGCGACCGAGACGTGCTCGGCCGAGACCGTGTTGCCGCGGATCACGAACAGGTCGACGCCCGCGCCGATCACCGTCTCGCTGAACTGTGCGGTGCGGTGCGGTGAGAGTGCGCCCGCCACGGTGACGCCTGCCTCGCGGATCTCGCCGAGGCGATCGCGGATCAGCTCGGGCTTGATCGGCTCGGAGTAGAGCTCGCGCATGCGCTTGATCGTCTCGGCGTCGTCGCCGAGGGCGGCGAGCTCGTCGAGCACCGGTTGGGGATCCTCGTAGCGCGTCCAGAGCCCCTCGAGATCGAGCACGCCGAGACCGCCCAGGCGGCCGAGCGCGATCGCCGTCGCGGGCGACATCACGGAGTCCATCGGAGCGCCGAGCACCGGCAGTTCGAACTGGAACGCATCGATCGACCAGGCGGTCGAGACGAGCTCCGGATCGCGGGTGCGCCGGGTCGGCACGATGCCGATCTCGTCGAAGGTGTACACGCGCCTGGCGCGCTTGCCGCGGCCGATCTCGATCTCGTTGCTCACCCGGCCAGTCTAGCCGTCCCCGCTGAACGGCGGGTGCGGCGCCGGGGTCAGCGCTTGTAGTTCGGCGCCTCGACGACCATCTGCACGTCGTGCGGATGCGACTCCTTGAGACCCGCCGCGGTGATGCGCACGAACTGGCCTCGCTCCTTGAGCTCGGCGACCGTGTTGGCGCCGACGTACATCATCGACTGGCGCAGGCCGCCGGTGAGCTGGTGGGCCACCGAGCGCAGCGGCCCGCGATAGGCGATCTGGCCTTCGATGCCCTCGGGGATCAGCTTCTCGTCGCTCGAGGCATCGGCCTGGAAGTAGCGATCCTTGGAGTACGAGGTGCGCTCGCCGCGCGTCTGCAGGGCGCCGAGCGAGCCCATGCCGCGGTAGTGCTTGTACTGCTTGCCGCCCATGAAGACGAGGTCTCCAGGGCTCTCGTCGGTGCCCGCGAAGAGCGAGCCGATCATGACCGAGGAGGCGCCTGCGACGAGCGCCTTCGCGATGTCGCCGGAGTACTGGAGACCACCGTCGGCGATCACGGGGACGCCCGCCGGGGTCGCGGCTCTCGCCGCCTCGTAGACCGCAGTGACCTGCGGCACGCCGACACCGGCGATGACGCGGGTCGTGCAGATCGAGCCGGGACCCACGCCGACCTTGACGGCGTCGACGCCGGCATCGACGAGCGCCTTCGCTCCCGCATGGGTCGCGACGTTGCCGCCGATCACGTCGACACCGGCGAAGGCCGGGTCGCCCTTGATCTTCTTGATGATGTCGAGCACGCCCTTGCTGTCGCCGTTCGCCGTGTCGACGACGAGCACGTCGACGCCGGCCTCGACCAGCGCGCCCGCGCGATCCCAGGCATCGCCGAAGAAGCCCACGGCCGCACCGACGCGCAGGCGGCCCGCCTCGTCCTTGGCGGCGTTCGGGTACTCCTCCTCCTTGTCGAAGTCCTTGACCGTGATGAGGCCCGTGAGCTTGCCGCGCTCGTCCACGAGCGGCAGCTTCTCGATGCGGTGCTGCTTGAACAGCTCGGCGGCGGCCTCGCGCGTGATGCCGGGATGGCCGGTGATCAGCGGCATCGGCTTCATCGCGTCGGCCACCCGAGTGGTGGTGCGCTCGGCGGCGGGGATGAAGCGCATGTCGCGGTTGGTGATGATGCCGACGAGCACGCCCTCGGCATCGACGACGGGCAGGCCCGAGACCCGGTACTCGCCGCAGATGGCGTCGACCTCGGCGACGGTCGCATCGACCGTGGTGGTCACCGGATTCGTGATCATGCCGGCCTCGCTGCGCTTGACGCGGTCGGCCATGTCCGCCTGGTCGCTGATCGAGAGGTTGCGGTGCAGAATGCCGATGCCTCCGTTGCGCGCCATCGCGATCGCCATGCGGGTCTCGGTGACGGTGTCCATCGCCGCCGAGATCAGCGGGATGCCGAGGCGGATGCGGCGGGTGAACTGCGTCGAGGTGTCGGCCTCGCTCGGGATCACATCGGTGTGCGCCGGCAGCAGCAGCACGTCGTCATAGGTCAATCCGGTGAAGGCAAACGGGTCACGCTGTTCCATGGATCAATCCTAGCGCCGGGCTCAGGGCCCCGGTTGCGCGGGCAGTTCCTCGGCGACCGCCCGCCGGCCCTCGGAGCGCACCGCCCGGAGCATGTCCACGACGAGCAGCATCACGGCGACCCATACGGCGAGGAAGCCGATCCACCGGATGAGAGACATCGGCTCGTGGAAGAGGAAGTAGCCGGTGATGAAGTTCATGATCGGGGTGATGAACTGCAGGAAGCCCATATGGCTCAGCTTGAGGCGGCGATTGCCTGCGGCGAACAGCATGAGCGGGATCGCCGTGATCACACCGCTCAGGAGCAGCGGAATCGTCACGGCCGGCCCGTGGCCGAAGGCGTCGAGCGGCCCGAACAGCAGGGCGAGCACGATCAGCTGCGCGACCGCGAGCAGGCTGCCGAAGACCGTCTCGATGGTCAATCCGCTCAGCGCGTCGATGTCCTCGCTCGCCTGCTTTCGCACGGCCCCGTAGAGACCGAATGTGAGGGCCAGCCCGAGGGCGATGGTGGGGAACTGCCCGTAGGCGATGGCGCTCACGAGCACGCCGAGCATCGCGACGGCCACCGCCGCCCACTGCAATGCGCGCAGTCGTTCCTTGCGCACGACGACGCCGATCAGAATGGTCACGAGCGGGGTGATGAAATAGCCGAGCGCGGTCTCGATGATGTGGCCCGTGACGATTCCGACCACGAAGAACTGCCAGTTCGCGTAGAGCAGTACGGAGCTGATGGCGAACCAGCCCAGCAGCCTCGGCGAGCGCATCACCGCGGCCAGCCGGCCCCATCCGCCGATCGCGGTGATCGCGATCACGCAGAACCCGAGGGCGGTGATCACGCGCCAAGGAACCACTTCGAACGGGTTGACGGCCGCGAGCAGGCTGAAGAACAGCGGAAAGGCGCCCCAGGCGAGGTACGCACCGATGCCGTAGAGGTATCCGATCCGCTGCTGCATCGCTCCAGCTTAGGTGGTCGCAGGCGCTTCGGGTATCCACTGGGCGGAGCGCGACCGCAGGCCGATGGCCGCCGGGCCGGCGGAGAGCTGCTCCTCGTGGCCCGGAGCGATGATCTTGAGCTGCTGCCCGGCGAAGTCGACGACGTACACCACGTCGGAACCGCGGTACACGCGAGTGATCAACTGCACCGGATACGGCGTGGCGTCGTCGGCCTCCCGGGAGATCAGCACGTCCTCCTGGCGCACCATCACGCGCCCCTCGCCGTCGGGTGCGTCGCCGCGCACCGGGATCTCGAAGCCGCCCTCTGCGGTCACCGCGCTGGCACCGCTCCGGCGCGCCGGGAGCAGATTCGCGGCCCCGATGAAGTCGGCGGCGAACGCGGTTCTGGGGGTCGAGTAGATCTCGTCGGGGCTGCCCACCTGCTCGATGACGCCGCCGTTCATGAGCACGATCCGGTCGGAGAGGCTGAGCGCCTCCTCCTGATCGTGGGTGACGAACACGGTGGTCACGCCGAGCGACCGATGCAGCTCCTTGAGCTCGATCTGCATGTCCTCGCGCAGGCGGGCGTCGAGGTTGGACAGCGGCTCGTCGAGGAGCAGGAGGGTCGGAGTATTCGCGATCGCCCTGGCGAGCGCGACTCGCTGCTGCTGTCCGCCGGAGAGCTGCGTGGGCAGGCGGTCGGCCAGGTGCGCCATCTGCACGCGCTCGAGTGCGTGCGTCGCGATCTCGAGCTGCTCCTTCTTCGGCTGCTTGCCCTCCATTCGGAGACCGAAGCGCACGTTCTCGCGCACGCTCATGTGCGGGAACAGGGCGTAGCTCTGGAACATCATGCCGAGACGGCGCTTCTCGGGCGGGAGGTTCGTCACGTCGCGATCCCCGATGAGCACTCGGCCGGAGCTCACCGTCTCGAGTCCGGCGATGCAGCGCAGCAGCGTGGTCTTGCCGCAGCCCGAGGGGCCGAGCAGCGAGACGAACTCGCCGGATTCGACCTGGAGGTCGAGGCCTTTGAGCACCTGTGTGGTCTTGAAGTTCTTGGTGATGCGTTCGATCGTCAGGGTGCTCACGAGACAAACATCCTTCCCAGGCCGATGAGTTTTTCGAGTATGAGGATCAGTACGACGGTGAGCAGCACCATCATGGTCGAGACCGCCGCGACGGTCGGGGACGTGCTGTATTCGAGTTGCCCGTAGATGGCGATCGGCAGGGTCTCGAGCTGGGGCGTGCGCAGGAAGAGCGCGATCACGGCGTCGTCGAACGAGATGTTGAAGGCGAAGAACGCCCCCGCCGCGATGCCGGGGCGGGCCACGGGCAGCACCACCAGGCGGTAGCGGTCCCAGGCGCTCGCCCCGAGCGTGCGGGCCGCCTCCTCGATAAAGGGATCCCGTCTGGCCATGACGCCGGTGACCGTGCGCATGACGTACGGGATCGTGATGACCGTATGGATCACGATCAGCACCCAGATGTTCGGCGCCCCGATGGTCATCGAGGCGACCGACAGCGCGCCGATCGCGAGGATGATCGTCGGCAGCGTCAGCGGCGACATGAGGAAGGCCTGGATCGCGCCGGCTCCCGGGATATTGAAGCGCGTCAGCGCCAGTGCCGCCGCGGTGCCGAGCACCGCCGAGCAGACCGCGGTGACGACGCCGACGAGCAGGCTCAGGCGGAAGGGCGCCAGGTAGGTGTCGCTCGTGAGCGCTTCCGTGTACCACTCGAGGGAGAAGCCCTGCGGCGGGAACGAGAGGAAACGCGTGCTGTTGATCGAGGCGCCGGCCACGACGACGAGCGGCATGAGCATGTAGACGGTCACGGCGACGACGAGCAGCACCGCCCCGATCTTGGCGAGGAGTGGAATGGATTTGACCATGGTTCAGCCCTTCGTTCGCCCGAGTCGGGCAGTGGCGATCAGCACCAGCATGACTCCGGCGAAGAGCATGACCGCTTGCGCTGCCGCGAACGGCCAGTCGAGATTGGTGGTCGCATCGACGTAGATGGTCTGGGCGAACACGGGGATCTGCGCGCCGCCGATGAAGCGCGGCGTGATGAAGGAGCTCACCGAGAGCACGAAGACGAGCGAGGCCCCGGCGACGATGCCCGGAAGCGCGAGCGGCAGCACGACCTTCCAGAGCGAGCGCCAGTACCCGGCGCCGAGCGTGCGCGCCGCCTCCTCGAGCTGCGGGTTGATGCCCGAGATGACGCCGAGGATCGACAGCACGGCGAACGGGAGCAGCACCTGCACCATCGCGATGCTCACACCGACCTCGGTGCCGAGAAAGCCCTGCGTGCCTCTCACGAGCAGCTCGGCGCCCGGCACGTTCATCATGAGGCCGTTCGGCCCCATCAGCACGACCCAGCCGAAGGTGCGCACCACCACGCTCGTCATGAGCGGCAGGATGACGACGATCAGCAGGAACGACCGCAGCCGGGACGATGCGCGCGCCATCAGGTACGACAGCGGCAGCGCGATCAGGATGGTGGCCGCGGTCTGCACCAGGCCGAGCCTCAGCGAGCGCCAGGCCGCCTGCAGGTTGTACCCGGATTCGAAGAGCCGCTGGAAGTTCTCGAGAGTGAACCCGCCTGCCGGCGACTGGACGCTCATCAGCAGCATGGCCGAGACGGGCGTCACGAATCCGAGCAGCAGCAGCAGCGCCGCCGGCAGGAGCAGGAGCAACGGCTCCTTACGGGTTCTCTCGTTCATTTCAGACCTCAGTTGGTGATGACGTTGTTCCAGGCGTCGACCCAGCCCTGGCGCTTTGGAGCCAGCTCACCGGGAGCATAGATGACGAGCGAGTCGAGCTCGTCGCCGACGAGCACGTCGCCCGCCACGTCTCCGGAGACCTCGGCCTTGACGTTCACCGGCGAGTAGCGCATCTGCTCGGCGAAGACCTGCTGGGCCTTCGGGCTCAGCTCGAAGTCGATGAAGAGCTTCGAGAGTTCCAGGTTGTCGCGTCCGGCGACGGCATTCGCGGTGATCAGCGAAGCGCCGGCTCCCTCCTTCGGCGTGATGAACTCGACCGGGAGGCCAGCGTCCTTCAGCGTGCCTGCATAGTCCATCGAGTAGGGCGCGAGCCAGGTGTCGCGCTGCGCGAAGGCGCTCTGCAGGTCGGGGGAGGTCGGCACGACGATCGCGTCGCCGTTCGACACGAGCGCACCGAGCTGATCGATGGTCGGCTCGGCGTTCTCGATGCCGTTGCCCTGCGCGTCGGCGATCCGGAGCATCGAGAGCACGCCGTAGGTGTTCGAGAAGTCGGTCAGCGCCAGGTGGCCCGAGTACTGATCGTCGAAGACGTCGAGCCATGAGTCGGGTCGTTCAGCCCCCGACTCGGTGTTGAAGACCAGGCCGACGGGCGCCAGCTGGATGGCCGGCCCCTCGCCCCGTTCGAGGCCGGCCGTCGCGACCTGCGCGAGGTCGTCGTAGTTGCTGAGGTCCTCGGGAGCGATCGCCTCGATGAGCCCGTCGCTCGCGGCGACGAACTCCTGACCGCCCGAGAAGTGGACGACGTCCAGCTGGGGGCTGGCCTTCTGGGCGGTCAGCTGCGCCAGGGCATCGGCGCTGTACAGCGTCACCATCTCCACCGTGGCGCCGGTCTCCTCCTCGAAGGGGTCGACCACCGCCTCGACGAAGGCTTTCTCCCAGTCGCCGCCGAAGGTGGTGACGACGAGCTTCTGACCTGCATAGGGCTTCGCCTCGTCGGTTCCGCCCGACTCCGCCGCCGGCGCGGAGCAGCCCGCGAGCGCGATTGCGCTCAGCGCGGCGACTCCGCCGAGCATGATTCTCTTGAATTTCACTGTGTTCTCCTTTGAATGTGTGATGTTACTCGTGCGAGATATGGGGTTGTCGAGTGCCGGGGCTATTCCGCGAGCCGACCGATGGTCAGCTGCTTCGCTCCGTCGATGCGGATCGCAGCCGACTCCTCGGCGAACTCGGCGAGGCCCTCCGTGATCGTCGCCCAGATGTTGACGGGCGTCCATCCGAGCGGGCCGAGCGTGCGCGCGCCGCGACCGTAGAAGATGCCGATCTCCCACCACTCGAACGGGAGGCCGCCCATCTGCATGGGGCGCTGCCAGTACCACTGCAGGTCGCCGGGGGCCGGGATGACCTGCTGGTTCTCGAGCGGCACGGCGGCCGGATCGAAGTTCTGCGCCTCTTCGGGAAGGCCGACCATCACCTCGGGGCCCGCGTACATGGCGTGCAGGCATTGCATCGTGACAGGCTTCTCGAGGGCCTGCCACATCACCTTGCAGGTCTCGGGGGCGTCGGTCTCGAGCAGGGTCGCGATCGCCCGCGTACCGTTCTCGTATTCGAGGAAGATCTTCTTGCTCATGCTGTCTTGTTCCTTTCCGCCCTGTCGGGCGCTTTCTCTTGGATCGGTGTCAGGCCCGCTGCTCGGCGAGAGACAGTCGCACCTGCGCGAGGTAGTCGTCGAAGAGCGCCTGCTCTTCGGCTCGCTCATCGGGGTGGGTCATCTTCTCGGGGTGCCATTGCACGGCGAGCAGTGGCCAGTCGTCGCTCGGCTCGATCGCCTCGATGACGCCGTCAGAGGCGAATGCGCTGGCGACGAGGCCGTCGCCGAGTCGATCGACCGCCTGGTGGTGGATGGTGTTGACGACGCGCTCTTCGGCGCCGTAAACCCGTTCGAGTCGGCTGCCCGTCGTGAAGCGCACGGCATGTCGCCCGTCGAGCTGCTCCGCGCCGTCGACGACCCGGGCGTGCGCGGGCGTGACCGGCAGATCGACGATCAGCGAACCGCCGAAGGCGACGTTCGCCACCTGCAGACCTCGGCAGATCGCCAGTGTCGGCATGCGCCTCGCCCTGGCGAGCCGTACGAGCTCGATCTCGAAGCGATCGCGGTCGGCCGAATAGGTCTTGCCCGGCTCGGGTTGCGCCCCGTAGCGGCCCGGGTCGACGTCCTCTCCCCCGGAGAGCACGAGACCGTCGATGCGATCGAGGATCGCGCCGGGATCGTCGGAGGGCGGGAGCAGCACCGGCAGCCCGCCGGCCAGAGCGATCGTATCGGCGTATTCGATACCGAGGGTGTGCGTGGGGCGCCCCTCTCCGAGCTGGGTGGCGATCGGCCGTATCCAGCTGGTGATTCCGATGACCGGCGCGCCCATCAGAGCTGGATCCAAGTCGTCTTGAGGTCGGTGAACTTCTCGACCGCGTGGAGGCTCTTGTCGCGGCCGAACCCCGATCCCTTGACTCCGCCGAACGGGATGGTCATGTCGCCCTCCTCGAAGCAGTTGATCCACACGACGCCCGAACGGAGCTTCCGACTCAGTCGATGGGCCCGGCTCAGGTCGTTCGTCCACAGCACCGAGGCCAGTCCGTACTGGGTGCCGTTCGCTATCTCCATCGCCTCGTCCTCCGAGCCGTACGGGATCACCGCGAGCACCGGGCCGAAGACCTCGTGCTGGGCGAGTTCGTCGTCGGGGCCGACCACGGCGACGACCGGCGCGAAGTAGGCGCCCTCGCCGGCGACCCGATCCGGAACCTCCCCCGAGATCACCGTTGAGCCCTGCGTTCTCGCCCGATCGACGAAGCCCTGCACCCGTTCGAGGTGCGATCTGCTGACCAGCGAGCCCATCGGCGCGGCGAGGTCGAGAGGATCCGCCGGATGCATCTCCGCGGTCACCTGCGCCGCGATCTCGAGGGCCCGTTCGAGCATGTGCTCGGGCACGAGCAGACGGGATGCGGCCGTGCACATCTGGCCCTGGTTGTAGTAGCAGCCCTCCACCGAGGCGCGCACGGCGCGCTCGAAGTCCGCGTCTTCGAGCACCACGCTCGCGGTCTTGCCTCCGAGCTCGAGCCAGACGCGCTTTCCGTTCGAGCGGGCCGAGTACTCGAGCAGCTTCCGTCCGACGATCGTGGAACCGGTGAAGGTGAGCACATCGACGTCGTGGTGTTCGGCCAGGGCTCGGCCGGCGACGCGCCCGTAGCCCGGAACCACGTTGAGCACGCCTGCGGGGATGCCCGCTTCGAAGGCGAGCTCGCCGAGACGCAGGGCGGAGGCGCTCGTGTGCTCGTCCGGCTTCAGCACGACGCTGTTGCCCGCGACGAGTGCGGGGCCGAGTTTCCAGGCAGTCATCGTGAGCGGGAAGTTCCAGGGGACGATCGCCGCGACGACGCCGGCGGGCTCGCGCGTGACGAGGGCCAGGGTATCGGGCGGGGTCACGGGGCTCTCGTCGAGGAGCTTGTCGGCCGATTCGCCGTACCAGCGCAGGCAGTTCACGACGGCGCGCATCTCGACCTGGAGCGCCTCGCGGACGGGCTTGCCCATCTCGAGGGAGATCATCAGCGCGAGCTCCTCGGCGTGCTCGTGCACGCGCTCGGCGAACTCGATCAGCAGCCGCCCGCGCTCGCGCGGCGCGAGGCCCGACCAGACCCCCGACTCGAAGGCGGCGCGGGCCGAGCGGACCGCCAGATCGACGTCCTCCTCAGAGGCCGTCCTGATGACCGCGAGTTCAGCGCCGTCGCGCGGGCTGATGAGCGGCAGCCGTTCGCCGCGGCCTTCGGCCGCCCTTCCGCCGATGAACGGACGGGTCGGGAACTCCACCTGACCGCGGAGTTCCTCCCAGTGAACTCGAGTGGCGTCGAACACCAAAGCCTCCTTGCTGGTTTCCGTCCGTGACGAGTGCCCGGATCAACTCGGTACGCCAAACCTAACACAATTTTGAAATATATCAGCCATAGATCGGTTTCCAATGTTTAATTTCAGCCATTACGTTATCGCTTTGTTACTGTGCCCGCGCTCCGCGCAAGAAGGGTCGCCGAGATCGCCGGCGCCCGAAGCGCCGCCTCCGGTCGTCGCCGCGCATCCGAGATCGCGCGGAAGATGCGGAAGATGCAGAGCGAGGATCGGCGCTGTGGATCGACGGCAGCCCCGACGCGACCGCGGGAACCGGGATCGGACGGGAACGGGAACGGGAACGCCGTCCGAGCTACGCTGCCAGCGCGTTCAGAGGCCCTGGCCCTGATCCACGAACAGGGAGCCCCGCAGCACCGGAGTGAGTACGACCAGCGAGTCGTGCACTTCCAAGCCTTCGTGCTTGGTCACGCGATCTCCCGTGAGGAAGTCGTAGAACGCCCCCTCGTCGCTCACCAGCACGTTCACGAGCAGCTGCGAGACCCCGGTGGTCGCCACCGCGAACTTCACCTCGGGCGCCCGGGCGAGATCCTCGCCGATGCGCTCCAGATGCTTCATCGGCGCCCGGAACCACACCAGTGCCTCGAGGCCCAGGCCGAAGACCCGCGGCACGACCTCGGTGCGCGGATGCATGAGGCCTCGCTGGGTGAGCGACTCCATACGCCGGCGAACGGTCGCGACGCTCACGTCCAGTTCCTTCGCCAGCCTGGAGACGGGCATGCGCCCGTCCTGGAGCAGCAGCTCGATGAGACGATTCTCCTCCGGGGAGATCGCATCGTCGGGGTCGACGGGCTGATCGCCCTGGGGAGCCGAACGGTCGAGCGCGATGCGCTGCTCGGGCGTGAGGAACCCCGGCGACCAGTCGTGGCCCGAGCTGAAGAACTTCAGCACCGTCGAGGCGTTGAGGAAGGTGATGCCCTCCGTCTGCGGGATATCCCGCTGGAGCAGGTGCCGCAGGCCCCGCTCGTCCCGCGGCAGGAACATGCAGGCGATGTCGTTGCTCCCCTCGAGCACCGATACCGAGGAGGCGAACGGGTTTCTCGCGAGGGATCGGGCGACCGACCAGAGCGCCCCGTTCTGCGTCGTGATGCGCAGCAGCACCGCCCGGGCGTGCAGCACCCGCATCACGTCGACGTACGTCGAGACCCGGATCAAGCCTCGGTCGAAGAGACTCTGGCCGCGCCTGGCCACGGTGCGCTCGGGCAGCTGCAGCACGCGGGCGACCTCGCCCCAGGAGGCCCGGCCGTTGACCTGCAGTGCAGCGGCGATCTGCCGATCCGTCGCGTCGAAAGCGATCTCATCCAGCTGCTGCATGGGCACCTCTCATCAGGGAGCCACAGTACCAGGTGCGATCCGGGCACGAGAAAGGGGCCGGTGCGACACGCACCGGCCCCCGATCGTCGAACTCGTCGAATCAGCGCTCGACGACTGCGAGCACGTCGCGAGCGGTGAGCACGAGGTACTCGTCGCCGCCGTACTTCACCTCGGTGCCGCCGAACTTCGAGTAGATGACGATGTCGCCCACCTTGATGTCGAGCGGAATACGGTTGCCGTTGTCGTCGATGCGACCCGGGCCCACTGCGACGACCTCGCCCTCCTGGGGCTTCTCCTTCGCGCTGTCGGGGATGACGAGCCCCGACGCTGTGGTCTGCTCAGCCTCGACCTGCTTAATGATGATGCGATCTTCAAGCGGCTTGATGCTCACCGACACGTTTGACCTCTTTCTGAAGTGGCTACGAATGTGCGATGCCCGCTCGGGCACCCTGGTAGCGAGTCTATGGCGAGACTTGGCACTCTCGCAAGGTGAGTGCCAACTTCAGGGGCGAGGATCGCGGTGGGCGAACGCAGCCCGGCCGATCCTCGCCCCTCGTACTCGGCAGACCACTGTGGAATACTGGCTTTCAGACTGCCCGGCACCATCGTCCGGCAGCACCAGACGTCGAACAGCAGGAGCGACCATGTCGAACCCCACCGATCCGAATCTCGAACCGCAGTCGAACGAGCCCGCGCCCGAGTTCCAGGCGCCCGCCGCGACCCAGGCCCCGGTTCCCCCGGCTCCGCCCGCCCCTCCCGCACCCCCGGCCTACGCCGCCCCGCAGCAGTACCAGGCGGTGCCCGCGGCCCCCGCCACCAACACCATGGCCATCGTCTCGCTGATCTCGTCGATCGTCGGCTGGTTCTCCTTCGGCGTGCTCTGCATCCTGGGCGTCATCCTCGGCCACATCAGCCTCAAGCAGATCAAGCAGACCGGCGAAGGCGGTCGCGGCATGGCACTGACCGGCCTGATCCTCGGCTACATCGGCATCGCCGGCTGGGTGCTCGCCCTGATCATCTTCTTCGTGGTGCTCGGCCTCGTCGGCGCCTCGATCGCCAGCAGCGGCTACAGCTACTGAGCGCGGAACGAGGAGCAGCAATCATGTCGTACCCACCCGCAACCGACCCGAACGGCGCACCGCAGGAGCAGCCGGCGCAGAACCAGGAGCACGCGGCCCAGGGCGGTCAGCCCTACGCCGCACCGCAGGCCCCGGCCGCTGCCTACCAGGCCCAGCCGCAGCAGGCCCCGACCGCACTGCCCACGACCCTGGCCTACACGAACACCTTCGCGCTCGTGTCGATCGTCACGGCCTTCCTCTCCCCCATCGCCGGCATCGTCTTCGGGCACCTGGCTCTCGGACAGATCAAGCGCAACGGCGATGCCGGGCGAGGGATCGCCCTCACCGGCCTCATCCTCGGCTACGCCTACTTCGCGTTCATCATCCTGTTCGTGATCTTCTACATCAGCATGATCGGCATCATGTTCGCCTCGTTCGGAGCGGCGTTCAGCGATTTCGGCGGATACGGCGACTACGACACGTGGTGAGTCGCCACGACGGCAGGCCCCGGGGCTCAGCCCCGGGGCCTTCTTCGTCGTCGGTTCCGGATGGCTGGGAGGCCCTCTTCGAGCCCGGCGCCCAGGAGCGTCTCGCCAGCATCACGGCCGCCCGGGATGCCGGCGAGAGGAGCCTCGCCATCGGAGCCCGGCTGCGGGCCGAGGGTGTGCCCGGCTCCCTGGTAGCGGCGCTGCTCACCCAATCCGATCTGCGGATACGGGCGCGAGCCAAGTTCGGGGAGGCCGCCGATCTCATGCTCTTCACCCAGGCGGGCCTCGAGCAGGCCAGCCGAGCACCGGTCGCGGCGCTGCACGCGGCGCGCTTCGCCCGCGCGGGCTGCGACACCGTCGCAGACCTCGGCTGCGGCATCGGAACGGAGTCGAGGGCGCTGCTAGCCGCAGGCGCGGGCGTGCTCGCCGTCGAGATCGATCCCTTCACAGCCCGGATCGCCGAGCACAACCTCGGGGTCGCGTGGGCTGCTGCAGGGCCCGGCACCGAACCCGGCACCGGGCCGGCCCCCGCTCGCCTGCTGAACTGCGACGCGCTCGAGGCGCCACTCGACGGGATCGACGGAGCGTTCCTCGATCCGGCGCGGCGCACCGCCGGGCATCGTGATACGAGGCGGCTTGCCAGCCCGGACGACTACTCCCCCTCGCTCGATTTCGCCTTCGAGCTCGCCTCCCGCCTGCCGACCGGCGTCAAGCTCGGCCCGGGCTTCGAGCGCGAGCTCATCCCGGACGAGGCCGAGGCCCAGTGGGTGTCGGTCGACGGGCAGCTCGTCGAGACCGGCCTCTGGTTCGGGCGAGTGGCGAGGCCCGGGGTGAAGCGCGCCGCGCTCGTGATGCGGGGCGATGCGACCCATGAGCTGACCGCCGAGCACGACGCGTCGGACGTCGAGCCCCGCGAGCTCGGAGCCTATCTCTACGAGCCCGACGGCGCGGTGATCCGTGCCCGGCTGATCGGCCTGCTCGCCGAGCGGCTCGAAGCCGGCATGATCAGCGAGGGCATCGCCTATCTGACGGCCGACCGCCTCGTCGAAACCCCGTTCGCTCAGGCGTTCCGCATCGTCGAGCAGTTGCCCGCCTCGGAGAAGCAGCTGAGGCGCGCCCTCGCCGAGCGCGGCATCGGGCGCCTCGAGATCAAGAAGCGCGGCGCCGACGTCGACCCCGCCGCGCTGCGCGCGCGGCTGCGGCTCAAGGGCCCGAACTCGGGCACGCTCGTGCTCACTCGTGCCGCGGGCAGGCATATCGCCCTGCTCGCCGAGCGGGTCTGAGCCGGGACTGCCCGGTCGTGCCCGCACGCCCCTTCCAGCCCATCCGGCCCGTCCCTGCCGGACGTGCCTGGCCGTCACCCGCCCGAGCCGTGTCGGCCTGCCCGAGCCGTGTCCGGCTGCGCCCGCACGCCTCTTCCAGCCATCGCAGCTTGGCAGTAGGTGCGACTTGCACGCACCCGAGACCGCATCTACTGCCAAGCTGCCGGGGAAGTTCGGGCGCCGGGGCGTTCGGGCGCCGGGGCGCTCGGACCGCCGGGGCGTCCGGGGCGCCGGGGCGTCCGAACCGCGGGGCGTTCGAGCCGCGACGGGCGACCGCTCAGGCCGCCTCGACCGCGACCGCCTCGCCGAGGAAGCGCAGCGTCGCGCGCTGATCGGCCGAGAACTGCTCGCCGGTGGCGTGCTGCACCGTGACGATCTCTCCTCCCTCGAGCCGCACGATCGTGCGGCGATGCGCTCCGAAGAAGCCGCTCGAGATCACGGTCACGGGCACCCCGGCGGCGTGCGGAGCGCCGGCCGCATCACTCTCGGTCCCGGCGCCGGCACCCGTGTTCCCAGCCTCGAGCCGCAGCTGCTCGGGCCTTACGAATGCGGTCACGGCGGTGCCGCTCGCGAGACCGGGCCCGGTGCGCCCGGTCAGCGCGCCTGCCTTGCCAGGCAGCACGGGCAGCACCGCTCCGGCGAGGCGCACCTCCTCGCCGACCAGGGTGCCGGAGAGCCGGTTCGATTCGCCGATGAAGCCGGCGACGAACGGCGTCTCAGGCCGGCGGTACAGGTCTTCGGGGGCGCCGAGCTGCTCGATCACGCCCTCCCGCATCACGGCGACCCGATCGGCGACCGCGAGGGCCTCCTCCTGATCGTGCGTCACGAAGATGGTCGTGATGCCGAGCTCCGCCTGGATGGTCTTGATCTCGTCGCGCAGCCGCACGCGCACCTTGGCGTCGAGCGCCGAAAGCGGTTCGTCGAGCAGCAGCGCGCGCGGGCGGGTGACCAGGGCCCTGGCGAGTGCGACGCGCTGCTGCTGCCCGCCCGAGAGCTGATGCGCGTAGCGGCCGGCGGCATGGCCGAGCCCGACGAGCTCGAGCGCCTCCGCGACCCGGGTGGCGCGCTCAGCCCGGGCGATCTTGCGCATCTCGAGACCGAAGCCGACGTTCTGCGCGACCGTCATGTGCGGGAACAGCGAGTACGCCTGGAACACCACCGACATGTCGCGCTTGTTCACCGGCACCGGTGAGACGTCTTCGCCGCCGACCAGGATGCGGCCGCCGGTGAGCTGCTCGAGGCCGGCGAGGCAGCGCAGCATCGTCGTCTTCCCGCAACCCGAGGGCCCGAGCAGTGCCACGAACTCGCCGGGCGCGATGCTGAGGTCGATGCCGTGCAGCACGGTGGTGTCTCCGTAAGACTTGGTGACGCCCTCGAAGACGATGGGGGTGCCCTTCTGGGCGAGCGCGGACGAGGGCACCGACGAAGCCGTCGGCGAGGGCGCGGGCGAATCCGCCCGGGCGTTCCGGGCATCGGCGGGGGTCTGAGCGTCAGCCATCGGAGCCGACCTCCTTCTTCTCATTGCGCTTTCTGGCGAGGGCGCCAGCGCCCGAGGGCGGGCGCGATCCTCGCGCGCTTCTCGGCCGGATCGAGGCGAAGACGAACAGCAGTACGAATACGGTGACGAGCGAGAGCAGCGAGGTGATGACTGCGGCGTAGGGGTCGCTCTTGGACACCTCGACGAGCGCGACCTGCAGCGTGACCCGGTTCAGCAGCGACGACACCGTGAACTCGCCGAGCACGACGGCCGCGGTGATGAGGGTGGCGCTCGTGAGGCCGCGACGCACACCGGGAACGATCACTCGGAGCAGCACCGTCGGCCACGAGGCTCCGAGGGTGCGCGCGGCCTCTGCCAGCGTGACGGCGCTCATGCCCTGCAGCTCCGAGACGATGGCCCGGTAGGCGAAGGGCAGCACGAGGATGCCGTAGGCGAGCGCGAGCGTCCAGATGTCTCCGCCGAGCACCTGCACGATGATGCGGTAGAGCGGCGCGAGGCCGACCACGAGCACGATCGCGGGAATCGCGATGGGCAGCACGGTCAGGAGCTCGAAGACTCGGGTGAGCCTCGGGAACTGCAGGTGCACGAGCACGATCGTCGGCAGGAACAGCAGCCACACGATGCCCACCGTGATCGCGGCGAGCAGCAGGGAGTTGCCGATGCCTTTGACGAGATTGCGGTACATTCGCGAGTTCTCCGGGTCGACGAGCGCGAGCCAGTGGTCGAGCCCGTAGCCTCCGCCCTGCTGGCGCATCGTGAACTCGAGCATGGCGAGCAACGGGATCAGGAAGAGCCCGCAGATGACGCCGATGATGGTGCGACGAAGCCAGGCGGGCGGCTGGCCGGAGACGGCTGCGGCCGGGGTACGGGGCCTGGCCGCGCCTGCGGGAGCGCTCATCGCTGCCACCTCGCGGCCCGGCGCTGGAGCGCGGAGTAGCCGAGCATGACGACGAGCATCACGAGCAGCATGCCGAGCGCGAGCGCGCCGGCGGTGTTGGCGCGGGAGGCACCGGTCTCGGCGATGAGCGCCGAGCGGATCTGCAGGGGCACGATCTGCGAGCCCTGGCTGATGAGCGCTGCGGCGGTGGCGTACGAGGAGAACGCGTTCGCGAAGAGCAGCAGCAGCGATCCCAGGAACGATGGGGCGAGGATCGGGCCCGCGATGCGGCCCCAGTAGGTGATGGATCCGCCGCCGAGCGTGGCCGAGGCCTCCGCCCATTCGCGGCGCAGCCCTTCCATCGCGGGCAGGAAGACGATCACCATGAGCGGCACCTGGAAGTAGAGGTAGGGCAGGATGAGGCCGGGCAGCTGGTAGAGCCAGACCCCTTCGGCGAAGATGTCGATGCCGAGGCTTTCTCGCAGGGTCACCGTGAGGATGCCCTGGATGCCGATGGTCGCGATGAACGCGAAGGCGAGCATGACGCCGCCGAACTGGGCGAGCACGCTGGCGGCGGAGTCGACGGCCCTGCGGAGGGCGCCGCCAGGCTTGGCGCCGGTGAGCGCGAAACTGAGCAGGGCGCCGAGCACGGCGCCGACGACAGCGGTGAGTGCGCTCACCCAGATCGAGGCCCAGAACGATCCCAGCACGACTGGGTCGAGGAGGGTGGCCAGGTTGTCGAGGGTGAACGAACCGTCGGGGCCGAAGAACCCGGTTCCGATGGCAAGCACCGAGGGCACTGCGAGGAACAGCAGCACGTAGAGCGCGAACGGGGTGAGGCCGAGCCACTTCATACTCTCTCCTTCACAGGGCACGAGGGGGAGGGGGAAGCCGCCGGCCGAGCCCGTCGAGGGGCTGGGGAGCCCGTATCGAGGGATTCGACCGGCGGCGGACGGCGGAGGCTAGCCGATGACCTTTGCCCACTCGCTCGCGAGCAGTTCGTTCGCGGCGGTGGTCTGCTCCGCGTTCGCGGTCGCCTGCTCCTCGGGAAGACCACCCGCGGCCTTCAGCGCCGCGGCATCGACGGTGCCGGCCTCATCCATTGCGGCGAGGCGCACGGGGAAGGCGCCGGCCTCGAGGTAGAGGTTCTGAGCCACGTCGCCGAAGATCCACTCCTGCCACAGGCGGGCGGCGGCGGGATGCGGGGCGTCCTTGTTGATGGCCTGGTTGTAGTAGGAGACGTAGGCCGTGCCGGGCAGCACCGCGTTCTCCCAGCTCGGGGTCTCGGCCTGCTGGCCGATGTTGTTGAAGGACCAGTCGACGACGACCGGGGTCTCCCCCGAGGCGATGGTCGCCGGAGTGGGGTCGACGGTGAGGAAGTTGCCGGCCTTGTTCAGTTCGGCGAAGAAGTCGATGCCGGGCTGAAAATCATCGAGCTCGCCACCGCGCTGCAGGGTGGCCATGCCGATGCCTGCGAAGGCCGCGCCAGCCTGGGTCGGATCGCCGTTGAGCGCGACCGAGCCCTTGTACTTCGCGTCGAGCAGGTCGTCGAGCGAGGTCGGGGCGTCGAACTTGCTCGAGTCGTAGCCGATCGACATGACACCGGTGTAGTCGTTCACCCAGAGGCCGGTGGCCTCCTTGTTCTCGGCCGGAATGTCGCCCCAGGTCTGCACCTGGTACGGGGCGAAGTAGTCGAGGCTCTCGAGAGCGACCGCGGTGCCGAGGTCGAAGACGTCGGGGGCAGTGTCCTGGCCGCGCAGGTTGTCGGCGGCCTGGATCTCCTCGGCGCTCGACACATCGGGCGAGGCCGAGTTGACGGTGATGCCGTACTCGTCCTCGAACGCCGCGATGATCTTGCCGTAGTTCGCCCAGTTCTCGGGGAGCGCGATGACATTGAGCTCACCCTCGGCCTGTGCGGCCTTGACCAGTTCGTCGAAGCCGCCGAAGTCATCAGCCCTCGTCGCCGTCGCGGCGTCGAAGCCCTCTGGGGTGTCGGCGGGCTCCGACCCGGAGCCGGCGCTGCAGGCGCTCAGACCGAGCATGGCGATCGTTGCCACGGCGCCTGCCGTGACGAGTGAACGACGAATCACAGTTTTCCTCCAAACGAGGCCGCCCCGTTCGCAGCTGAAGAACGCGAACGCCGAAGGCGGCACGTGCAAGAGGCTAGGGCTGCAACACGACGCGCTGGTCACCCGCGGGTGAACGGATCACGACCCGCGGGTGACCGAAAGGGGTCTCCCTCCGGCGATCCTCAGCCGAGGTGCCGCTCCTCGACCCCGCTGTAGGCGCTCAGCGGACGGATCAGCGCGTTCGACGCCTGCTGCTCCATCGCGTGCGCCGTCCAGCCGGTCACACGCGAGGCCACGAACAACGGGGTGAACACCTCGGTGTCGAAGCCGAGCAGGTGATAGGCCGGCCCAGACGGGTAGTCGAGGTTCGGATAGATGCCCTTGCGCGCGACGAACTCCGCCTCGAGCGCGTCGTAGAGCTCGATCAGCTCGGCGGCCCCGCGCTCGGCGATGAGCACGTCGAGCGCGGCCTTCATGGTCGGCACGCGCGAGTCTCCGCTGCGGTAGACCCGGTGCCCGAAACCCATGATCTTGCGTTTCGCGGCGAGCGCCTCGTCGAGCCACGGCTTCACGTTCTCAGCCGACCCGATCTCGTCGAAGAGGTGCATGACGGCCTCGTTGGCGCCGCCGTGCAGCGCTCCTTTGAGCGCGCCGACCGCACCGGTCACGGCCGAGTAGAGGTCGGCGGTGGTCGAGGTGATGACTCGTGCCGTGAAGGTCGAGGCGTTGAAGGAGTGCTCGGCGTAGAGCACCATCGACACACGGAAGACGTCGATCGCGGCCTCGCTCGGCAGCTCGCCGAAGGTCGTCCAGAGGAAGTTCGCCGAGTAGTCGAGGTCGTCGCGAGGCTCGATGGGCTCCTTGCCGCGGCGACGGCGCTGGATGTAGGAGACGATGGCGGGCAGCTGCGCGAAGAGACGCTCGGCTTTGGCGAGGTTCGCCTCGCGGCCCTCCTCATCGGCACGAGGATCGAGCGCGCCGAGCGCGCTCACGGCGCTGCGCGTGAGATCCATGGGGTGCGCCCCGGCTGGCAACAGGTCGATCGTCGCCTTCACCGCGGGATCGAGCGCACGCATGGAGCGCTCGCGGGCGGTGAAGCCCGCGAGCTGATCCTCGTCGGGGAGCTCGCCGTGCCAGAGCAGCCAAGCCACCTCTTCGAAGGAGCATCCGCCCGCGAGCTCCTGCACTGGATACCCGCGGTAGAGCAGCGAGTTGCTCTCGGGGTTGACCTTCGAGATCGCGGTCTCGTCAACGACGACGCCCGCGAGCCCCTTCTTGATCTCGGTGTCGCTCATGCGTCTCTCCTAGCGTTCGACGTTGAAGGTGTAGATGTTCGAGTCGAAGCCGGCGTAGTCCTCGTAGCTGATCAGCTCGTACAGCTCGGCCCGGTGCTGCATCTCGCCCAACCGACTCGTGAGGGCGCCATGCTCGACGAGGGTGTCGAGCGCGCGCTCGGCCGCGCCCATCGCGATGCGCAGCAGGGACACCGGCCAGATGACGAGGTTGATTCCGACGCTCTCGAGCTGGCTCGTCGTGAACAGCTCGCTCTTGCCGAACTCGGTCATGTTGGCGAGCACCGGCACGTCGACGGCCTCGCGGATCGCCTCGAACTCTTCGAGCGTTCGCATGGCTTCGGGGAAGATCGCATCGGCGCCTGCGTCGACGAGCGCCTTCGCACGATCCTTGGCGGCTTCGAGCCCTTCGACGGCGCGCACGTCGGTGCGGGCCATGATGAGGAAGTTCGGATCGCGGCGCCCCTCGACCGCGGCGCGGATGCGGCGCACGGCGATGTCCAGACCGACGACCTCCTTGCCGTCGAGGTGGCCGCAGCGCTTGGGGTTCACCTGGTCTTCGATGTGCAGGCCCGAGATTCCGGCGTTCTCCATCTCTTGCACGGTGCGTGCCGCGTTCATGGGCTCGCCGAAGCCGGTGTCGGCGTCGATGAGGGTGGGCAGCTCGGTCGTGCGGGCGATCTGGGCGCCCCGCGAGGCGACCTCGGTGAGGGTGGTCAGACCGATGTCGGGCAGGCCGAGGTCGGCGGAGAGCACGGCACCCGAGATGTAGACGCCATCGAAGCCTTTGCGCTCGATGAGGCGGGCCGAGAGCGGGTTGAAGGCCCCGGGCATGCGCAGCAGACGGCCGCTCGCGAGCTCGGAACGGAAACGGGCGCGTTTCTGCTCGGCAGTGGAGGAGGAGTACAGCATCAGAAGAGTCCCCTCGGTGCGGCGGCCGGGTCGATGATGCCGGGGGCGGAGACGATGTTCAGATCGCGCACCTCCTCGGCGGTGAGCTCGGGCAGGCGCTGCACAAGTCCCAGGAAGCGCTCGATCTCGGCCGCTTCGAGCACGGGCTCTGCGAGGGTGCGGAACTTGCGGATATAGTCTGCGCGGGCGAAGGGTCGCGCGCCGAGCGGGTGGGCGTCGGCCACGGCGATCTCGTCGACGATCGTGGTGCCGTCGGCGAGCGCGATCTCGACGCGGCCGCCGAAGGCCTTCTCGTCGGGGTCTTCGGAGTGGTAGCGGCGCGTCCACTCCGCAT
>JBEBTD010000005.1:0-31302 GCA_040393965.1 Leucobacter soli | reverse complement strand
GGTGAGCCCCCGGGACTTCATGGCCCGGTACGGGGTCTACTTCTAGGCGCTCCGCTTCTAGGCGCTCCGCCGAGGATCGCCGCTCGGCGGCGCGGCGCGCCTTCGCGGGGCGAACGTGTCGATTTCAGGGCGCGCCGCCGAGCAGAGCCGAAATGTCGGCGGTGCTTCGTAGGCTCGGAACATGGCCAGCAAGACCTCAGCACGCTCGAAAACGGGTGGCTCCTCGAGAGCCTCCCGCGCCGGGGCGACCGCCAAGACGAAGGTGATCGAGCCGGTCCAGACCGAGAGCGCTCTCGTGCGCGCCTGGCTCGGGCTCGCGCACGCCGTGGGCGGAGCGGCTCGTGCCTTCCGCCCCGAGCCTCTCGCGCACGAGGATCGCCGGGACGGCATCCCCTTCGCCCTCGTGCTGCTCGCCGTCGTCGGCGCGGTGTTCGAATGGTTTCTCATCGGCAACGAGGTGGCCGCGAATCTGAGCGCCTGGAGCTTCGGCGGCCTCTTCGGCCGCATCGCCTTCGGGCTGCCGATCGTCATGGTGGGTTTCGCCCTCTGGCTCTTCAACCACCCGTCGAGCCTGCACGACAATCGTCGCATCGCCATCGGCCTCGGTCTCGCACTGCTGAGCGCCTCGGGCCTCGCCCATGTGTTCGGCGGCCATCCCACGCCCGATTCGGGGCATCTCGCCCAGGCGGGCGGCCTCTTCGGCTGGCTCATCGGCGCCCCGCTGCTCCTGCTCACGGTGTGGGTAGCGGTGCCCGTGCTCTCGGTGCTGCTGGCCTTCTCCCTGCTCATCATCACCAAGACTCCGCCGGGGCGAATCATCGCGCGCCTGAGAGAGGGCTACCGATACCTGTTCGGCGAGCCACTTCCCGCGGTGGCCGCCGCACAGCCGGAGAGCGAGCAGGCCGACCTGGTGGAGCAGGCCTCGCGCTCCGAACTGCCGTTCTGGCGTCGCAACTCGACCGGCCGGGAGCAGGATCCGGTCTTCGATCAGGAGCAGCTCGCCGTCGACGAGCTGCTCGACGGCGGCGCGGGGGATCGGGGCTTCGATTCGGCGCTCGAGACCGAGCAGCAGCCCGCCGGCCTGGTGGGCGACGCCCTGCTCGACGACCTGCGCCGCGCGGAGGCGGCGGTCGCCGCGGGCGGCGGCTCCCGTGCGAGCGGTCTCGGCGACGACTCGATCACCGAGGTGTTCGACGAGCTGGGCTTCGACGACCTCGCAGAGCAGCCCGAGTCGGCGCCTTTCCAGGTCGCCCCCGACCACGGCGAGGCTTCCCGTCCGTATGCGCTGCCGGATCAGGGGACGCTGTCGGCCGGCGACCCTCCGAAGGCCCGCACCCAGGCGAACGACGACACGATGGCCGCGATCGACGGAGTGCTGCGGCAGTTCAACGTCGACGCCAAGGTCACGGGCTTCTCGCGCGGCCCGACTGTGACGCAGTACGAGGTCGAGCTCGGCCCCGGCGTGCGGGTCGAGGCCGTCACCAAGCTTCAGAAGAACCTGTCGTACGCGGTCGCCTCGAACGAGGTGCGCATCCTCTCGCCGATCCCGGGCAAGAGCGCGATCGGCATCGAGATCCCGAACCGCGACCGCGAGAACGTGGCGCTCGGAGATGTGCTGCGCTCGACCAAGGCGCAGCGCAGCAAGCACCCCATGACGATCGGCATCGGCAAAGACGTCAAGGGCGACTTCGTCGTGGCGAATCTCGCCAAGATGCCCCATCTGCTCGTCGCGGGCGCGACGGGTTCCGGCAAGTCGAGCTTCATCAACTCGATGATCACGAGCGTCCTGATGCGGGCCACGCCGGCAGAGGTGCGCATGGTGCTCGTCGACCCGAAACGCGTCGAGCTCACCGTGTACCAGGGCGTGCCGCACCTGATCACCCCCATCATCACGAACCCGAAGAAGGCCGCCGAGGCGCTGCAGTGGGTCGTGAAAGAGATGGACATGCGCTACGACGACCTGGCGAGCTTCGGCTTCCGGCATATCGACGACTTCAACGAGGCCGTCCGCCAGGGCTCGATCGTGCTGCCCGCGGGCAGCGAGCGCACGCTCAAGCCCTATCCCTATCTGCTGGTCGTCGTGGACGAGCTCGCCGACCTCATGCTCGTGGCCCCCCGCGACGTCGAGGATTCGATCCAGCGCATCACACAGCTCGCCCGCGCAGCGGGCATCCATCTCGTGCTCGCCACCCAGCGGCCCTCCGTCAACGTGGTCACGGGCGTCATCAAGTCGAACGTGCCGAGCCGCTACGCGTTCGCGGTCGCCTCGGGCACCGACTCGCGCGTCATCCTCGACGAGGTCGGCGCCGAGCGCCTCATCGGACAGGGCGACGGCCTGCTGCTCGTCAACGGGGACTCGTCGCCCATCCGCGTGCAGGGCGCCTGGGTCAACGAGAGCGAGATCGCGAAGGTCGTCGCGCACGTGAAGCAGCAGGCGACTCCGGAGTACCGTTCCGATGTGGCGCAGGCGGCCGAGAAGAAAGAGATCGACGCTGACATCGGCGACGATCTGGAGCTGCTGCTGCAGGCCATCGAGCTCGTCGTCACCTCGCAGTTCGGCTCGACCTCGATGCTGCAGCGCAAACTGCGGGTCGGTTTCGCCAAGGCGGGCCGTCTGATGGATCTGATGGAGTCGCGAGACATCGTCGGCCCCTCAGAGGGTTCCAAGGCCCGCGACGTGCTCGTGGCGCCCGAGCAGCTGCCCGAGGTGCTCGCCGCCATCCGCGGCGGCGGATCCGTCGCCTCCGCGCCCCCCGCGTCCGCGCCGCGATCCCCAGCGCCCGTGTCTGCGCCCGCTGGGCCCGCCACCCATCCCGGCCCCCTGCACGATCCCGCGCAGACCTCGGTGCTCCCCTCCGACGGCTTCCCCGCGGCAACCCCCGGGCGCGAGCAGGGGGAGGCGCTCACCGAGCCGATCGAGCCCCTGTCGCGCGATGCATCGGGTTTCGCAGACGCACGATACGATGACCCCATCAGTGCCTACCAGTCAGGCCTCGAGCAGGTCGAGGGCGACGACGACGAGGACGCCTGGCAGCTGACCGGGCGGGATTGAGAAGCGCATGAGCGAGACTCCCGCGAAGCCGAGCAACTGGAACGCGCCGAACATCATCACGGTCGCGCGCATCATCGCTACGCCCTTCTTCGTGTGGATGCTCCTTGCCGACCACGGCCAGATGGGCGGGCTGCGCTGGGCCGCTGGCGCGTTCTTCGTGATCGCGATCGCGAGCGACGCCTGGGACGGATACCTCGCGCGCTCGCGCGGTCTCGTCACCGACCTCGGCAAGCTGCTCGACCCCATCGCCGACAAGGCGCTGACGGGCAGTGCTCTGGTCGGTCTCTCGATCCTCGGCGAACTGCCCTGGTGGGTGACCGTCGTCGTCCTGGTGCGGGAGATCGGCATCACCGTGCACCGCCTCTTCGAGGCTCGCAGCGTCGTGGTCGCCGCAGCCTGGATGGGCAAGCTTAAGACCGTCGCGCAGGCGGTCGCGATCTCGCTCGCGCTCTTCCCTCTCGCATCGCTACTGGGCGAGTGGATGATCTGGGTCAACATCGCCACGATGAGCATCGCCGTCGCCCTCACCATCGCGAGCGGCATCGACTACATCGTCAACTTCGCCCGTATGGGGCGTGAGCGGCCGGGAAGCGATGACGGCACCGCTGACTGAGGGCGGCCTCATGGAGGCGCGACTCGAGCAGGCTGCTGAAGCCGGGCTGCGTGTCGCCGTGGCGGAGTCGCTCACCGGCGGGCTGCTCGCCGATGCATTCGTGTCCGTGCCGGGCGCATCGACCGTGTTCTCGGGCGGGCTGATCTGCTACGACACCGAGCTCAAGGGTCTGCTGCTCGGCGTCGACACCGAGCTGCTGGGCCGGTGCGGTCCCGTCGACCCCGAGGTGGCCCGGCAGATGGCCAAAGGCGTGCGCGAGGCGTGCGCGGTGACTCGGGGGAGTGCCGATCGGCCGATGCCTGCCGACATCGGCCTCGCCACGACCGGGGTCGCCGGCCCCGATGCGGACCCTCAGACGGGGCAGCCTCCGGGTACGGTCTGGGTGGGGGTCAGCTCGCGCCTGGGTGAGCGCGCCGTCGCCCTGCAGCTCGACGGTGAACGCGAGCAGATCCGCCTCGAGACCGTTCGCCGGGCCGTTCGCGAACTCGCTCGTGAGCTCGACGCGTTGGGGGAGCGGCAGGCTCCGTAGAGATTCCTCGACGATCTCGTCAGGCTCGCGCATAAACTTGAGTCGACTCGGCTCACATTCAGCGAATGCTCAGGAATAATCGGGCTATAGTGGCGGTTACTCTCAGTGACGCCGGGCAGACTGTACCCGTATAGGCTGGACTGCACACAGGCGGCGAATACAAGGGCGCGATTCCGGTCGCGCGAGAGAAGGAGGATGCGATGGTACTGGTTCGTCAAGAGATCGGCGATGTGCTGCGCGACTTCCGGCTGCAGAAGGGACGCACCTTGCGCCAGGTGGCCGGAGAGGCCAGCGTGGCGCTCGGATACCTCAGCGAGGTCGAACGCGGCCAGAAGGAAGCCTCGAGCGAGATTCTCGCGGCCGTGGCCGACGCGCTCGATACGCCGCTCTCGGTCATCATGAGCGAGGTGAGCGATCGTCTCGCGATCGTCGAGGGGCTCAGTGTGCCGCTCGATGCGCGGGTGCCCGATACGGTGCCCGCCGAGCTGGTCTCGGGCTACCGCTCCGAGCTGCTCGCCCAGGGATAGTCATAAGCATCATGCGCGAAGGCGCCCGGCCCGAAGGTCGGGCGCCTTCGCCTGTCGGGGGCGCCGGCGCCCCGTCCGGGTGGGCCGGGGAGTGCGGAACGGGGAGTAGCGTTGAGGCTCAGTGAGTTCCAGCTCGCGATGCGCGAGGAGTTCGGCGACGTGTATTCGGGCGTGCTCGTGCGCGAGCACTGGCTGACGGCGCTCGGCGGCACGCCGCAGGAGGCGCTCGATCGCGGGGTTGCCCCGAAAGTGATCTGGACAGCGCTCTGCGAGGATCTGCAGGTGCCTGTGGAGCGCCGCCACGGGCGAGGATTGCGCGAGCCGAGGGGCTGACTGCGCGAGCCGAGAGGCCGGGTGCGTAAGCGGAGGGGCCGGGTGCGTGAGCCGCTGGGGTGATGCGCGGGGCGAGCGCGTGAGCCGAGAAGCTGACTCGTGACGCATGGGGCTGGCCCCGCGAGAGCTCATCCTAGAGCCGCGTGGTGACCGGTCGTTTCCCGGGCGACGCAGGTTCGCCCATGCTGAGGCTCCTCGTGGTTCAGGGTGTTCACACGGCCCACTTGAACCCGCCGTTCTGAAGCCACCTCCTGAACGGCGATCTCCTCCCGCCGTGCCGCATCCGGTCTCTCGGGAGGGACGACCTCCCGGCGTGTCCTTCGAAGATGTGTTCGAATCGGAGTATTGTCGTGCACAGGTGGATCGACCACTCGGTTCTCCACAGATCCGCACCTCTGGTCTGAGAATGTCAGTGGTCGGATCTAGGGTCTGAAGTACCGATTCACCGCGCCTTGTCGGCGGAGCTTCCGCGACGACAGCAGGTAGGCAGCAACCGGCGGAACCCGCCACGACAGAGAGGCCGCATCATGGCAGCACCCAACAAAGACCGAGACAAGGCGCTCGAGGTCGCGCTCGCGAACATCGACAAGCAGTTCGGCAAGGGCGCGGTCATGCGCCTCGGCAGCACCGAGCGGCCTCCGGTCGAGGTCATCCCCACCGGTTCGATCGCGCTCGACGTAGCACTAGGCATCGGCGGGCTTCCCCGCGGCCGCATCATCGAGATCTACGGTCCCGAGTCCTCGGGCAAGACCACGCTGACCCTGCACGCGATCGCCAATGCGCAGCGCGCGGGCGGCATCGCCGCGTTCATCGATGCAGAGCACGCGCTCGACCCCGAGTACGCGCAGAAGCTCGGCGTCGACATCGATGCGCTGCTCGTCTCGCAGCCCGACACCGGAGAGCAGGCGCTCGAGATCGCCGACATGCTCATCCGATCGGGGTCGGTGGATCTCGTCGTCATCGACTCGGTCGCGGCGCTCGTGCCGAAGGCCGAGATCGAGGGCGAGATGGGTGACAGCCACGTGGGTCTGCAGGCCCGACTCATGTCCCAGGCGCTGCGCAAGATCACGGGCGGGCTCAACCAGACCAAGACCACCGCCATCTTCATCAACCAGCTGCGAGAGAAGATCGGCGTCTTCTTCGGCAGCCCCGAGACCACCGCAGGCGGCAAGGCGCTCAAGTTCTACGCCTCGGTGCGCCTCGACATCCGTCGCATCCAGACGCTCAAGGATGGCGCAGAAGCGGTCGGCAACCGCACGAAGGTCAAGGTCGTCAAGAACAAAATGGCCCCGCCCTTCAAGCAGGCCGAGTTCGATATTCTCTACGGCGTTGGCATCTCACGCGAGGGCTCTCTCATCGACTTCGGCGTCGAACACGGGCTCATCAAGAAGAGCGGCGCGTGGTACACCTACGATGGCGATCAGCTCGGGCAGGGTATGGAGAACTCCCGCCGGTTCCTCATTCAGAATCCCGACATCGCGGCCGAGATCGAAGAGAAGATCCTCGTCAAGCTGGGTATCAAAGAGGGCGCCGCTGAGACGCCCGCGGCCGAGGGCGGCGAGCTCGAGGCACGCATCGGAGCCTGACGGAGCTTACGATGGTCGTTCGTTTCATCCCCTCGTCTGCTGCGGGGCCCGCTTCGCAGCAGACGGATCGTGGCGATCTCGCCGAGGTTGTCGACCTCAGGAGCCGGCTGGCCGGTACGGTCGGTTCGGGGCGACGCGCTCCGAACCGACCGACCGAATCCGGGGTCGCCCCCGTCGAGGGACTCGCGCCGGTCGCACAGCTCCACGCTCAGTCTCGGCCCACTTCGAAACCAGAGCAGTGCAAGTCGAAAGCAGGGCAGCTGCGGCCGGAGTGCGAGCAGCCGGAGTCTGAGCAAGCGGAGTCTGAGCAGCTGGAGCCCGGATCGGAACCAGAACCAGAACTGAGCTCGGAGCCCGCGCGAACCGCCTCCGAAGACGCGGTTCGCCTGCTCGCCCGGCGCGCTCGCTCCAGTGGGGAGCTTCGCCGCGAGCTGGCCTCGCTCGGTCACGATGCGAACGAGGTCGAAGAGGTCGTGCTCGAATGCGAGAGCAGTCTCTACCTCGACGACCTCGGCCTCGCCCGGGTGCTCACCGAGAGCCTGCGTGCCCGCAAGCGCGCGAGCCGGGCGCAGATCCGGGTGAAGCTGCGCGAGCGACTGCTGCCCGACGGAGTGATCGAAGAGGCGCTCGGCGAGCTCGACGACGACGAGGAGAACGAGCTGCTCCGCCAGGCCGCCGCCGACCGTGCCCGCAAGATGAGCGGTCTCGACCGGCAGACCGCCGAGCGCCGACTGCTGGGTTTCCTCGCGCGCCGCGGATGGTCGGGGGAACGCGCAGTGCGCGTCGCGCGCGAGGCCCTCGACAGCACCGCTGCGCGAGGCGCCGTCAGGTTCCGCTGAGCCCTTCGGCCGCCGCGTCGCCGGTAGAATCTCCCCATGCCTTCCGCTGAAGCTACCCTGATCGAACCATCGCCCGCAGCACTGCGCGCCGACGGCTCCCCGCGCAGCTACACCGTGCGCACGCTCGGCTGTCAGATGAACGTGCACGACTCCGAGCGGTTGTCCGGCTCGCTCGAGGCCGCCGGTTACATCGCCGCCGACGACCCCGAGCAGGCCGACGTGATCGTCATCAACACCTGCGCAGTGCGCGAGAACGCCGCCAACAAGCTCTACGGCAGCCTCGGACACCTCGCAGGCGTCAAACGCGAGCGCGACGGCATGCAGATCGCCGTCGGCGGCTGCCTCGCCCAGAAAGATCAGGGCGCGATCGTCGAGAAGGCCCCATGGGTCGACGTCGTCTTCGGCACCCACAACATGGGCTCCCTGCCGACCCTGCTCGAGCGTGCGCGCCACAACGCCGAGGCGCAGGTCGAGATCCTCGAAGCCCTCGAGGTGTTCCCCTCCACGCTGCCAACCAAACGCGAATCCGCCTCCAGCGGCTGGGTCTCCATCTCGGTAGGCTGCAACAATACGTGCACCTTCTGCATCGTGCCCTCGCTGCGCGGTAAAGAGAAAGATCGCCGCCCCGGCGACGTGCTCGCCGAAGTGCAGGCACTCGTCGACGACGGCGCCATCGAGGTCACGCTGCTCGGGCAGAACGTCAACACCTACGGCGTCGAATTCGGCGACAGGCAGGCCTTCGGCAAACTGTTGCGCGCCATGGGCGAGATCGAAGGTCTCGAACGAGTGCGCTTCACGAGCCCCCACCCCGCCGCCTTCACCGACGACGTCATCGCGGCCATGGCTGAGACGCGCAACGTGATGCCCACCCTGCACATGCCGCTGCAGTCGGGCTCCGACTCCATCCTCAAAGCTATGCGCCGCTCCTACCGAAGCAAGCGATTCCTCAGCATCCTCGACGCTGTGCGCGAGCGCATCCCGAATGCGGCGATCACGACCGACATCATCGTCGGTTTCCCGGGCGAGACCGACGAAGACTTCGAGGACACCCTGCGGGTCGTCGAGCAGTCGCGGTTCCAGAGCGCCTTCACCTTTCAGTACTCGATTCGCCCCGGCACTCCCGCCGCCACCATGCACGGACAGGTGCCGAAGGCCATCGTGCAAGAACGCTACGAGCGACTGCTCGCGCTCCAGGAGCGCATCTCCCTCGAAGAGAACCTGGCGCAGATCGGCCGCAGCGTCGAAGTGCTCGTCTCAGCCGGCGAAGGCCGGAAGGACGCCGCCACCCGCCGCCTCTCGGGCCGTGCCGAAGACAACCGCCTCGTGCACTTCACCGTGCCCGACGGCGCCGCCGAGCCCCGCCCGGGCGATGTCGTCACCACGCGGGTCAGCGACGCTGCCCCGCACTTCCTGATCGCCGACGACACGGAGGGTTACGCGGTGCGGCGAACCCGGGCGGGCGACGCCCACGACCGCCGCGAGGCCGAGAGCTGCAGTGCGCCAGCCCCCATGGCCGCCGCAGACGGCCCGCGCTCCATCGGCCTCGGCATGCCCACCCTGCGCCCCCGATGAGGTGCCCCCGGTGAGCGGTGCGCAGCGAGGCGACGCAGCCCCCGCGCTCTGGGCAGTCGTCGGGGCGACCGGCACCGGAAAGACTGCCCTTTCCCTCGAACTCGCCGATCGCATCGCGGCCCGAGGCCGCGGCGCCGAGATCGTCAACGCCGACGCCATGCAGTTCTATCGCGGCATGGACATCGGCACGGCGAAGCTGCCCATCCCCGAACGACGAGGCATCCCGCACCACTTCTTCGACGTGCTCGACGTCGTGGAAGAGGCGACTGTGGCCTGGTACCAGCCCTCCGTGCGAACCGTCATCGCCGACATCCACGCCCGCGGCCGCGATGCGATCCTCGTCGGCGGCTCGGGCCTCTACGTCTCGAGCGCGCTCTTCGACTTCCGCTTCCCTCCGCGCGACGAAGAGCTGAGGAAGCGGCTCGAGCGGCAAATCGAGGATCGTGGCGTCGAACCCCTGCTCGCGCGGCTGCGCGAGCTCGATCCTCGTGCCGCGCACGCGGTCGATACGCGCAACCCGAGGCGCGTCGTGCGCGCGCTCGAAGTGGCGCTCCTCGGCGGCGATGCCCAGGTGACGCTGCCCGAGGCGCCGCGACCCTGGCACGAGCGCACGCGCATCATCGGCGTGCACTGCGAGCGGCCGGTGCTCGTCGAACGTCTCGACCGGCGCGTCGAGGGCATGTGGGCGGCCGGGCTGCTCGAGGAGGTCGAGAGCCTGCTGCCACGCGGCATCGAACGAGGCAAGACGGCCGGTCGGGCGATCGGCTACGCACAGGCGCTGGCCCAGCTGCGGGGCGAGGCGAGCGAGCGCCAGGCGATCGAGGAGACGCAGGCGCTGACGCGCCGCTACGCCCGCCGGCAGGTGAGCTGGTTCAAGCGCTACTCCGGAACGATCTGGGTCGACGGCACCGAAAGCGTCTCGCTGTCGGAGGTGCCGGATACGATGCTAGGGACGATTGCGAACGACTGACCGAGAGGCCGCGAAATGACCGATGCGATGCTGAACAGCTTGGCCGCCGCACTGCAGGCGAGCCCCGCCGACGCCGAGCTGCGCGCCCTCTACGGCCAGCGGCTCGCCGATGCCGGCCAGATCGACGCGGCGCGCGGTCAGGCGTTCGTCGTGCTCTCGCAGCAGCCCGATCATGCAGGGGCGACCGAACTGCTCCGGCGTCTCGACGAGCGGCCTTCGGAGACGCCCACGGACGAGGCGTCCCGAGCGGCCGGTACGGCGGCACCCTCGAGCGAGCCTGAGTCCCGGGTCGACTGGGAGCATCTCGAGCGGGAGCTCGGCGTCGGCGTGCAGCCGCCGTTCCTCGACGATGTCGACGGTTCCGGAGTGGGCACCCGGGGGGAGCCTTCCGACGGCACGCCGACCACGCAGGCCGGCCGCGAGCCCGAGTCGCTCGAAGTCGTGCCGGAGCCGAAGCCGGGCTTCGGCGTGATCGAGATCACGGAAGAGGGCGTCGGCGCGGTCGAGCTCGATGACGACAACGCCCCGGTCACCGTGAGTCGGGAGACAATGACCCTCGACGATGTCGGCGGTCTCGTCGATGTCAAGCAGCGCATTCACGAGACCTTCCTTGATCCGATCGCGCACCCGGAGATCGCCAAGGCCTTCAAGAAGTCGCTCGGCGGCGGCCTGCTTCTCTACGGCCCTCCCGGCTGCGGCAAGACGTTCCTCGCCCGGGCCATCGCGGGCGAGCTGGGCGCCCACTTCATCTCCGTCACGCTCGCCGACGTGCTCTCGAAGTACATCGGCGAGAACGAGGGGAACATCCACAAGACCTTTGTCGAAGCCAGGCAGAAGGCGCCGGCCGTGCTGTTTCTCGACGAGATCGACGCCGTCGGCGGCAAGCGCAGCTCGCAAGGCCACCAATGGATGCGCAACCTCGTGAATCAGCTGCTCATGGAGATGGACGGCATCGGCAGCGATAATGAGGGCCTGTTCGTGCTCGCCGCCACGAACATGCCGTGGGACGTCGACCCAGCGCTGCTGCGCCCGGGCCGCTTCGATCGCATGGTGCTCGTCTCGCCGCCCGATGCCCCCGCCCGCGAGGCGATCCTTCGCATGCACCTGAGCAGCCGTCCCATCGAGGGCGTCGAGCTCTCGAAACTCGTCAAGGCGACCGACGGCTTCTCCGGCGCCGACCTGAAGCACCTCGCCGATACGGCCGCCGAGAAGGCACTCGCCGAGTCCATCAAGCAGGGCTCGGTGGTGCCGCTCACGATGCGGCACATCAATGCCGGGCTGAAAGAGGTCAAGTCGAGCATCGGCCCCTGGCTCGACAGCGCTCGCAACGTCGCGAACTTCGCCAACACCGACGGCCGCTACGACGATCTCGTCGCCCTGCTCAAGCGCATGAGGCGCCTATGAGCGAGGGGGCCTCTGCGACGACGCCCGAGCAGCGCTGCTTCGAACGCGCGGAAGTGCTCGCAGCCGTCGGGCGCAGCGAGGAGGCCATCGAAGAGCTGCGGCGCGGTCTCGCCGAATCGCCGCACGATCCCGAACTGCTCGGCTACCTCGGCTGGCTGTCGTTCTTCGCAGGCCGCCCCGACGACGCGGAGCAGGCGGCCCAGGGCGTGCTCGCGATCCGTCCGCACGACGCGCGCGCCCTCAACACCCTCGTCGAGGCGACCGTCGCCGCCGGGCGCTACGACGAGGGCCTCGAGTACGCCAGGCAGCTGTGCGAGCACTATCCCGACTGGCAGACCTCGCATCTGCACCTGGCCCACGCCCTCGCGAGCGATCCGAGGGGCGGCGGCAAGGCCAAGCGCGCTCGGGCCGAGAGGGTGAGATCGGCGATCGGTGAGGCCCTGCTGATCGCACCCGAAGACGTCGAGACGCTACGCCGCTCGGCAGCGCTCCACGACGCGATCGGCGACCGGCTCGAGGCCGAACGGCTGGTCGAGCGCGGGCTCGAGATCGAACCGGGCAACGAGAGCCTGCTGCTGCATGCGGCGAACCTCAAGGGGCACGACACCGTGCCGAGCGCCAACCCGCTGATCCGGCTCTTCAGAAGCTCGGCGAACGAGACCGAGGCGCTCCGGCTGCTCTCGGGCGTGCTCGCCGAGAACCCGCAGCAGCGGGCGGTCGTACGCAGTATCAGCGACAGCGTCTGGCTCCGCACCCAGATGCTCGCGGGCGTCGCCCTGGGCCTGCTCGTGATGCTCATGCTCATCTGCTACCTCGCTTTCGGTGACGCGGCGCAGGCGACGAGCCCGCGTTCGCGAGTGCGCTTCGGCGAAGCGCTGCTGATGATCCCGGCGATCTGGTTCCTTACCTTCCTGGGACTTCGCGACAAGGGACTGCCCAAGCGCTTCCTGCGCAGGCTCTACGCCAAGGCGTGGTGGGTGTGGGGCGGTATCGCGCTCGCCGTCGTCGGCGGGCTCGGCACCGTGCTCATCGGGTTCGCGCTGCTCATCCGCACCGGCCAGATCGAGACGATGGGCAGCTACGTCGGCGGAATCACGAGATCGCTCGGCTTCCTCGCCTGGGTGCTGCTCATCGCCGAGCTGCTCATCGTGCTCGCCCGCTTCCGCGCCGAATCGGCGACGGGCCTGTTCCCGCGCAACGAGGACGGCGGGGCGGCAGCGCGCGAGGGTCTCCTGCTGGCCGCCTGGGGCCTGCTGCGCGCGGTGGCGGGCGGGCTGCTCGCGCTCGTGCCGATCCTCGCCGCACCGATCGCCATGCGTCCCGAGGCGGCCGGCGGGTTCGCAGCAGTCGCGGCGGCTGTCGCGGTACCGCCCCTCGTGCGGTTCGTCCTGGCGCTCTCGCGCGTGTGTTCGATCGGCTGGGGCCGGGCGCTCGTCGCCGCGGGCCTGCTGCTCGCCGCTGCCTCGATCGCGGGCACCTGGATGCTCGCCGATCGGCACGCTTCGGAGTTCGACCCGCCTCCGACTCCGATGGAGCTCGAGATGCGAGAGCTCAGCGCTCGGTTCCGCGAGACCTCGGAGAAACTGCAGCGCAGCTCCGAACAGCTCCGGGCCGCGAGCGAGGGGGCGCAGGAGGCGCTGGAGCGGGCGGCGGAGGAGAACGAGCGGCAGACCGGGGAAGGGCGATGAAGCGGGGAGCCTCACCCGGCGACCCCGGAGGTGTCCGTATTCGGGAGTTCTCGGCCGATGAGGCCGGCGAGACGGAGACGGTGATCGAACTGTGGGAGCGCTGCGATCTCACCCGGCCGTGGAACGACCCCCGCCTCGACATCGCGCGCAAGCTGGCCGTGCAGCCGGAGTTGTTCCTGGTGGCCGTGACGTATGGCGAGCCGGGGGAGCCCGCGGCGCTCGTCGGCACGGTTATGGCCGGCTACGACGGGCATCGAGGCTGGATGTACTACCTCGCGAGCGACCCCGCGCATCGGGGACGAGGCATCGGCCGTGCGCTTGTGGCCGAGGCCGAGCGACGGCTCGAGGCGATGGGCTGCCCGAAGGCTCAGCTGATGGTGCGGAGCGAGAACGAGGCCGCCGTCGGCTTCTACGAGGCGCTGGGCTACGAGCCGGGCGAGGTGCTCGTGCTCGGCCGACGCCTCGTCTCCGACGCGGGCTGAGCGTGCGCCGGGCTGCGCAGATTCAGCTGCGCGGGTGCCGGGCCGGCACGAGTCAGCGGCGTGCCCGCCGGTAGCTCTCGACGGCGCCCGAACCCGCGGCGATCGCGCCGAAGAGCACCGCGCCGATCGGCCAGACGATCCACGAGGTGCCCCATGCATCGCCGATGAAGCTCCAGCCGAGGTACACCACGGTAAGCAGCGGCCAGTAGAACGAGGCGATCACGCCGACGATGCTGCGCTCCTCGTCCTCGCCCGTCGGGGCGCCTCGTCCGCCGCGGTTCAGCGTGTCGGACACGGTGTTCGCCCAGGTTCGCGGCAGCAGGATCAGCAGGCCGAGCGCGACCATGATCAGCAGCAGGGCGACACCGAGCACGCTCCAGAAGCCTTGCATGGGCGAATTCTGCGGGACGAGAGTGAGCAGCAGCAGCGGGGCGGGTGAGAGCACCCAGCAGAGCACGGCGAGCTGCAGCCCGAGGATTCGCGAGCGATCGTGCTGCTGCGCGAGATCGTCGGCCCAGCTGCTGACTACGGGGTTCCTGCTGAACTGCCCTTCCTGCAGGCGCTTGAAGGGGGCGAACTCCCGAGAGAGGCCGATGATCATGACGACGCCCACGGCGACGAGCACGAACAGCAGCAGCAGCCCCACGATGGCGGCGGCGTTCTGCTCGAGCGGCAGGAGACCCTCCTGCGCCGCGACGGGCAGCATGATGATGGGGATCGCGGCGAGCACGAAGAGCACGATCGCGGTGCTGAGGCGGTACCGCGTGCGCCGGTGCGCCTCGGCGAAGCCCTCGGCCTCTTCGAGTGTGACGGGCGGGTGCTGCGGTGCGGCCCGTTTCGCGGGTGCGGAGCTCGCGGCGCCGGAAACGGAGGCGGCCGCGGGATCGTGCGGATCCGTCGCGAAGTCGGGCGCTACGGGCCGGATCTCGCCCGTGATGCCGAGCACGGGGGCGAGCTCGTCGAGATTGCCGAAGTCGGTGATGACTTTGCCGACCGCCTCGTTGTGCGAGACGCCCTTGGCGATCATCGCCTGGTAGGCGTCCTCCATCATGGCCTGCAGCTCGGCCTTGGCTTCGAGCATGCGGGGATTCTGGGGGTAGGGCGAGAACATGGTGTCGAGGTAGGCGATGATGACGTTCATGAGTCGGTTCCTTCCGTGAAGCGGTCGACGACGGCCTTGGTGTCGCGCCATTCGAGGATCTTGAGCGAGAGGTGCTCGAGGCCCTGCTCGGTGATGCGGTAGTAGGTGCGGGGCTTGCCCGACTCCGAGGTGCCGGGGTACGAGGTGACGAGACCGGCGTTCTCGAGTCGTTTGACCGCCGAATAGAGGGTGGTCTGCTTGATGGTGTAGTCGGCCCCGGTGACGGCGGTGATCTGCTGGGCGAGCTCGTAGGCGTAGGAGGGCCCCTTGCGCAGTCGCGAGAGGATCATCAGGTCGATGTAGCCGCGGATCGCGTCTGCGCTGATCATCGTCGTTCCTCTCGTCTCATGGGTGTGAGCGTTTCCATATGCCAAACATAGTATGTCTGTCGTAGTACGTCAAGCGTGTCATCTGTGCGCTCGGCACTGCGGTCGGCGCCCCGCATCGCAGACGAGGATCCCTCGGCCTGGTTGAGCTAGCACGTACACTGGGGGAGTGACCGAACTCAGCTTCACCAAGGGCCATGGCACCGGCAACGACTTCGTGCTGTTCACGGACCCCGATGGCGAGATCGACCTCACCCCGGAGCGCATTCGCTTCATCTGCGACCGCCATTTCGGCGTCGGCGCCGATGGGGTCATTCGCGCCGTCCGTTCGAAGGCGCTGCCCGAAGGGAGCGCGATCCTCGAAGCGGAGCCCGAGGCCGAGTGGTTCATGGACTATCACAACGCCGACGGCACCCCCGCCGAGATGTGCGGCAACGGCATCCGCGTCTATGCCCACTACCTGATCAGCGAGGGCCTGGTCTCGCCGGAGCGCCGCGACACCCTGCCGATCGGCACGCGCGCCGGAGTCAAAGACGTGCTCGCGGGTGTCTCCGGCTACACCGTCGATCTCGGACGCTGGAAGCTGGGCGAGGAGTACCTCGTCAATGCCCGAGGGCTGCACGTCTCGCGCCCGGGGCTCGGCATCGATCTCGGCAATCCGCATGTCGTGACGGTGCTCTCCGACGATGCGAAGCTCGACGCGCTCGACCTGGCGCAGGCTCCGGAACTCGGGCCCCTGCCCGAGCACGGTGCGAACGTCGAGTTCGTCGTGCCCGAGGATCCGTTCCTCAAGGACGGTGTCGCCCGCATCCGTATGCGCGTGCATGAACGAGGATCGGGCGAGACGCTCTCCTGCGGCACCGGCACTGCCGCGGCTGCGCTGGCCTTCCGGCACTGGGGCGGCGAGGACATGCCCAACAGCTGGAGCGTGCAGGTGCCCGGTGGCCGTCTCGCCGTGCGCATGTTCCCCACGGAGGAGGGCGAGCACGTCTCGCTCAGCGGCCCAGCCGAGCTGGTCTACTCGGGCACGATCGCTCTGCCCTGAGCCGCCAGCTCTGCCCTGAGCCGCGACCTCGCCCCGAGCCGCCGCCTCGCCCCGAGCCGCCGCACCTCTCGCCGAGATCCTATGATCGCGCCGAGATCCCACGTTATTTCCGCGCGAAAACGTAGGATCTCGAGCGAAACGTAGGATCTCGACCACCGCGCACCGCGGCGCGAGCCGAGATCGCACTGCGGGCCGAAGCGCGATCACTCCTCCGCGCGCGCCTCGATCACGTGGAAACCCTTGTCGCGGGCGATGCGACTCACCTCGAGCCCGTCGAACTCCGCGGCGATCCAGCTCTGCAGCGAATCGGCGCCGAGGTGCTTCGCGACCACGAGATAGGCGGCGCCGCCCGGTGTGAGCCTGGGCAGCCAGAGCCGCAGCATATCGTGCAGCGCCTGCTTGCCCACTCGGATCGGCGGGTTCGAGTGGATCGCGCCGAATCGCAACCCCGCCGGAACCTCCTCCGGCGAGGCGACCCGCACCTCGGACAGCCCGAGGCGGCGCGCGTTCTCGGCTGTCAGCTCCCGAGAGCGCGCGTTCACGTCGACCGCCCAGACCTCGCGACCGGGAGCGGCGAGCGCCGCCGAGAGGGCGATGGGCCCCCAACCGCAGCCGAGGTCGAGCAGCGGGCCGTGATCCTCGTCGCTCGTACCGTACCCTTCTTCCTCGCGCCGCGCGTCCACCGTGCGCAGCAGGATCTCCGTGCCGCGGTCGAGGTGCTCGGGGCTGAAGACCCCACCGGCCGTCACGACGCGGCGCGGCTCGCCTGCGAGCCTCACTTCGATCTCGCGGGGGCGGAAGTCGCCCGAGGGGGCCTCGCTGAAGTAATGCTCGCTCACCACACCAGTATTCCAGGACGACGGGGATCGCCCGCTCCCGTCGCCGCGCTGCGCTGTGGGTGAACAGCCCTGTGCTCGCCGCGGCGCGCTGCGTACACTTGAGAACCAGATGACGAAGAAGCACGAACTCGACGCGCACGACTACGACGATGCGCTTCCCCCCGCCCTCGACGAACTCGACGGCGCGAACCCCGACGCCAGTGACGGGGACGACTCGATCGACGCGCTCGACCGGGTGCTCGAGCGCGCCTCGAGGGCGAGCGGCGCCACGGTGATCCGCGACCTCGGCGGCGCCCAGGCGCTCGGCGACGAGGCCCACGAGTTCGAGGCCGGCGACTACGACGCGATCCGACTCGAGCGCGAGCAGCGCGCCTCCCTGCGCCGCGTGCCCGGTCTCTCCACCGAGCTCGAAGACGTGACCGAGGTCGAGTACCGCCAGCTGCGACTCGAGAAGGTCGTGCTCATCGGCGTGTACTCCGCCAGCTCCAAGCAGGGGCTCGAAGACGCCGAGAACTCGCTCCGCGAGCTCGCTGCGCTCGCCGAGACGGCGGGTGCCGAGGTACTCGACGGCCTGCTGCAGCGCCGAGCCAACCCAGACCCCGCGACCTACCTCGGCAAGGGCAAGGCGCAGGAGCTCGCCGAGCTCGTAGCCGCGGTCGGCGCCGACACGGTGATCGCCGACACCGAGCTCGCGCCCTCTCAGCGCCGCGCGCTCGAAGACGTGGTGAAGGTCAAGGTCATCGACCGGACGGCCGTGATCCTCGACATCTTCAGCCAGCATGCAAAGAGCCGCGAGGGCAAAGCCCAGGTCGAGCTCGCGCAGCTCGAGTACCTGCTGCCCCGTCTGCGCGGCTGGGGTGAGTCGATGTCGCGCCAGGCGGGCGGCCAAGTGGGCGCCGGCGGCGCCGGCATGGGCTCGCGCGGCCCCGGCGAGACGAAGATCGAGCTCGACCGTCGCCGCATCAATACCCGCATGGCGAAGCTGCGCCAGCAGATCAAGGGCTTCGCGCCCGCCCGCGAGGCCAAACGCGCCAACCGCAAGCGCGGCGAGGTGCCCTCCGTGGCGATCGCCGGCTACACGAACGCGGGCAAGTCGAGCCTGCTCAACCGCCTGACCGGCGCCGAGGCCCTCGTGCAGAACCAGCTCTTCGCGACGCTCGACACCACGGTTCGGCATGCGGAGACCGCCGATGGGCGCCGCTTCACCTATGCCGACACCGTCGGCTTCGTGCGCAATCTGCCGCACCAGCTCGTCGAGGCATTCCGCTCGACGTTCGAGGAGGTCGCCGACGCCGATGTGATCGTGCATGTGGTCGACGGCTCCCACCCCGACCCCGCGGCCCAGCTGCGCACCGTGCGCGAGGTCATCGCCGAGGTCGACGCGCAGGGCATTCCCGAGATCGTCGCCTTCAACAAGAGCGACCTCATCGACGAGGCCCAGCGTCTCGTGCTGCACGGGCTCGCGCCCGACTCGGTGTTCGTCTCGGCCCGCACCGGCGAGGGCCTCGACGAGCTCAAGGCGCGCATCGCGGCCGCGCTCCCCGTGCCCGACCGCGAGGTAACCGTGACCGTGCCCTACGATCGCGGCGAGCTCGTGGCCGAGCTGCACGAGCGCAACCGCGTGCTCGACACGGAGTACGTCGAAGCCGGTACGAGGGTGCACGCCTTCGTCGGCGCCGAGACGCTCTCCAAACTCGAGCCCTACCTCGTCGGCTGAGCGCCGCGCTCCGCGAAGCGCGGGGCTTCACAATCGGTAACACTCGGTAACCGTTCGACACCATCGGGCGGGCCGTGCCGGTGCTTCATTACGCTCGGAAGCGTTCCCATGGATCAGGCGACCATGCGCCCGGATCCGAGAGCCGATACCGAAAGAAGCACATGTCGCACCGCAGCACCCTGCCCTCCGCCACGATCCTCGGCTACCCCCGCATCGGCCGCCGCCGCGAGCTGAAGCGCGCCGTCGAGAGCTATTGGAAGGGCGACATCGACCAGGCCGAGCTGCAGCGCCGCGCCGCCGAGCTGCGCTCCGCGACTCGCGCCCGCCTCGTCGAACTGGGCCTGCCCGCCGCGGGCGGCGCGGTGCCCGAGGGCTTCAGTTTCTACGACCAGGTGCTCGATGCGACTCTCGCCGTCGGCGCCGTGCCCGGCCGGTTCGCTGATGTGGCTGCACGCGAGGGCGCGAGCGATCTCGACCTCTACTTCGCGCTCGCCCGCGGCGACCGGGATCACCAGCCGCTCGAGATGACCAAGTGGTTCGACACCAACTACCACTACAGCGTGCCGGAGATCGACGAGCGCACTGCCTTCGCCGCGAACGCCGCCGCCCTCGTCGAGCAGTTCGACGAGGCGAAGCGGCAGGGCGTCGAGTCGCGTCCCGTGCTCGTCGGCCCGGTCACCTATCTGCTGCTCGCCAAGGCGAGCGACGAGGCGGGCGAGGGCTTCTCTCCCATCGACCGTCTCGACGAGCTCGTCGCCGTCTACGCCGAACTGCTCGGCTCCCTCGCCGCAGCGGGCGCCGGCTGGGTGCAGCTCGACGAACCCGCCCTCGTGAGCGACTCGCTGCCCACGGGTCGCGAGCAGACCCTTGCGCTCGTGGAACGCGCCTACCGGGTGCTCGGCGCGGCCGAGGCGCGTCCGCAGATCCTGCTCACCGCGCCGTACGGCGACTCCTCGAGCTCGCTGAAGCGCCTCGCGCAGCTTCCCGTTGAAGCGGTGCACGCCGACCTCGTGCGCGGCACGCTGCCCGCAGGCTCCTTCGAATCGCTCGAGCTCGCCGCCGCCTTCCAGGACACGCAGCTCGTCGCGGGCCTCATCGACGGCCGCAACATCTGGCGCACCGATCTGCGCATCGCCTCCAAGGTCTCGCAGGATCTCAAGCTGGCAGGCATCGACACCGTCATCGGCACCTCGAACAACCTGCAGCACGTGCCCCACGACGTGAACGACGAGAGCCGGCTCGACGCTCGGCTCAAGTCGTGGCTCGCCTTCGCGGATCAGAAGGTCGAGCAGGTGGCGATCCTCGCCCGCGGCCTCGATCAGGGCGCGGAGTCCATCGAGGTCGAGCTCGCCGAGACCGAGGCGGCGCTCGCCGACCGCGCAGCCGCCCCTGGCGTGCGTGTCGATTCGATCCGCGCACGCGTCGAGGCCGTCGGCGAGACCGACCGCCGCCGCGCCGACGAGCAGGCCCGCCGCGACGCCCAGCAGGCCCTCGGCATCCCGAAGTTCGCCACCACCACCATCGGCTCCTTCCCCCAGACCACCGAGATCCGCAAGGCGCGCGCCGCGTTCACCCGCGGTGAGATCGACCAGGCGGCCTACGACGGCTTCCTGCGCGCCGAGATCGAGCGCGTCATCCGCCTGCAGGAGGAGATCGGGCTCGACGTGCTCGTGCACGGCGAGGCCGAGCGCAACGACATGGTGCAGTACTTCGCCGAGCACCTCGACGGCTTCGCAGTGACCGAGCACGGCTGGGTGCAGAGCTACGGCAGCCGAGCCACTCGGCCCTCGATCCTCTGGGGCGACGTCTCGCGGCCCGCTCCCATCACCGTCGGGTGGAGCGCCTTCGCCCAGTCGCTCACCGATCGTCTCGTGAAGGGCATGCTCACGGGCCCCGTCACGATCCTCGCATGGTCGTTCGTGCGCGACGACCAGCCCCTCGGCGACACCGCTACCCAGGTCGCGCTCGCCCTGCGCGACGAGATCGACGACCTCGTCGAGGCCGGAATCAGGGTGGTGCAGGTGGACGAGCCCGCGCTGCGCGAGCTGCTTCCGCTCGACGAGGATCGCCAGGCCGCCTACCTCGACTGGTCGGTCGGGGCCTTCCGCCTCGCGACCTCCGGCGCCGCGCCCGAAGTGCAGATCCATACGCACCTCTGCTACTCGGAGTTCGGCGAGATCATCGAAGCCGTCGACGGCCTCGACGCCGACGTGACCTCGATCGAGGCCGCGCGCAGCCGGATGGACGTCGTCGAGCCGCTCGGCGATCACGGCTACTCGCGCGGCATCGGCCCGGGCGTCTACGACATCCACTCGCCCCGCATCCCGAGCCCCGAGGAGCAGGCGGAGCTGATCCGCATCGCGGCGGCCCGCATTCCCGGCGAGCAGCTCTGGGTCAACCCCGACTGCGGCCTCAAGACCCGCGGCTATGAGGAGACCGTGGCGAGTCTCAGGGGGCTCGTGCAGGCGGCTCAGACGGTTCGCGCCGAGCTGGCATGAGCGATCCCTGTCCGAGCGACCCCTGGCCGGCCGACGAGCTGCCGACGGAGCCGGTGGGGTCGTTGCCCCGCCCATCGGCGCTGCAGCAGGCGGTGCTCGACGCCGAGATCGGGCTGCTCTCGCCCGAGCGGCTCGAGGAGGCTCAGCAGCACGCCGTGCGCGACACCCTGCGGCGCATGGCCGAGACCGGCTCGCCCATTCTGAGCGATGGCGAGCAGCGCCGGCAGAGCTTCGCGAGCTACCCCCTCGGCACCTCGCTCGAGGAGCAGGGGATCGAGGCCGGGCCGGTCTTCGCCGTCTTCGCCGACGGGCACCACCGCGTCATCCCGAGCCTCGCCCGGGCACCATTCCGCTTCCGAGGCTGGGCCTCGGACGACGTGAGAAGCGCTCGCGAGTTCACCGAGCTGCCGCTCAAACAGGCGGTCGTCTCGCCCTCGATGCTCTCCCTCATGGTGCCGGAGAGCGGGCTCGGGGACTACTCCCGTGAGGAGTTCCTCGGCGACGTCGTCGAGGGCTGCGCGGAGGACATCGTGCGCTGCTTCGACGTCGGAGCGGCGCGGGTCTCGATCGACTTCACCGAGGGGCGTCTCGCACTGCGCAGGGATCTGCGCGCTCCCTGGGCCGGGCCGCACGCACTCGGAGGGTTCATCGAGCTCATCAATCGGGTGCTCGACCGTCTGCCAGCCGGCTTGCGGCGGGCAGTGGGCGTGCACACCTGTCCGGGCAATGACAACGACTCGGCGCACAGCGCCGATGTCGACTACGCCGAGCTGCTCCCAGAGCTCTTCCAGATCGAGGCCGGATACTTCCTCGTGCAAGCCGCGGGGGAGCCCGATGCCGACCGCGTGGCCAGGCTCGTGGGCGCCCAGCTTCGTCGCCGACCGGATTCGGCCGGCCCCGGCCCCCGCGTGCTCCTCGGCGTCACCAACCCGACCAACCCGAGGCTCGAAACCGCGGAGCAGGTGCGAGATCAGCTGGTGAAGGCCGCGCGGTTCATCCCGGCGGAACAGCTCGGGTCGACGGACGACTGCGGCTTCTCTCCCTACCTGATCGACGAGAAGCCCCGCCACGGCTCGCCCGACTTCGCTCGGGATGTGGCCTTCGCGAAGATCGCCGCCCGTGTTCGGGGCACCCGTCTCGCGGGCGAGGAGCTCGCCGGAGCGGCCTCGTGAGCGCGCTGCTGCTCACCGGCAGCGCTCCGACGCGCGCGCGATTCTCCTTCGAGGTGTTCCCCGCTCGCACGGGTGCCGCGGCGCTCGCGCTCGGCAACTCGGTGCAGCACCTCGCCGCTGTGAACCCCGACTTCATCTCGGTCACCTACGGTGCGAACGGTTCCAACCGCGACGCCTCGCTCGATCTGCTCCGATATCTCCGCGACCACAGCGATGCGCTGCCGCTCGCGCACCTGACCACGGTGGGGGAGAGCCGCGAGGCGGTGCGGAACACGATCCACGGCATCATGGATGCGGGCGTGCACGACTTTCTCGCCCTGCGCGGCGATCCGCCCCGTGGCAGCTCCGAGCGCGACGCCGCGGTCGCCGGCTCGCTCTCGTCGCTCGACCTGGTTCGGCTCATCGCCGAAGTGCGCGAGGAGCGGCCGCCGCTCACGAGCGTCGGGCGCACCGCCGTCGCAGCCTACCCCAACGGGCATCCGCTCTCTCGCTCACGCGAGGCCGACATCGACTGGCTCATCGCCAAGCAGGAGGCGGGCGCCCAGCTCGCCATCACCCAGCTGTTCTTCCGCGCCGAGGAATACCTCTCCTTCGTCGCCGACTCCCGGGATCGCGGGCTCACCATCCCCGTGCTCCCCGGGCTCATGCCGGTCGCCACGAGCGCCCAGCTGCGCAAGGTCGCCTCGCTCGCAGGCAGGCCGGCGCCCGCGGATCTCGCACGGGCGATGGACGAGGCCGGTGGATTCGCGCCCGAACTCGGCGTCGAGCATGCGATCGAGCTGAGTCGCGAGCTGCTGGCCGGCGGAGCGCCGTCGATCCATCTCTACACCTTCAACCGCCATGAGCAGGTGCTCGCAGTGCTGCGCGAGATCGATCTGCTCGCGGCGATCTGAGCTATACCGAGCGGAAGAGCTACACCGAGCGGAAGACGGCGACCACCTTGCCGAGCACCTCGGCATGGTCTCCGAGGATCGGCTCGAAGGCGCTGTTGCGGGGGAGCAGCCAGGTGTGCCCGTCTCGGCGTCGGAACACCTTGACGGTGGCCTCGCCGTCGAGCATCGCGGCGACGATGTCGCCGTTCTCGGCGTCGCGCTGCTGGCGCACCACGACGAAGTCGCCATCGCATATGGCCGCATCGATCATGGAGTCGCCGTACACCTTGAGCATGAAGAGCTGCCCGTCGCCTACCAGCTGGCGGGGAAGGGGCACGAGCTCTTCGACCTGCTGCTCGGCGGTGATGGGCACGCCGGCAGCGATGCGGCCGACGAGCGGCACGTAGGCGGTCTCCTCGGGCTGCACCTGCGGCGAGTCGGCGATCGCCTGGCTCGTGCTCGCGAGTTCGGTCAGCACCTCGAGCGCACGAGGGCGGTTCGGATCGCGGCGCAGGAATCCGGCTAGCTCGAGGCGGCTCAGCTGGTGCGTGACGCTCGAGAGCGAGGAGAGTCCGACCGCGTCGCCGATCTCGCGCATGCTCGGGGGGTAACCGCGGCTCTCGACGGAGCGCGAGATGAACTCGAGGATGGCCTGCTGCTTCTCGGTCAACGGCTTGGGCGGGCGGCCCGTGGCGTCTGCGCTCATCTCGTCCTCATTCTGCTCTGCGACGGCGGTGTCCATCGCGTCTCGGGCTCGCGGTGCGAACGTGGGTCTGACTTCGAGACGTAAATGTCAGTGGTGGCTGGTTCAGTGTCTCTTAACTCGAAACCCTAGCCCCAGTGTTCGAATCAGGTCAAAGATGTGTTCGAGTGTCGCGAGAAAAATTCGCGCAAATATTCGAACATCGGGGTTGCGGGTTTCGAAAATCGAAGATACATTCGAAACAGATGTTCTACCCGCTTGGCGGGTGGGCGCGTAATCAAGGAGAACCCGACCATGACCGCATCGATCATCGACACCGCATCGCTCGCAGGCGCGCACTCAGTCGCCGGCTCGACGTCGAGCGGCAAGCTGCGGCTCACCAAGCGGGGTCGCGCAGTCTTCGGCGCTCTTTCGACGCTGCTCGTCGTGGGCGTGCTCGCCGTGGCGGCCATGTTCGGCGGCTCGCAGGCCGTCGCCACCGGCGAAGCCGGCAGCGCGGAGTTCGGGTATGTCGTGGTGCAGCCCGGCGCGTCGCTGTGGGAGCTCGCGGTCGAGATCGACCCCGAGGCCGATCCCCGCGACTTGGTCGCCGAGATCGTGCGCCTGAACCAGCTCGACGGCTCGGGGGTGCAGGCGGGGCAGCCCATCGCGGTGCCGCTGCGCTACGCCGAGGCGCCGGGCGTCGTGACCGCCGCCGACCTCGGCATGTGACGACCGCGCCGATTCGCGTCCCTCTGCCCAATACACTGGTCGGGTGACTAGCCTCAGCGACCTTCCTCTGCGCTCCAACCTCGTCGGCAAGGAGCCCTACGGCGCTCCGCAGGATCCGGTGCCTGTGAGCCTCAACGTCAATGAGAACACACACCCGCTCCCCGAGAGCGTGCTCGAAGACATCGTCGCCTCGCTCGCCGAAGCCGTCCGCGGGGTGAACCGATACCCGGATCGCGAGTTCATGGAGCTGCGCGAGTCCCTCGCGAGCTACCTCGGTCACGGTCTCGATGCGAGCCGCGTGTGGGCCGCCAACGGCTCCAACGAGGTGCTGCAGCAGGTGCTACAGGCCTTCGGCGGGCCGGGCCGCAGCCTGCTGAGCTTCACCCCGACCTACTCGATGTACCCGTTGCTCGCCGACGGCACCGACACGGAGTGGATCGCCGTACCCCGCCCGGACGACTACGCCCTCACGCCCGAGCTCGTCTCGGCGGCGCTCGGCGAGCATCGCCCGAACGTCGCGATCCTCTGCGGCCCCAACAACCCCACGGGCACATCGCTCGACCTCGAAGTCGTCGAGGCCGCCTACGAGGCCTTCGATGGCATGCTCGTCGTCGACGAGGCCTACCACGAGTTCGACGATGCGCACCCCAGCGCCCTGCGACTGCTGGCCGGTCGCCCCCGGCTCATGGTGTCGCGCACGATGAGCAAGGCCTTCGCCTTCGCAGGCGTGCGCCTCGGCTATCTCGCCACTGACGCGGCTGTCGTCGACGCGCTGCGCCTCGTGCGACTCCCGTACCACCTCTCCGCCCTCACCCAGGCCGCCGCGACCGCCGCGCTGCGACACTCGGACGAGATGCTCGCCACCGTGGCGGACATCCGCGGGCAGCGTGACCGCCTCGCCGAGGCACTCGAAGCCCTCGGCTACCGCGTGCACCCGTCCGGCGCGAACTTCCTGCTCGTGGGCGGCTTCGACGACCCGGCCGCGACCTTCGAGGCGCTGCGTGCGCAGGGCATCCTGATCCGCAACCTCGGCATCGGGGGCCACCTGCGGCTCACCGCAGGCACCGCGGACGAGACGACCGCGCTCATCGAGGCGATTGCTGCGCTCGGCCCCGGCGGCGCCCGCCGCTGAGGGGCGTCTCCGCCTCGCTGGAGCATTCGTACAGGTGTCTCGTATACCCTGGAGGGTATGACTACGCCTCTCGAAGCCATGCCCCGTCACGAACTCGAGCGCAAGCTCCGCCGCTCTCGCACACTCAACCTGCTGCTCGGAGCGCTGGCGATCGCCGCCCTCGTGTTCGGCGGCGTGCAGTGGGCGGGGGCCGGAAGTCCGGAGGCCGGGGAAGGGGCCGCGGCACAGGCGCCCGGTGAGAACGGCGCGGGAGGCGGTGCGTCCGAGATCGGCGACCCGGCGCCCGACGGCACGAACGCGGACGGGGCCGTGCAACTCGAGCGTCGCATCGAGGGAGACCCGATGGCGATCGGCGTGATCGACGCCCCCGTCGTGCTGAACGAGTGGATCGATTTCCGCTGCCCCTTCTGCGCGGTGTTCTCGCGCGACACCTTCCCGCAGCTCGTCGAGGAGTACGTGGACTCGGGCGAGGTGCGCATCGAGATGCACGACGTGGCCTACTTCGGCGACGAGTCGCTTCGCGCGGCCGCGGCGGCGCGCGCCGCCGGGGAGCAGGGCAGGTACTTCGAGTTCGTGAGCGCCGTCTACGAGGCGGCCCCCGAGAGCGGGCACCCCGAGCTGCCGGTCGAGCAGCTGCTCCTGTTCGCCGAGCAGGCGGGCGTGCCCGACCTCGAGCGCTTCGAGGCGGACATGCAGCGCGACGATTTCGTGGCCGCGGTGCAGGAGAGCACGAGCCGTGCTCAGCAGCTCGGCGTGAGCGGTGTGCCCTTCTTCGCGGTCGGCGAGCAGGCCTTCAGCGGGGCGCAGCCCATCGAGAGCTTCCGCCAGTTCCTCGACGAGCAGCTCGCCGAGAGCTGAGAGCGGCGAGACCAGGGGCTCGACGATCATGAACCTCAGCCTGCTCGGAGCCTTTCTCGGCGGCGTGCTCACGCTGCTGAGCCCGTGCTCGGTGATGCTGCTGCCTGCATTTTTCGCCTACGCCTTCACGAGCCCGGCCGCGCTGCTCGCCCGCACCGGCGTCTTCTTCGCCGGCCTCGCCACGGCGCTCGTGCCCCTCGGAATGCTCGCGGGCACGCTCGGGGCATGGGTGAACCGCTTCCGCTTCGAGCTCGTGACCATCGCGTCGATCCTCGTGATCGTGCTCGGCCTCGCCCTGATGCTCGGCGTCCGAATCCCCGGAGCGATCCGGCAGCGGAGCGCCCGGGGCGCCTCGATCGCCTCGGTGTTCGCCCTCGGCACCGTGTACGGTCTGGCGGGGGTGTGCGCGGGGCCGCTCCTCGGCGCGGCCCTCACCTTCGCCGCATTCGGCGGAGACCCGCTGTTCGGCGGGCTTGTGCTGCTCGTCTTCGCCGCAGGCATGGTGCTGCCGCTCCTGCTGCTCGCCCTGCTCTGGAACCGGTTGCCCGCCGTGCAGCGCCTGGTGCGCCCCCGCGAACTCGTGATCGGCCGCTGGCGCAACGCCTGGACGAACGTCGTGGGAGGCGCGCTGACCGCGCTGATCGGCGTGCTGCTGCTCGCGACGCAGGGAACGACCTCGCTGGGCGGCGTGCTCGGCGCGACCGATCAGGCCAGGCTCGAATCGGGTGTCATGCTCGCCACCGCCGCGGTGCCCGACTGGCTCGTGCTGCTCGTGTTCGCGGTGCTCGCGGGCGCCTGGGTCGCGGTCGCCGCCGGCCGTCGCGCCTCGGCCCGTCGCATCCCCGCCGGGGAGGAGCACGCGCAACGGCCCGCCGAATAACCGAATAGGATTGTTCCTATGTCGAACGCCCCCCGCACCGCCTCGCTCGAACGCGTCACGAGCGAGTCCCAGATCAGCCTCAGCGTCGATCTCGACGGCACCGGCGAAGCCGAAGTCTCGACGGGCGTGCCGTTCTTCGACCATATGCTCACGGCGCTCGCGCGGCACTCGCTGACCGACCTCACCATCCGAGCCGAGGGCGACACCCACATCGACGTGCACCACACGGTGGAGGACACGGGCATCCTGCTCGGCCAGGCCCTGCTCGAGGCTCTCGGCGACAAGCGGGGCATCGCTCGTTACGGCGACGCTCTCGTGCCGCTCGACGAGGCGCTCGCACAGGCCGTCGTCGACATCTCCGGCCGCCCGTATCTCGTGCACGGCGGCGAGCCCGCCGGCTACGAGTTCCACCTCATCGGCGGGCACTTCACCGGCAGCATGGTGCGCCACTTCTTCGAGGCGCTCACCCTCAACGCGCGTCTCACGGTGCACCTGAAGCTCATCGAGGGACGCGACCCGCACCACATCGCCGAAGCCGAGTTCAAGGCCTTCGCCCGCGCCTTCCGCCAGGCCAAGGCGCTCGACCCCCTCGTGAACGGCATCCCGAGCACCAAGGGCAAACTGTGAGCGAAGGCAGATCCGTCGATGACACGGCTCCTCGCAAGCTCGTCGCCGTGCTCGACTACGGTTCGGGCAATGTGCACTCGGTCGTGAAGGCCCTCGAAGCCGCGGGCGCCGAGGTCGTGCTGACCGCCGATCCCGAGACGGTGATGCGGGCCGACGGCCTGCTCGTACCGGGCGTCGGGGCGTTCGACGCCGTGATGCGCCAGTTGCGCCGGGTGCGCGGCGACGAACTGATCGATCGGAGGCTCGCCGGCGGTCGACCCGTGCTCGGCATCTGCGTGGGCGAGCAGGTCATGTTCGAGCGAGGCATCGAGCACGGCATCGAGAGCGAGGGGCTCGGCCAGTGGCCCGGCACCGTGCACCGCCTGGAGGCCGATCGCCTTCCCCATATGGGCTGGAACACGGTCGACGTGCCCGAAGGCACCGTGCTCTTCGCCGGCATCGAGCAGGAGCGCTTCTACTTCGTGCACAGCTACGCCGCGACCGACTGGTCGATCGATGGACGCAGTACCGCCACGAAGCCGAAGGTCACCTGGGCGGAGCACGGCGAGCGCTTCATCGCCGCCGTCGAGAACGGTCCCCTCACCGCCACCCAGTTCCACCCCGAGAAGTCGGGGGAGGCGGGCATCCGCCTGCTGCGCAACTGGGTCGAGTCGCTCTAGCCCCGGCGATCCTCGTCGCACGCTCCACAGACATCCGCATCGCAGCCACGAAAGACGAAAGAAGCAGAACCCGATGACCGTACTCAGCATGCAGCCGAAGCTCGAACTGCTGCCCGCCGTCGACGTCGCCGACGGCAAGGCCGTCCGTCTCACCCAGGGTGAGGCCGGCACCGAGACCAGCTACGGCAGCCCCGTCGACGCGGCGCTCGACTGGATCGAGCAGGGCGCGGAGTGGATCCATCTCGTCGACCTCGACGCGGCCTTCGGACGCGGCAGCAACGCGGCGCTGCTGCGCAAGGTCGTGAAGCAGTCCAAGCGCGTCAAGGTCGAGCTCTCGGGCGGCATCCGCGATGATGCGAGCCTCGAGGCGGCCCTCGAACTCGGCGCGACCCGTGTCAACCTCGGCACTGCGGCGCTCGAGAACCCCGAGTGGACGCGCGCTGTCATCGCCCGCTACGGCGAGCAGATCGCGGTGGGCCTCGACGTGCGCGGCGAGACTCTCGCCGCCCGCGGCTGGACGCAGGAGGGGGGCAACCTCTGGGAGGTGCTCGAGCGGCTCGAGGATGCGAACTGCCCTCGCTACGTCGTGACCGACGTCACCAAGGACGGCACGCTCCGCGGCCCCAACGTCGAACTGCTGAAGCAGGTCTGCGCCCGTACCGACCGCCCGGTCGTCGCATCCGGCGGCGTGTCGAGCCTCGACGACATCGTCGCGCTGCGCGAGCTCGTCTCGCTCGGCGTCGAGGGCGCGATCGTCGGCAAGGCGCTCTACGCGGGTGCGTTCACGCTGCCCGCCGCGCTCGACGTCGCCGGCAGGTAGCCCCCGGGCACAGGCGAGCATGGCGATCAGGAAGCTGCCCTCGACGGGCGATGCCCCCCGCTCGACGGGCGTGCCGGCCTCCCTCGTGCCCGGAGGCGCGGCGGACTCCGCCGGCTTCCCCTGGGAGGGCCGCAGCTTCGACCATCACGAGACCGCCTTCGCCGACGACGACGGCAGCGCCCCCGAGCCGCTCGTGGCGGCGGTGCGGGCGTTGCGCACCGCCGCCGAGGCGTATCGACGTGGATCCGGCTCCGCCGATGCTCTCGGCGACCTGGCCGAGGCGCACTCCAAGGCGCTCCTCGCCCTCTCGGACAGTCGCGTGCTCATCCCGCTGCTCGCGGAGGCCGGAGACCTCGGCGTGACCCCCGAGGGGCGCACGGTCGAGAAGACGCAGGAATTGTCGATCGTGACCGTGGCGAGCCCGGACGGGCGCCGGGCGATGCCGGTCTTCAGCTCCGTCGACGCGATGCGGGCCTGGAACCCGGAGGCGCGACCGATTCCGGTGCCGATGCCGCAGGCGGCGCTCGCGGCGGCGCAGGAGCAGACCGATCTCATCATCGTCGACGCGGGCACGCCCGAGCGCGAGCTCGGGGTTCGGCGCACCCAGCTCGAGGCGGTCGCGCTTGCCCGCCGCGCGGTGCCGTCATGGGCGGACGAGGCGGTGCAGCGAGCCTTCCGCGAGGCGAGGGACGAGGATCCGCGGGTGTTCGACATCCGCCTCGCCCCGGGCGATCCGGAAGCCAGGCTGCTCGCCCCCGAGGCCGACGCGGTACTGGTGCTGCAGCCGGGTCTCGACCGCGAGGCGCTCGGCGAGATCGTCGACGTCGTGCAGCGCCGGTGGGCGGCGAGCGAGCTCATCGTCGAACGGGTCGACTCCCTTCGAGTGCGTCTCGCCTGACGCTGCGTCCCGCCAGACCGCCCCCGTACGGCACTTAACGGTCAGGCCTATTCGCTCCCCGCAATACGGCAGTAGACGCGACCCGCGCGCGGTCGAAGCCGCATCTACTGCCGTATTGCTTCCGGTTCGCCGCCTCGGAACGGCACAGGGATCGGCTGCCGTCTCGGAGGAACCCGTCAGAAGAAGTTGAGCAGCACCACGTAGACAGCGGTGCCCGCGATGATGCTGAGCAGCGCCCTTCGGCCGCCGAACAGGTGCACGAGCACGGTCACCGCCGTCGCCACCGCGACGACCCAGAGCTTCCCCGGACGCGCGGCGATCTCTCCGGCGAGCATGACCACGGCGAGGATGAGCAGCAGTCCGGCCGGCATCCACTGACCGAAGCGCTTCACGAACCTCGACCGGCGCAGCGGCTTCAGCACTGCGAAGGGGAGCGCGCGCAGCAGCAGAGTGATGACGCCGGCGATGGCGACGGCCGCGATCGTGTAGCCGAGCTCAGGCATGGCGATCCTCGTCGCTCTCGTTCTCGTTGCGCTCCTCGTGCGCCGTCCGGCCGCGCGAGCGATCCCACAGATATCTCGCGGTGAGCAGCAGCGTGAAGGTCACGAGTGCCGCGAGCACCTGCGCGCCGGGGAACGCGACCATCGCGAAGGCGACCGAGAGCCCGGCGAGCACGACGGAGGGGATCTCCCTGCGGCTGCGCGCCGCATCGAGCGCCATCACGATGAACAACGAGACGAGTGCGAACTCGAATCCCTCGATGGGCTCAGGCAGCATGGAGCCGAGCGCGACCCCGGTGATGGAGCCCC
>JBEBTD010000004.1:0-43372 GCA_040393965.1 Leucobacter soli | reverse complement strand
TCCGGCACGAGCGCGACCACATCCGCGGCCACGGGGAACGGGGTCGGGGCTGCCACCGTCTCTTCTCAGACCGTGAAGTCGGTCGCGACGCGACCGATCGAATGGCTCTTGATGACCTTGCCGGCTTCGAGATGCTCGGGGTGCGTCGCATAGGCGGCGAGGCCCTCCGCGTCGTCGAAGTCGGCGATGAGCGTCACATCCCAGTTGTCGCCGTCGAAGAGCTCGTTCCTGTGCACCGAGAGCGCGCGCACGCTCGGCACCGTCTCGGTGAGCGGCGTGAGGGCCGCGACGATCTCGGCGGCCTGTGCGTCGCGCTGCTCGCGGGTCTCTCCGCTGAGCTTCCAGGTGACGATGTGGCGCAGGGGCATGTCTCTCCTCGGTTCACCGCCCGAACAGGCGGGGTCTGGCTGCTTTTTCGACCGCGGCGGCGAGGCGCGCGGCGTCCACCCGCCAGATGGCGTGGCGGCGGCCGTTCACGAGCACCACTGGGATGTCCTCTGCGTGCAGGCGGGCCAGCTGCGGGTCATCGAGGATGTTCACCTCGTCGAGGACGGTGTCGATCCTCGTCCCCTCGAACGCCGATCTCACCTGATCGATGACCGCCCGCGCATCGTCGCAGAGATGGCAGCCCGGCTTGGACAGCAGGGTGATCTCGACTCGCTTCGGCACCCGACCAAGTGTAGTGGGGGTATGCGAAAGAGCGCCGCGCGAGGGCACGGCGCTCCCATCCCGACCAGCCTCCCGAAAGAGGCCGGGCTCGAGACCGCGTTACTTCTTGTTGCGGCGCTGGTGACGCGTCTTGCGAAGCAGCTTGCGGTGCTTCTTCTTCGACATACGCTTACGGCGCTTCTTGATGACTGAACCCACGGTTACCTCACAAAATCTCAGAGCCGCGCGATCGGTGGCTCACAAAAAGACAATCTTACAGGTCGAAGCCCGCGAGCGAAAACCGAACGCGATCCGCGGGCCCTGCGACGGCCGCGCTAGGCGCGCAGACGGAAACGGGCCACGAGCTCCTTGACCCGGTGCTCGGCGCTCGCGACAGCACGCCCGAGGTTCTCCGCAGCGCTCGCGAGCTCCTCCGGCAGCACCTCCTCTTCGTCGCCGGCAGCACCCGCCGACGAGACGAGCGCGCCCTCCGAACCCTCCGGATCGGGCAGCAGCTCCCCCGTCTCGGAGACGTACTCGACCGTCACCTCGGTGTCGAAGCCCACCGAGAGGAAGGGGATCACGAAATCCTCGACCATCTCGAGCGGCTCCGGGTCGAGCGAGTAGAAGCGGTGCTGGCCCTCCTCGCGCACCGTCACCAGTTCGGCCTCCCGCAGCACCTTGAGATGCTTCGAGACGGTCGGCTGGCTCAGCTCGAGCTGCGCCACGATCTCCGAGACGCTGATCTCGCCGCCGTGCTGATGGCGCTCGAGCAGTACGAGCAGAATGTCTCGTCTTGTGGCGTCGGAGATGACCCCGAAAATATCTGGCATGGCTCCAGGGTAGTCCAGCATCGCCGAGGCTGTGTCCGAAAAGGCTCCCGCGGAGTAGCATGACACTCTACGAGCCCCGCTCACGACGCGGGGCCGGGCAGCTCGGCCGCACGACGGCCGGCGGGAGAACGCTGAAAGAAGGAACCGTGAGGGCAATGCCAGCGCCGATGCGCGCTTCGGCCTCGCTGTCGCAGAAGACCTGGATGCACGCGATGATCCAGTCGTCGCCGGCGCGCTTCGCCCTGATGGTCTTCTCGGGCCTGATCCTCATCTGGACGGCGCTGCTCTCACTGCCCATCGCCTCGCGCGCGGGCACCGTGACGCCGCTCGCCGACGCCCTCTTCACCGCCGTCTCGGCCATCTGCGTGACCGGCCTCTCGACCGTGAACATGGCCGAGCACTGGTCGCTCTTCGGCGACCTGGTGATCCTCGCCGGCCTGCAGATCGGCGGCGTGGGCGTGCTCACCCTCGCGAGCATCCTCGGCCTCACCGTCACCCGGCGCCTCGGCCTGCGCCAGCGCCTGCTCGCCGCGAGCGACACCAACCCTGCGCGCGCGGTCAAGGGCACGAGCGAGAGCCAGGCCGTCGGCCTCGGCGAGATGGGCGGTCTGCTCGCCGCGGTCGCCATCAGCCTGCTCGTGATCGAGCTCGGCCTGACGCTGCTGCTCGCCCCGAAGCTCATGCTCGCCGGGTACGACGTCTGGCATGCCCTCTGGTACGGCTTCTACCTCGCCGCCTCGGCGTTCACCAACACCGGCTTCGTGCCCATGCCCGACGGGCTCATGCCCTTCGCCGCCGACACCTACCTGCTCTCGGTGCTCGCGCTCGGCGTCTTCCTCGGCAGCATCGGATTCCCGGTGATCTTCGCGCTCTACCGCTATCTGGCGGCGCGAGGATGGCGCACCCACAAGCGCCTCGGCCTGCACGCGAAACTCACGCTCGCCACGACCATCGCCTTCGTCATCCTCGGCTGGCTCGCGATCGCCTCGCTCGAGGCCGACAACCCTTCGACGTTCGGCGGGGAGAGCTTCTGGCAGACCGTGATGCGCGCCGGCTACATGTCGGTGATGACCCGGTCGGGCGGGCTCGGCATCGTCGACCCGAACGACATGAACGGTTCGACCCTGCTCGTCATGGACATGCTCATGTTCGTCGGAGGCGGCTCGGCCTCCACCGCGGGCGGCATCAAGGTGACGACGATCGCCGTGCTCTTCCTCGCCGCTTACGCCGAGGCGCGCGGGTACAAGGACGTGCAGGTCTTCGACCGCAGCATCCCGAACGAGGTCGTCCGCCTCGCGGTGTCGATCGTGATCTGGGGAGCCACCATCGTCGCGGCCGCCACCGTCGCCCTGCTGCACATGACCAAGCTGCCGCTCGACATCGTGCTTTTCGAGGTGATCTCGGCGTTCGGCACCTGCGGGCTCACCACGGGGCTCTCCGAGTCGGCGCCCGACGCCGGCAAGTACGTGCTCGCCGCCACCATGTGGGCGGGCCGAGTCGGAACCGTCACCATGGCCGCGGCGATCGCGGCCACCAACCGCAGGCGCATGTTCCGCCTGCCCGAGGAAAGGCCGATCGTTGGTTGATATCCGCAATGACGCCCCCGTGCTCGTGATCGGTCTGGGCCGCTTCGGCGCCGCGACCGCCGGCCAGCTCGACCGCCAGGATCGCGAGGTGCTCGTGGTCGACACCGACATGGGCCTCGTGCAGAAGTGGGCAGACCGAGTCACCCATGCGGTGCAGGCCGACGCGCGCTCCATGGAGGCTCTGCGTCAGATCGGCGCCGACCAGTTCCAGATCGCCGTTGTCGCGACCGGCGCCTCGATCGAGGCGAGCGTGCTGATCGCCGCCAACCTCGTCGACCTCGGCATCCCCCAGATCTGGGCGAAGGCCATCTCGCAGTCGCACGGCAAGATCCTCGAGCGCATCGGCGTGAACCACGTCATCTACCCCGAACGGGAGGCGGGCGAGCGCGTCGCCCACCTGCTGAGCGGCAGCATGCTCGACTTCATCCAGTTCGACGACAACTACGTGATCGCGAAGATGTACCCGCCGCGCTCGATCCGCGGGCTCGCGCTCAAAGACAGCGGAGTGCGCAGCCGCTACCGGGTGACCGTCGTCGGCGTGAAGACCCCGGGGCAGGACTTCGCGCACGCGACGCAGGACACGGTGGTGTCGCCGCACGACCTCATCATCGTGTCGGGCACCGCCGCCGATGTGGAGCGCTTCGCCGCGATCGGGTGAGGCTCGGCCCGCACCTCCTCATCCCCGTCATCCTCCGCCGACTCGTTCGCTGAACGTGCACGATGTCGCCGAGTGTGCACGCTGGAAGCCGTTCAAAACAGACACGTTCGGCGACATCGTGCACATTCGGCGGGACAGGCCGAGGCCCGGGGCGCGCCGGGTCGGGACGGAACAGGCCGGGGCCCGGAGCGCGCCGGGTCGGGGCGGAACAGGTCGGGGCCGGGCGAGGAGGCGCCAGCTATTCTCCGCGCTCCATCTCCTCCGAGCGGCGGACGTTGGCGGCGAGCGCGCGCCCGAACAGCTCGTCGAGCCCGCCGTCCTGCAGCACGAGCACGGCCTGCTCGGTCGTGCCCTTCGGGCTCGTGACCTTTCTACGCAGTTCGGCGGGGTGCTCGCCGCTGCGGCGCAGCAGCTCCGCGGCGCCGATCACGGTCTGCTCGACGAGCAGGCGCGCCTGATCCTCGTCGAATCCGAGCCCCTGCGCGGCGGCGATCATCTGCTCGACGTAGAGGAAGAGGTAGGCGGGGCCCGAGCCCGAGACCGCGGCGAAGGCGTTGATCTGATCCTCGCCGGTGACGAGCACCTCGCCGACCGTCTCGAACACGCGTCGCACGGCGTCGATGTCGTCGGGGCCCGCGCTCGCCCCGCCGGCGATACCGGTCATGCCGAGGCCGATGTGCGAGGGCGTGTTCGGCATCGCGCGGACGACGGCGACGCCCTCGGGCAGGAGGGCTTCCATGCTCTCGGTGGTCACGCCCGCCGCGACGCTCACGACGATCGCATCGGGTTCGAGAGCGTCGGAGACGTCGCTCAGCACATCGTGGATCATCCACGGCTTCACGGCGAGGATCACGACGCGCGCACCGCGCACGGCCTTGCGGTTGGCCTGGTCGTCGAGCTCGTTCGCGTAGGCGACGACGTCGTCCGAGCCTGCGAAGGCCTCGGCGCTCGCCGCCGACCTCGTGGTGACCGAGATCGGCTTCTCGATCGACACGCCGGGGGCCCTGAGACCCGCCAGAATCGCGCCTCCCATCGACCCGACGCCCAGCATCGCCACCCGTGGCAGCACCTCCGACACATTCGCTTCGCTCATAGCTACGAAGTCTAGGATGGATAAGGCCCATCCGACGCATGCAAAGGGGTACAGATATGAGCGCGAACAGCGAGACCGTAGCGAAGATCGAAGCCAGCCTGCTCGAGGGTGCCAGCATCCGCCGCGTCATCGGCCTGCAGGTCGCGCATGCCGGGGACGACCTGGTCGTCGGGGCGAAGGTCGACATCGACGCCGAGCTCACGATGAAGGAGGTCTCGGTGATCCTGCATCAGGCCAAGCGCCGCGTGCAGGAGGCCGTGCCGGAGGCCAAGGTCATCTACGTGGAGCCCGACGTCTGGGTCGATCCCGAGACCGAGATGCCCACCACGAGCGCGATCGTCGTGCTCGGCATCGACTAGAGCACGATCGACCAGAGCACATCGACCGGAACACCCACGCGCACGCACGCGCGGACTCTCCTCAGCGACGCGCCTCGAAGAACTCCCGCAGCAGCTCGGCGCACTCCTCGCCGCGCACCCCGCCGATCACCTCCGGCACGGCATGCGGCAGCCTGCCGTCGCGCAGCAGGTCGTAGACGCTGCCGGCGGCCCCCGCCTTCTCGTCCCACGCCCCGAATACCACGCGGGGCACGCGGGCGGCGAGGATCGCACCTGCGCACATGGCGCAGGGCTCGAGCGTGACGACGAGCGTGCAGCCCTCGAGCACGCGATCGGAGAGCCGGGCGGCCGCTTCGCGAATCGCGTTCACCTCGGCGTGGGCCGTCGGATCCTCGTCGAGGATGCGCGAGTTGCGGCCCCGCCCGACCACCTCGCCGCGCGCGTCGACGACGAGGGCGCCCACGGGGATCTCGCCCTCCCCCGCGGCGAGGCGGGCCTCGGCGAGCGCGGCGCCCATCAGCTCGAGCTCGCGCTCGGTCGGTGGGATGGTGCTCATCTTGGGAACCTCTAAGCTTGAAGCATGCGCGTCGTCATTGCGGATCACCCGCTGATCACCCACAAGCTTACGGTTCTGCGTGACAAGCACACGCCTCCGCCCACCTTCCGCCAACTGGTGCAGGAGCTCATGACTCTGCTCGCCTACGAGGCCACCCGCGAGGTGCGCGTCGAGAGCGTCCAGATCGAGACCCCCGTCGCCTCCACCACCGGCGTTCGCATCAGCCAGCCGGCGCCGCTCATCGTCCCGATCCTGCGCGCCGGGCTCGGCATGCTCGACGGCATGGTCACCCTCGTGCCGACCGCCGAAGTCGGCTTCCTCGGCATGAAGCGCAACGAGGAGACGCTCGAGCCAGAGACCTATGCCGAGCGACTCCCCGACGAGCTCCACGGGCGCCAGTGCTTCGTGCTCGACCCGATGCTCGCGACCGGCGGCTCGCTCGCGGCGGCCATCGAGTTCCTGTTCGAGCGCGGCGCGGAAGAGGTCACGGCGATCTGCATCCTCGGCACGCCCGAGGGCATCGCCGCCGTGCGCGACGGCGTCGGCGATCGCGATGTGACGCTCGTGCTCGGCGCCCTCGACGACGGGCTCGACGAGCACGCCTACATCGTTCCGGGACTCGGCGACGCGGGCGACCGCCTCTACGGCACCGTCGACTGAGCCCGGCGGTGCGGCCCTCCGATCTGGCTGCGCCTCGCCGGTGTCACGCGAAGAAACAATTTGACACCTCGAGCGATGCTTTGCTTAACTTGGCGTTATGACTGACACGATTCGTCCCCAGGCCACCCGCGAGGTGAACTTTGGGCAGGCCGGCATGATGATGTGCCGCCGCAGTGTCATGTGCTGTCGAATGCACCTCAGCTAGGCGAGAGAACAGACAAAGCATCGCTTTGTGCGCCTAGCACCCGGCATCGCTCCGGGTAACCTGCCCGCACCTCCTCTGCACGAGGTGCCCAGCGGCCGAAGGCCGCGATCCTCGTCGAGCATCCCAGCGACTCACGCTCTCGACATCCGCAGTACAGCGGCCTCGCGCGCCGCACGCCGCCGAGCGGCACCCGCAGAAAGACAGCACATCATGACCATCATCGCCACCCCCCGCACCATCGCCGAAGCCCGCCCCGACCTCGCCGCCGCGAACGCCCCCGAGCGTCGCGTACCGGAGGGCACCGAGGTTCGCGGCTTCGCCCTCTACGTCGGCCTCGCCGACGCGAAGATCGCCGAGGGAGACCCGAAGCTCGGCGAGATCGTGACCCAGATCAAGCAGCTCGTCGCACGGCTCGCACCCGCCGCCGACACCTACGCCGCGGTCGCCCTCGCCCCCGAGGGCACCGGCGGACGCGACGTCGACGTCGTGCGCCTCGCACTCGGCGACCCCGCCGCCGTCGCTCGCCAGAAGCAGCAGACCACGGCCCCGGAGGATCGCGCCGCCAGCGGCGTGACCATCGACCTCTCGCGCAAGCGCGTGCTGCTCGACAACATCGTCGCGCCGCTCACCTTCCGCGAGTTCGAGCTGCTGCAGTACTTCGTGCTGCGCGAGGGCCGCACGGTCAGCCGCGAAGAGCTGATCGATGCGCTGTGGGCCGACGCCACGGTCTAGGAGGCTCCCAACGAGCGCACCATCGACGTGCACGTCCGCCGACTGCGCGTGAAGCTCGCCCAGTACCAGGACATCGTGCGCACCGTGCGCGGCACGGGCTACCGCTTCGACCGCCACGCCGACGTCTCGATCCTGCACGCGGCGACCCCGAGCCCCGACATCTTCTGATCGCCTCCCGCACGACTGCCGCCGGGCGAACCGCATCGCCGCCCGGCGGCAGTCGTGCAAAATTCACTCTCCCCTATACCCAATTCGCGTCGTACTGGGGTAGTTTCGATACGAACGATGTCGCGAACGATCGCGCACCGCACAAGAGAAGAGGGTCATCATGACGACGTTGCCTCCTGATGGCGAACAGCCGCAGCAGCCCGAGCAGCCCACCACTCCGCCGGCAGGCTCGGTTCCGCCCCCGGCTCCCGAGCAGCCGTCCCAGCCGCAGTACCAGGCGCCGCCGGCAGACGGCTACCAGCAGCCTCCCGCACCGCCCGCGGGCGGCTACCAGCAGCCCGGCTATCAGCAGCCGGCCGCTGACCCCGTGAGCACGATCACCCTGAACTACTGGCTCTCGGTGTTCTTCGCGTGGATCCCGGCCCTCATCTTCTGGATCATCGAGAAGGACAAGGGCAACCAGCGCGCCACCGAGCTGCACGTCGCGAACCTCAACTTCTCGCTGGTGCGCACCGGCATCGGCGTCGTCGGCTGGATCCTGGGAATGATCCCCTACATCGGCTGGCTGATCGCCGTGCTGCTGTGGGTCGCCAGCGTCGTGCTGTTCGTCTTCCACATCATCGCCGCAGCGAAGGCGCCCGAGGTCTACCGCAACGGCGGCAAGACCGATCCCTTCATCTTCAACCTTCCGCTGGTCAAGTAACCACGATCGGCTGATTTCGGCCCGGTCGCCCTCTTGCACGAGGGCGGCCGGGCCGATGGCGTTTCCGCGCTATTCCCGCTCGTCCCGCTCGCGCCTGCGCTCCTCGCGCTGCGCCCGCCAACGCTTCCACCAGTCCCAGAACCGGGCCAGCTGCATGCGCAGCCAGCTCGTCAGACGGCGGGCCCAGTGGTACTCGCTGCCGAGCACCGTGAGCCCGATGAAGACGATGAGCCAGCCCGGGCCCGGCAGCGGCACGAGGATCAAACCGACGATCACGATGATCACACCGAGAGCCGTGACGAGCACCTTGTAGACCATGTCGAGCCAGGGATACTTCGCGATGAGGGCGCGCCAACGCTGCATGAACCGCGCGATCGGACGACCGAAGCGCCGGGCTCGCTCGAGATCGTCGTCGCTCGGGTCGGTCGGATCGGCCATGAGACGATGGTATTGGGCGGCGCCGGGAGGTGGCTGGGCGCGGGGCGAACTACGACGCGCGGGCGTCCGGCGGTGCCGTCATCGCGCACGCCGCAAGGGCCGGAGGCGAGAATACGGATGATTCGATGCCGACAAGCGCACGATATCGTCCTGCCGCGACGGCGTGTTGCGGTAAACTCGCAACGATAAAGCTCAGCATAGGCTGAGCTTTTGTCTCCTCCCTCAGCGCAGGGCGAAAGGCAACGACGTTGATGACATCGTGCGAGATTCCGGGAATGGCGGCCCGCAGCCAGATCCCTCGCACAGGCAACCCCTGGAGGTCGATGTCGTGACCCGTGTCGTAGCTTGGGAGCGTCGCTACGGCAGAAAGCTGCTGGCCACCGATGCACTGATCGTCGTGTCCTCCGTGGCGCTGGCCCAGTTCCTCCGGTTCGGTGCCAACGCCCAGAACCTGCACATCCCGCTTTCGGATCGTTCGCAGTTCACGCTGGCCTACACCTCGCTCTCGGTGCTCGTCGCGCTCGCCTGGCTCGTCGCGCTCGCACTCGGCGGCAGCCGGGAACCCATCGTCTACGGCACCGGGGCCACCGAGTACAAACGGGTCGTCAACACCACGCTCTTCGCCTTCGGCCTGCTCGCGATCGCAGCCTTCGCCTGGAAGGTGCCGATCGGTCGCGGCTACCTGATGTACGCCTTGCCGATCGGCCTGTTCCTGCTGCTTCTCTCTCGCTGGCTCTGGCGTAAGCGATTGCAGCGGCAGCGAAAGCGCGGAAAGAACTCGTATCGCACCCTCCTGTTCGGCGATCACGCGAAGAGCAAGCACGTCGCGCGACAGATCATGGACTCGCACGTGAACGGCTTCTGGGTCGTGGGCGCCTCGACGCAGCGCCCCGTCGGTTCGAAGCTCGTGAACGGCATCGAGGTGGTCTCCGACTTCGATCACGTGATCGAGGCCGTCGACAAGCTCGACGTCGACACCGTCATCATGACGGGCTCCGATTCGATCGCGCCCGAGAACATCAGGGAATTCGGCTGGCAGCTCGAGGCGCGGCACATCGACCTCATCGTGGCGGCCGCTCTGACCGACGTCGCCGGCCCCCGCATCCACACCCGCCCCGTTTCGGGCCTGCCGCTGATCCACGTCGAGTTCCCGACGTTCAGCGGCCCGAAGCATTTCATGAAGCGCATGTTCGACCTGCTCGGCTCGCTCATCCTCATCGTGCTGGGATCGCCCATCATGCTCGTCGTGGCCGCTGCGGTGAAGTTCACGAGCAAGGGCCCGATCATCTACAAGCAGGAGCGCGTCGGCCTGAACGGCCGGCGCTTCCCCATGTACAAGTTCCGTTCGATGGTGGCGGACGCCGAGGATCGGCTGCCCGGCCTGCTCGACCATTCCGAGGGCAACGGCGTACTCTTCAAGATGAAGAACGACCCGCGCGTCACCGCTGTCGGCCGTGTGCTGCGCAAGTACTCGCTCGACGAGCTGCCGCAGTTGTTCAACGTCTTCGGCGGTAGCATGTCGCTCGTCGGCCCACGCCCGCCGCTGCCCCGCGAGGTCGCCGACTACGAGGACTGGGTGCACCGCCGCCTGCTCGTGAAGCCGGGCATCACGGGCCTCTGGCAGGTGAGCGGACGCAGCAACCTCTCGTGGGAGGACAGCGTGCGCCTCGATCTCTACTACGTGGAGAACTGGTCGATCATGGGCGACCTCGTGCTGCTGTGGCGCACCGTGAAGACGGTGCTGAAGCCTGTGGGGGCATATTAGAGCTCTCCGAATCCAGACGACGGCAGTTCGGGCGCCGTCACCGGCGATGCGAGAGGCCGACATCGGATCGACTCGGCGAAGCCGTCAGACCCGTGCCGAGCAGGTTCTGCCGAGGATCGGCAAGGCGGCCCTCTGTGCTAGGAGACCTCAGCCGGCACCGCCGGGCTCGGCTCGACACCCTCATCGTCTGCAATGTCGGCCCCTTCGACCGATGCGAACGCTGAAAGCGCGACGACGAAACCTATCAACGGCCAGATCACCCCGGGGAAGCCCTTGTTGGTCAGGTTCATCGCGGTGAAGGCGATCAGGAGGTTCGCGAAGAAGAGCCACCCGACCGGCCTGGCCAGCCATGCGGCTTCGGCGATCCTCGTCCCTTTGACCACGACCACGCCGGCGCAGACGAGGAGCGCCAGCAGCAGGAGCAATCCGAGCAGACCGGACGTCATCGTGGTCGAGAGCCACTGCGAGTCCGCACTCGCCCAACGGAGACCGCTCGGTACGAGCCGTTCCGAGTTGCCCAGAGAATCGGGAGGCAGCGCCGCCTGGTAGACGCCCCTCCCCCATCCGGTCCAAGGCTGCTCCGCGATCGCCGGGATCGTCTCGCTCCGCCAGATGTTGACTCTGTGCGCAATCGTGTTCGGCACCCAACCCGGAAGCCAGTCCTGCACCCGGTTGTTGGGGGCGAAGAGTTGATGAAAGCGCTCGAGCAGCGGCCCGTGGAACACGATGACCCCGAGAAGCACCATGCCGGCCATCGAGAGGTAGACACTGAAATGGAGCCGCAGATAACGCACAGAACCGAGCAGGATCAATCCGAACGCAAGGATCGTACTGGCGGTCAGCGTGGTGAGAACCGTGACGATGCTGCACAGGAGGATCGCGAGGACGAAGCCGAGGAGGCCTTTCGGGGATCTGCCCGAGCGCGCCAGCACCAGCAGGGCCACGCCGATCGCGAAGATGCCCGATGCATATGCGCCGAGCGAGGTCCACCCGCCGATGAGTCCGACTGCGCGCAAGAGCGCGTCACGTCCGACCTTGGCCTCGAACCCGTGGGCGGTGACGATCGATGTCGTGAAGTCGAGCACGGGCTCGACTCGCAGAAGTTGGGCCACGCTGAGAGGCGCCACGACGAAGATCGGCAGCACGAAGCTCTTCAAGGCGGCCGCAGCCTGCTGAGCATCGGAAACAGCGAACCGGGCAGCGGCATAGGCGAGGAACCAGAAGACGGGCTCTCCCTGGCTGCTGAGAACAGCCGGGTAGTGCAACGTCGCCGCGTTGACGATCTCGATCACCGTGAGACCCACCACGAACGCGATGAAGGCGAGATCCAGTGCCAGCACCCAGCGGTTCGGGAAGAGTCTGAATGGGCCCGCCTTGAACCGCCCGTACAGGGCGATAACGAGCGCGATCAGCACCAGAAGATGCCAGGGCCTCAGGGGAAGAGCTGCCGGAGACTCCACGCCGACGATCGCAGCTGCCGTGCCGAGCAGCAGCCCCACCCACCAGGCGCTCCTCGTCGCGGAGGATCTGAGCGACGCCGACGCTCCCGACGCAAGGTCGATGGTATCGGCTTTCCCGCGCAAACCGACTCTCCTCAAAATCCCAGTTCTTTCGCAGCAACGCAAGTCTAATGGCCGCTTCCTGACGAATGTCGCCGAATGCCCTGCTGCCCGCGGCGTGCGCAGCTACTCGCTCGCCACCCAGGCAGCCACGAGTGCGGACAGGAAGCTGCCGTACTCATAGGTGAGGTGCCGTTCATCGCGACGCACGATGTAGTCACCGATCACGGCCGGACAGTATCCATCGGGCGTGCAATACCACAGCGCAGTGTCCACGAGCGCCCGATTCTCGGTGCGGGTCGCCTCTGCCGAGACGTCGCGGATCTGGATCCACTTCTCGGTGATCTCGCTGGAGCAGTCAGCAGGATCGTTGAACGGTCGCGAGCAGAACGCGAGGTCGGCTCCGGCCGGGGGTGGCATCACGACGTACACTTCGGGCACGCTCTCCAGCCGTTGCAGCGTCGTGCCGAGACCCTTCTCCCAGGTCTCCGGAATATCCGCTTCGGAGACCCCTCTCAGCGTTCTCGGAAGAGCCGAGGTCAGCCAGACCGCATCCGGCTGACTGGCCTCGATCTCGGCGATCGCCCACTCGCGGAACTCGTCGCAAGAGGTGTAGGGCGCCCCGCTCGGCGAGTTCAGCGGCACCTCCGGTGCCGCGCACCCCAGTTTCGCGTACACGGCCATGTTCCAGTCGGGATGCTCCTCCACGAAGCGATCGACGGCGAAGGCGGCGTTCATTGCGATGGAGTCTCCGAGCACCGCGATCGTCTTCTCCGCATCGGGGTTGCCGCGAAGGCAGGTGCGCGGCGGGCCGTTGTCACGGGTCCAGCATTCCGCAGTGAGGTCGCCTCCATAGGGGCCCACCTCGGACACATCGGGCTGCAAGTCCTGCCACCCGTCGCGATCGCGTGATCCGGCGATCATGGCCTGGATCTCCCCGACCATCTGCTCGGCAGCGGCCGGCTGGTCGAGCTGCATCTCGACGTTCCCGCCCGGCGGCTCCTCGTCTCGGAGCGAAAGCATGGTTCTCAGCGCCACGTCACCCGCAGCGACCGTACCTGCGACCAGGGCGAGACCGGCCGTCATGGCCGTAACGTTCCTCATCACCCGGCGATTCGTGAACCTGCGCTTCCTCTCTCCCGACTTCAACCAGGAAGAGGCGAGGATCGGCTGTTCCACGAAGTGGTAGGAGAGTGCGGCAAGAATGAACGTGAGCACGAGAGCACCGGGAATCACGATGATCTCCCGCGGGATGAGCGCGCCGAGGATGAGGATCACCGGCCAGTGCCACAGGTAGAGGGAGTACGAGATATCTCCGACATAGGTAACCGCTCGCGCATTCAACGGCCACAGTTCGAGCGGGTCTTCGGACGAGGTACCCGCCAGGATGAATGCCGCCGCGCTGAGGGTAGGCAGCAATGCCATCGGGCCGGGGAATCCGATACCTGGCTCGATCACGACCACGGATGCGAGGATGCCTGCGAGGCCGAGCAGACTGAGCGAAATGCGCAGCCACCTGGGAAGACCGCCGAGCCTTGGTGCTGCGATGGCGATGAGGCTACCGATCGCGAACTCGAACGCGCGCGCGATGGTCGAGAAGTACGCGCTGGTCGGGGAAACGGCGGTGGCGTAGCAGGCCCATACGAACGACAGTCCGCCTACGACCACGGCGATACTGAAGAGAGTTCGTCCCGGATGTCTGCTGCGGAATGCGAAGAACGCCGCGACCGCGAGCATCAGGGGCCAGAAGAGGTAGAACTGCTCCTCCACGGAGAGTGACCAGTAATGCTGGAAGATCGAGACCTGATCTGCAGCAAAGTAGTCGACACCTCGTATCGCGAAGGCGATGTTCGATACGAAGAGGGCAGACCAGAGTCCGTCCAGCGCGAAGGAGGATGCCTGCCACGGCCAGAAAATGACGAAGGAGGCGAGAACGGTCACGGCGATGACGAGCAGCGCCAAGGGGAGCAGCCTCCGCACCCGGCGCAGATAGAACCGGCCGAACGCGATTCGTCCGGTGCCAACCCGCTCCGAGATCAGGTGCTGCGTGATCAGGAACCCCGAGATGACGAAGAAGATGTCGACACCGATGAAGCCGCCTGCTGGGGAACCGGGCAGCTTCTGGAGGATGACCAGATGATCCAGTATCACAAGGATCACGGCCACGGCGCGCAGCGATTGTATGTCCGAGCGACGCGCGCGCTTGCGACTCGGATTAGGTTTCAACGCGACCCGAGAATTCACCGTGATCTCCAGCCTTTCCGGCTACCCCTGTGCGACCGTGTCAATTTCGACGCTTCTTCGAATCTGCCTAGGAGATTCCGAGGATGCGCCGGAGGAGGATTCGGACAGGAGTGAAGAGCCTGTTCTTCATCAGGCGCAAGCTGGTCGACAAGAACCACCGCCTCCCCCGCGAAGTGACACCCGTCTCGATGAGATCCGCCGCGTTGTCGTAAGCACCGAACATGATCGAGCGGATCACAGCCTGAGTGATCGATTTCTGAAGCCCGGGATCACTCAACGGCATGAGCGCCTCGGGCCCTCGCTCCGTCATCAGTTCGAGTTGACGTGCCTGCTCTTCGGGGTCGAGCCTCGAGAGCTTACGGGCGATGGCCGAGAGTCTGGCCTGCCCGATCTTGGTGGACGGCTTGTAGGAGACTCCATCGAACTGCACGTACCGCTCGTAGATCGGAGCTTGGACGGTGGCAAGCCTCGCGACCTGCACCATACGCAGCCAGAGATCATAGTCCTGAGAGTAGGTGAACTGAGGCCGGTAGCCGCCGACCCGCTCGTAGACGTCGCGTCGGAACATCACCTCGCCGTGCGAGAACACGTTCCCCCGCAGGAGGCTCTCGTGCGTGGCAAGGCCCGCATCAGGCTGCCTGAAGCGCCTCGAGCCGTCCTCGAGCACGTTGTAGTACCAGCCTCCGACTGCTCCAACCTCGGGGTGCTCGTCGAGGAACGCCGTCTGCAACGCCAGCCGCTCTGGAAGCGATGCATCCCCCGAACCCTGGATCGCGATGTACTCGCTGTCGGTGTCGGCGATCGTGTCGATCAGTCCCCGCACGAATCCGCGGTTCTCCGGGAACACCTTGAAACGGAAGCGTCCATCTGGATACCGGTTCGCGAGCTCTTGCAGGCGGAGAGCGGTGTCGTCCCTCGAAGCGTCATCGAAGACCATGAGTTCGAAGTCGGTGAAACTCTGATCCATGATCGACTGGACTGTTCGTTCGAGCAGCTCGCCTCGGTTGTAAAAACCGGAGATCACCACAACCTTTGGCATCGCGCTCACTTATCTGACTTGTTCTCAGCCGATCGAATCCAGCATCCGACCCTCCTGCACGCGGAGAAAGACACCGCAGAAAAGAGGACCCTACGACTCTACTTCACAACCAGGGGGCCGAAGTGGTGCTGCGATAAGATAACTCACATGCTGAAAAGGGGAGACCGCTGAGCCTTGCAGGCACCGCGGCGCGGGGCGGCGCGGTCACCCTGGTCGGCCAAGCCATTCGGGCCCTGGTTCAACTCGCTTCAGTGGCGGTTCTCGCCCGCCTCATCTCTCCAGAGCATTTCGGCCTCTACTCGATGGTCTTCGCAATCGTCGGCCTTGCAACGGTGGTGGGCGATTTCGGACTGTCCATGGCGGCGATTCAAGCAAAGACCCTCTCTGCAGCGCAACGCTCGAATCTCTTCTGGACCAACACCGCGCTCGGAGTCGTCCTCTTCCTCGTCATCTTCGCGAGCGCCCCGCTCATCTCGCTCTTCTACGACGAACCCGAACTGACCCCGATCACGCAAGTACTCGGGCTGGCCTTCGTGCTGAACGCGGTCTCCGCCCAGTTCCGTGCTGAAGTCTCCCGGAAACTGCGGTTCAAGCAGCTGGCGCTGATCGATGTCCTCGCCGCAGTCCTCGCACTCGCAGGAGCGGTTGGCGCGGCACTCGCCGGCCTCGGTTTCTGGGCTCTGGTCGCGCAGCAGCTGAGTCTCGCCCTCGTCACCCTGCTGGGCCTGATCCTCGCCGCGCGATGGTGGCCGGGAAGGCCCGATTTCAAGACGGACATGAGGTCGTTGTACGCCTACGGAGGCAACACGCTCGGCGTGCAGGTCTTCGTCTACCTCACCTCCAGCGTCGACAGCATCCTCATCGGCAAATTCTGGGGCGCCTCGGCGCTCGGCATGTACGATCGGGCATTCACGATCTTCCGGCTCCCGCTGCGTCAGATCGCCGCCCCCATGACCAAGGTCGGCGTTCCGATCCTGTCTCGACTGCAGGACGACGCGCGCTACTCCGAGTACGTATATCGGGCGCAGCTCGTGCTCGGGTACTGCTTCGGCGGCACGTTCTTCGTACTCGCCGCAGTCTCAGACCCCTTCATCGACCTCATGCTCGGATCGGGCTGGGGCGAGGTGAAGCCGATCTTCCTCGCCCTGGCCCTCGGTGGAGTCTTCCAGGGCATGACCTTCGTGTACTCCTGGGTGTTCCTCTCCCTCGCCCTCACCGGGCTCCAGCTGAAGTGGACCATCATCGGGCGCACCGCGATGGTGGCGGCGATCTGCATCGGCCTACCGGCCGGTCCGCTCGGCGTCGCCATCGGCGCGACGGTGGGACAGGCCATCAATTGGCTGCTCCTCACCGTATTCCCCATCTCCAAGACGGGCCTGCGTCGGAGCTCGCTGGTGGCAATCGCCGTGCGCCCCGTGCTGGTCTACACGCCGATCACGGTGCTCTCCCTAGCGCTCTCCCACTCCGCACTGGAGCCCCTCGAACCGCTCCCGAAGCTGCTGGCGCTGGGCGGAGTCTTCCTGGTCTACCTTGCAGCGACCCTGCTTTTCCCCGCGGTGAGAAGAGACGCCCGCGCGCTCCTCGATACCGTCAAGCGACTTCGGCGATAGAGAGTTCTGACATGGCAGTGGAAGTAGTGCACTTCAATCCGATGCGGCGGCCCCGCGGCCTCCTCGGGCGGCTCCGACCTCGCAGACCCTTGAACAACTTCGGCGATCTCATCGGCCCGATGCTCGTGAACCGGGTCGTCGAGCAGAACGGCCTCGTTCAGCCCGCCGAGCATCGCCGCCTGCTCGCAGTTGGCTCCATCATGCGCATGAGCGAACCCGGCGACGTCGTCTGGGGTTCGGGCGTCAACGGCAAGACGATGGGAACGGGCGGTGCGCCCCACTTGGACGTACGTGCCGTACGCGGCCCGAGAACCAGAGCCCTGCTGCAGGCGCTCGGCACCGATGTCCCTGAGGTGTATGGCGACCCCGCGCTGCTCTGGCCGCGGTTCTGGCCGAAGGAGTACTACCTGAAGAACGAACTGCCCACGACTTCGCGGCCGGTGACGATCATCCCCAACTACAACGACATGGCGAAGTTCGACGACGATCGTGTCATCAGCCCCCTGGGCTCCCCGCACGAAGTGATACGAGAGATCGTCCGAAGCGAGTTCGTGTGCGCTACCTCCCTGCATGGCATCGTGCTCGCCGAGGCGTACGGCATCCCGGCACGGCTGATCCGATCAGAGGCGGAGCCTCCGTTCAAGTACGACGACTACTACGCGGGTACCGGGCGACCGGAGTACAGAAGCGCCGCGACGGTCGAGGAAGCCGTCTCGATGGGCGGAGAGGCTCCCCTCGATTTCGATGCGGAGCGTCTGCTCCAAGCGTTCCCGAGCGACGTCTACGACGCGCGATGAGCTGCAGCGACGTCTGAGAGGATCCTGGCATAGGCCACTGCGACGGACTCCCAGTCCCGACCGGAAAGGGTGGGAGCCTCCTGGTTCCGCTGCTCCTGGTGATCCTCGAGCGCCCGCTTGATACCGGTCACCGATAGCTCATCGCCGATGAAGTGCACCCAACCCGGCCCGGTCTCGCGCGCAAGCGACTCGGTCATGCACACGCGTTGGATCAGCACAGGACGATCGAGCGAAAGCGCCATCAACGCGACTCCGGAGTTGGACTGCGCAAGATCCTGGTTCGGGATCACAACCAACTCGGCCGCGGACATCTCGGCGACCATCTCCTCGTCGGACACCGTGCGCAAGTCGACGGTGATCTTCGCACCGCGTCGCCCGGGCTTGGATATCTCCGCCTCGATCTCCTTCTGCAACCCCGGGGTGGGACTGCCGACGATGCGGAGTTCCAGGCCCTCCGCCTCTTTCCGGTCGAGCGCGCGAATCAGCTCGAGCGCGCCCTTGTAGGGGCGGAGCCGGCCGAACAGCAGCAGTCGTCCTGCGATGCGCTCCCTGCGGGGGAACCCGGCCATCTGCTCGCGGTAGTGACCGTGCGGGATGAGCGTCGTCGGGCCGTCCCAGTAGACCGTGGTGCACTCGTTCAGAACGACTCGATGCGACACCAGACGATCCAGACGCTGCAACAGGCGCCTTTCGGCGGAACGCCCCTGATCGTGGGGCTCGACGTTGTGCACGGTGCGCACGATCGGGATCCCCTTCAGACGCAACCGGAGAAGGAAGGCGCTGAAGAGCACATGCTTCAAGGCACGTTTCAGCGGAGAGGCCGAGCGAACCATTCCTTCCGGGAAATGCACATGGAGCACATCGAACTCGCCGAACAGCGCCTGACTCCAGGAGAAGTACGAGAAGTCGATGTCATCGGGCGCATACCGGACGACCTGATCGATGTACTTGACCACCGGTCCGGGGGCCTTGACCGATTCGAGAACACGAACCCTGTTCGTCATCGTTTCACCTCGTTCGAGACGGGAGCCAGCACTTCCGAGCGATCTGCGCCGATCGCGGCAAGCGCCGCGGGATCGCTCGCCGGGCAAACCTTTCCTGTCGAGGACACATACCTGACCTCGCATTTCATCAGATACCCGCTCCGTTCGAAGACTGTCCCCTGGATGAGCGCGATCAGGTTCAGCACATCGTCAGAGCTCGCACCGCCGACGTTGTTGATGAAATTGGCGTGCAGCGGCGAGATCTGGGCTCCACCGATGCGGCGGCCCTTCAGGCCCGCTTCCTCGATCGCGCGCCCCGGAGGACCGATCTCTTCGTACATCCGAGGATCCGAGAGGAACGTCGACCCGCAATTGGGGAGATCGGAGGGGAACTTGCCGGCCCGCTCCTCCTGAATGCGCTGCATGTCGGAGAGAATCGTCTCCCGATCCCCCTCCTGCAGCTGCAGCTTCACCCGAGTGATCACCGAACGGTCGTCCTGAAAAGAGGTCGTTCGATAGGCGAATGCCGCCTGCTCGGGCGTGACCTCGCGGAGTTCGCCCTCAGAGGTGACGACCTCGATGCTGAGAATGTTCTCACCGATGCCCCGGCGCCGCGTTCCTCCGTTCATGGCGACCAGACCGCCCAGCGTTCCCGGGATGCCCACGATGTGCTCGATACCCGTGAGGCCCGCTTCGCCCGCAGCCATTGCGAGGGCGAACACGTCCGAAGCGCCGCCGGCGAGAACCTGCGTGCCTTCGAGTCCGAATGTCTCGAGCGATCCACCGAGTTGCAGAAGCACCCCGTCGAATCCTCGACTGTCGAAGAGCAGATTCGAGGTCTTGCCGATGACGAGCAGGGGTTCGGGGCGCCCCGACATGATCTGGATGACCCGCTGCACCTCCGCGTTCGTCGAGGCGGTGACGCGCGCGTGCGCGGTTCCCCCGATCCGCCAACGCGAAATCTGGTCGAGCGGTACCTCGGTCTCGACTGCGCCGCCGACCGCATCGCGCAGCCGTTCGAGGAGAGCGGGTTCCAAGGACGCCCCTCGCTCAGCGCTCATCGTCGTGAATCGAGATATCGGCACCGAGCGATCGGAGCTTCGCCTCGAGGTTGTTGTAGCCGCGCAATGCCATCTGCACGTTGTTGATCCGGCTCTCGCCTTCGGCGCAGAGCGCGGCGAGCACGACCGCCATGGATCCCCTGAGATCGGTGGAGTTCGCGACGCCGGGGACGAACGCGGCCGGACCACGGGTGGTGATCTTGCCGCGCTCCGCCTCGACATGGCCCGGACGGAGCAGCTTCTCCAGCTCACCCACGAATGCGATGCGCTCCGGGTATCGGTAGTCGAAGATCCTCGAAGTGCCCTCGGCTTTGAGGCCCAGCATGACGTAGAACGCCTGCATATCGGAGATGACCCCCGGATGGGCGCCGCAGGCGAGCTCGAAGGGCTGGACTGCACCCGATCGCAGGCAGTCCGGAGTGATGTGCACCGATCGGGAGTTGCGGAACAGGTCGATTCCGGATTGCTCCAGATGGATCAGTGGCACCTCCATCGCCTGGAACGGCACCTCGTCGATCGTGAGCTGACCGCCGGAAATAGCCGCGTAGACGATCCACGTCAGCGCCTCGATGCGATCGCTCATCACGGCCTTGCGAGCTCCGGCCAGCGCTCCGGCCGCACCCTCGATCACCACGTAGCTGGTACCGGTGACGGTGATCGAGGCGCCCATCTGACGGAGCAGCGCGATCAGATCCTCGACCTCGGGGGTGATGTAGGCATTGTGGATGACCGTCTGTCCCGAGGCGACGCTCCCCGAGATGAGGGCATTCTCCGTGCCTCCGACCGTCGAGATGGGGAAGTTGATGGATCCGCCGACGAGGCCGTGCGTCGTCTGGATGTGAATATGGTCGGGATGCTCCGTAACGGTGCAGCCCAGCGCCTCCCAGACGAGGATGTGCAGGTCGTAGCCTCGGCTGCCTGCGTCTCCTGGACCGATCGGGCAGCCCCCCGGGTACGGAATGCGCGCTTCGCCCGTGCGCAGAATCTGCGCCGCGGCGAGCAGGTAGGTGGTGCGAATGGGCACATCGTACTCATCCCGGGTGAGTTGTGCCGCACCGAGTCCCGAGGCGTCGATGTCGAGCGTCTCGTTCTGCGCGTCGACGGTGATCCTCGCACCGAGATACTCGCAGAAGCGGATCTTGTGACGCACATCCACGAGTTGCGTGGGGAAGTTGGAGAGCTGCACCGTCGAGTCGCTCAGAAGGCTGGCCGCCAGCAACCTCGTAGCGGAGTTCTTCGCACCGCTGACTCGCACACGTCCGGCAGGTGTCTGTCCGCCTTGAATCAGGGCATACATTAGTTCTTCCTTCCAGCCTGCGGAAGCTCGCCGTCGCTCTGCCGCCAATCGGTGTGCCTCAGTATGCGCCAGAACGCATACGGATTCGTCGTGAGGTATCTCCACAGCAGACGTTTCGGATCGCCGAGGGCTCGGTACAACCACTCCAGGCCCACCGCCTGCATCCAGCGCGGCGCTCGCGGCGCGTCTCCGGCGAGGAATGCGTAGAGGCCGCCGCACGTCTTCATCCAGCCCACGCCGGCCAGAGAATCTCGGAACTCCACACACCATCGCTCTTGCCGGGGCTTGCCGAGCGCGACCCAGAGCACGTCGGTGCGAGCGTCGACGATCTGCTGCAGAACAGCCTGCGTCTCATCCGAATCGAAATAGCCGTGGTGCCGGCCGGCGACTTCGAGCTTCGGGTACATCTCGCGCACTCGGGCCACCGCGGCGGCATTCTGAGGTTCGGAGGCTCCGAGGAAGAAGAATCTCAGCCCTTCCCGCTCGGCCGCTCTGGCCGCATCGTGGAAGAAGTCGGTCGTGGCGATCCTGTCGGGCAGGCTTCGCTTGGTCGCGCGAGACGCGAGCACGACGGGCATGCCATCAGCATGGATGACATCAGCCTCGTTCATGGTCGTCAGGAAGGTATCGTCCTTTCCTGCGAGCGCGATACCCTGACCGTTCGAGGAGAAGACGAGCCTGGGCGTCCACGCCGCCGCCTGCTCGCGTGCTGCGTGGCAATCCGCGACCATCAGCTCGGCCAGTTCCGTGCGGGTGACCCTTGCTGTGTCGAAGCCACCGATCCGTACCGTAGGAATCACTCGATCATGTGTTTTATCGTTCAATCGAGTAGTACTCCTCGAACCAGGTGACAAAAGCGTCCACACCCTCCGAAAGCGGAGTTCCCGGCGTATACCCCGTCATATCGCGCAGAAGAGTGGGGTCGGCATGGGTAGCCACCACATCACCGGGCTGCATGGGCATGAGATTTCGTTTGGCGGGACGACCGAGACGGTTCTCGATCGTCTCGATGAAAGACCCCAGCGATTGGGGAGCTCCTCCGGCCAAGTTCACCGCTCGCCATGGAGCCGTTGGTGAGAGGCTGTCGTCTTCCGAGACAGGCTGACCGGGAACCGGCGCCCTGTCGACGAGCAGCAGAATAGCCTCAACGAGATCGTCGATGTAGGTGAAGTCCCGATACATCTCGCCGTTGCCGTAGACATCGATCGGTTCGTCGCGCTCGATGCTGCGGACGAACTTGAACAGGGCCATGTCCGGGCGACCCCATGGGCCGTACACGGTGAAGAAACGGAAGCAGGTCGTCGGGATACCGTAGAGGTGAGCGTACGAGTGGGACATCGATTCGCAGCCGCGCTTCGTCGCCGCGTACAGCGAGACCGGGAAGTCGGTGCGATGCCTCTCACGGAAAGGCTGCTCCTCATTGCTTCCGTATATCGAGGATGTCGATGCGAACAGAAGATGCTTCGGCGGGTGCGCTCGCAACGCTTCGAGCAGCTTGAAGGTGCCGGACAGGTTCGAGCTGATGTAGGCGCCCGGATTCTCGATGCTGTATCGTACGCCCGCCTGGGCCGCGAGATGCACCACCACCTCGGGCCGGGACTCCGCTACGACGTTCAGCAGCCTATCGGTGTCCTCCAGCTGGGCCTCGATGAGAGAGAACCCACCGTACGCCTGCAGAATCGCGGTTCTGTCACGCTTGAGCTGCACGTCGTAGTAGGGAGTGAAACCGTCGTAGCCGATGACGGTTTCGCCCTGCTCGAGCAGTTTCCGTGCGAGGTGGAAGCCGATGAACCCGGCCGAGCCCGTGACAAGTACCGCCATCGCGAGGCCCTACCGAACCAACGACGGCTGAACATCGTGACCCCGCCCGATGCTCGTGTAGGAGAATCCTGCGGTGACGACCTCGCTGCGACGATAAACGTTGCGCAGATCGACCAGATTCGGGGTGTTCATGACGCCGTGAAGCCGGGAAAGGTCGAGCGTGCGGAACTCGTTCCATTCGGTGACCAGCACCAGACAGTCCGCACCGACGGCGAGGCTGTAGGAGTCCTCTGCGTACTCGATACCGGTGATGATCTTCTGGGCCTGGGACATGCCCTCGGGATCGTAAGCGCGCACACTGGCACCTGCGTCGAGCAGGCCCTCGATGATCGAGAGCGAGGGGGCTTCACGCATGTCGTCGGTCTCAGGTTTGAACGTCAGGCCCAGTAGCCCGATGGTGCGGCCCTCGACATCGCCACCGCAGGCCTCGATGATGCGCTGCGCCATGTCCTGCTTGCGCTGATCGTTAACCTCTACCGTGGTCTCGACCAAGCGCAACGGCGCACCGTAGTCGCGGCCGGTCTGCACGAGGGCGACGGTGTCCTTCGGGAAGCATGAACCGCCGTAGCCAGGGCCCGCATTCAGGAACTTCTTTCCGATGCGATTGTCCAGACCGATGCCGCGGGCCACGGCCTGCACATCTGCGCCGACCTTCTCGCATAGGTCGGCTACTTCGTTGATGAAGGTGATCTTCATGGCGAGGAAAGCATTTCCCGCATACTTGATGAGTTCGGCGGTTCGGCGAGCCGTGAACATCAGCGGAGCCTCGTTCAACGAGAGCGGGCGGTACAGCTCTCGCATCACCTCTTCCGCTCGCTCGTCATTCGCGCCGACAACGACTCGATCCGGGCGCTGGAAGTCTTCGATCGCCGCGCCTTCCCGCAGGAACTCGGGATTGGAGACGACCGAGAACTCGGCCTCGGGCGCGGTTTCGCGGATCAGGCGTTCGACCTCATCACCCGTTCCCACGGGCACAGTCGATTTCGTCACGACGACGGTGTAGCCGTTGATCGCCGATGCAATCGACTTTGTAGCCTCGTAAACGTAGGTCAGATCCGCGTGCCCATCACCTCGACGGGAGGGTGTGCCCACTGCGATGAAGACCACGTCGGCCTCGGCGACCGCTCCGGACAGATCGGTGGTGAAGGAGAGTCGACCCGCCCGAGCATTCTGGGCGACGAGTTCCTCGAGGCCGGGCTCGAAGATCGGGATCCGGCCGTCCGTCAGATTGCGGATCTTCTGCTCGTCGATATCGACGCAGACGACGGAGTGACCGAAGTCTGCAAAGCAGGCGCCGCTGACCAGGCCGACATAGCCCGAGCCAATCATCACGATCTTCAAAGACATCTACACTCCCAAACTTCCTCAGATGATCGTACCCGCTGAGCCGCGACTGCACCGGCAGGTACATTCAGCCGGAAATACCGGAGCTACGTTCACTTCTTGCCCAAAGGCCCGTTCAAAACTAACCCAATCGAAGGAGATTCGCCAAAGCGCCGGCCCCTTCGAGACGACGGGTTCAACCGGCGGCTTCGTCTTCGATCGCGAGCCTGAGAAGCGGGGCGATCCGTCGAGAGAATGAGTCGGTCAGATGGCCGCCGTCGGCGCGCAAGAGCGAGCCTCCGATGACATCCGGGCACACGCCTCTGCTGTCGCAGAGCTATGAGGTGACGTCGATGGTGCGGAAGCCGCGGAAAGGGTGAGCCCGATTCCGCCTGTCCAATCCCGCCAACGCACTGAGTCAGTTTAATCAGAACAAGAAGCCCGCGTTTCGTCGCCCACAATCTCAAGAGACCTGAAAGAACGCCCGACTATCCACAGATCCAGCTCGCCCGCATCCATCCCGCCAATACCGTCATACGATCACTTGTAACCACTCATCACAGTGGCAGAATCGAGGTATGGAAATGACTCCGGATGTGATCGGCACGATCATCGCCTTCTTCGGCGCGGTCGCGACGCTCTTCGGCGGTATTTTCCTGCTCATGCGCCGCTTCGAAGCGAGAATCGATGCCCGGTTCGACCAGGTCGACAAGCGCTTCGACCATGTCGATAAGCGATTCGACCAAATCGACAAGCGCTTCGAGCAGGTCGACAGCCGCATGACCCAGCTCGAGAGCGACATCCGGGCGGTAGCCGCAGATGTCGTCGAGCTGAAGATCTCGGTTGCTCGCATCGAGGGAACGCCGCCGACCCTACTTCGCGCCCGCTGAACCGCCTCCTCAGAGCCCGATACGTCCGCGCTCGTATGCACGTTCCTCGCGGGATTTGCGGGGTTCCCGCGGGAACAGCAGCGAGGCGCAGACGAGACCGATGCAGCCGCCGATAGTGTTCGCGACGAGGTCGCGGGTGTCGGCGACCCGTTCCGGCAGAAAGTGCAGCTGCGCCTGCTCGATGCCGAACGAGAACAGCCCGATCGCGATCGCTCCGAGCCAGCGGTGCCGCAGCATGAGCAGGCCGAGGAAGAAGCCGAGCGGCACGAACATCGCGATGTTGGCCGTGAACTCGAGCTCGTTGTACTCGAACCAGCTGGGAGCGCCGCGTTCGTGCAGTTCCTGCAGGATGCGGTCGACGAGGTACTCGCGCCCCTGATCGACCTTCACCGGTGAGAGCGTGATCAGCATCACGAGCGCGCTGAAGCACAGGAGCCCCAGGATCGCCACGATCTGCCGAATTCGCATTCGGCCAGTGTAGCGAGGCCCCGCGAACGGACTCTGAATACGTGCGGGCGATATTCTGAGGGCATGACTGAACGCTGGCGTGACGTGGCCGCCGCCTCCGGGCTGCTCGACGAGGGCGGCGCCGCACGCCCGACGATCTTCGCCGAGATGAGCGCGCTCGCGCAGCGCACCGGCGCCGCGAACCTCGGTCAGGGCTTCCCCGACGAGGATGGCCCTGCATGGATCCGGGAGCTCGCCGTCGAGGCGATCCGCGGCGGAGCGAACCAGTACCCGCCGGGGCCGGGCATCCCTCAGCTGCGCCGCGCCATCGCCGCGCATCAGACGAGGCACTACGGCATCGAACTCGATCCGGATACCGAGGTGCTCGTCACGACCGGCGCGACCGAGGCCATCGCGGCATCGCTGCTCGCCCTCACGGGGCCCGGCGACGAGGTCATCACCCTGGAGCCCTTCTACGATTCCCACGCCGCCTGCATCGCGATGGCCGGCGCCACGCATGTCACGGTTCCGCTCGTGCCGCACGAGGGCGGGTTCCGGCTCGACGTCGAAGCGCTGCAGGCGGCTATTACGCCGCAGACCCGCGCGATCCTCGTCAACACCCCGCACAACCCCACCGGAACCGTGCTCACCCTCGATGAGCTGCAGGCCGTCGCCGAGGCCGCCGAGCGGGCCGATGCGATCGTCATCACCGATGAGGTCTACGAGCATCTGCTCTTCGACGGGGCGCGCCACGTTCCGCCTGCGACGCTGCCGGGCATGCGGGAGCGCACGCTCACCATCTCCTCCTCCGGCAAGACGTTCTCGCTCACGGGCTGGAAGATCGGCTGGGTCACCGGCCCGGCCCGCCTCATCGCCGCCGTCCTCGCGGTCAAGCAGTTCCTGACCTACACGAGCGGCTCGCCGTTCCAGCCCGCGATCGCGCGAGCACTCGACGAGGGGGCCGACGAGATCGCCGCCCTGCGCGATTCGCTCGAGCAGCGCCGCGAGCTGCTGATGGACGGCCTGCATGCGGCCGGCTTCACGACCGTGCGCCCGCAGGGCAGCTACTTCGTGTGCGCCGATGCGACGCCGTTCCTGAACGAGGAGGTGCCCGACGGCGCCGCCTTCGCGCGTTGGCTGCCCGAGCACGCGGGCGTGGCCTGCGTTCCGCTCATAGCGTTCTGCCGACGAGGATCGCGCACCGCCGCGGCGCTGCAGAACTGGGTGCGCTTCACGTTCGTCAAGGACGAACCGACCCTGCGCGTGGCGATCGAGCGGCTGGGAGGGCTGAGCGGGCGGTAGCCGGCGAGCTTGCTGAACGACGGGCCGCGTATCGTTCAGCCTGCGTCTCGCCGGCCTGCACGCTGGGCGAAGGCGTCGACAGCATCGAGAACCTCCTGTTGCCGCCACGCAGTCGGGCCCTTGTGCTCGGACTCGACCTGGAGAAAGCCACGCTCCTACAGGGAGCGTAAATGATAATTATGAGCGCAATGATTGTCACTTCAAGGCGGAGGGCTCCACATTGCAGTCTCTGCGCGAGAACAGGCCGGTTCGGGCGCGGCCCGGTTCACCTGCGGGTCGCGCTCGACCGCTACTGACTCAGCAGGTCGAGGTCGCGTTCGATGTCGCGCGCGGTCTGCAGCAGCAGCGGTAGGTGATGGTCGACGAGGGTCTCAATGGGCCCCGCGCTTGAGCTCGTCGAGACGTTCACCGCGGCGACCACGCGCCCATCCCGCCCGCGGACGGGCGCCGCAATCGACCGCAGCCCCAGCTCAAGCTCCCCATCGACGAGGGCCCACCCTTGGCCGCGCACACGATCGAGCTCGGCGTTCAGCGCAGCCGGGGATGTCAGCGTGCGTTCGGTGAGGCGCGCGAGGTCGGCACCGGCGAGCAGCCGATCCCGCTCGACGGAAGGCAAGTCGCTGAGCAGCACGCGCCCCATGCTCGTCGCGTGCGCCGGGAACCGAGTACCGATCGTGATGCCGACAGTCATGATGCGCCGTGTCGGCACGCGGGCGACGTAGACGATATCGGCGTCTGAGAGCACCGCAGCCGAAACCGACTCCTCGACGGCGTGCGACAGTTTCTCGAGGTGCGGCTGCATCATCTCGGGCAGCGAGAGCGCAGAAAGGTAACTGAAGCCGAGCTCGAGCACGCGCGGTGTGAGCGCGAACAGTCGGCCGTCGGTGCGCACGTAGCCCAGGGTCTGCAGTGTCCTGAGAAATCGCCGCGATGCGGCCGCGGGAATCCCGACCCGCTTCGACACCTCGGTGAGCGTCAACTGGGGGTTCTCGGCATCGAACGCGCGAATGACGGCCAGGCCACGCGCGAACGACTGGACGTAGTCGCTGCCCTCGGCCGAGTCTTCGTTACTCATACCCCCATTCTGCCGGTCTGCTGCGACGATGTCAGCGTTCGACCACAAGCGCGAGCCCCTGGCCGACGCCGATGCAGATCGCGACGACGGCTACCCCACTGCCGCGGCAGGCGAGTTCGTGGGCCGCGCGCGCGACAATGCGGCCACCCGACGCGCCGAGCGGGTGGCCGATCGCGAGAGCGCCGCCGTGCACGTTGAGCCGAGCCGCGTCGAGGTCGGGCCAGCCGGCGAGGCACGCGAGCGACTGGGAGGCGAACGCCTCGTTCAGTTCGACGAAGTCGACGTCTACCCACGACCGGCCCGCGCGGGCGAGCGCCCGGTTCGCCGCCTCGATGGGTGCCGTCGGGAAGTCCTGGGGGTCGACCCCGTGCACCGCCCGCCCAGTGATCCTGGCGAGTGGCTCAGCGTCGAGAGCGCCTTCGCGCCCGAGCAGTACGGCGGAGGCGCCGTCGTTGATCGATGAAGAGTTACCTGCGGTGACGCTGCCGTCGGAGGCGAACAGCGGCCGGAGCGCTGCGAGCTTCTCGGCGGACGTGTCGTCCCGGATCCCCTCATCACGAGCCAGCTCGCAGCCCGGCACCTGCACGATCTCGCGATCGAACACACCGCCCGCCCATGCGGCCGCGGCGAGCGCGTGGGAACGCGCGGCAAACGCGTCTTGCTCTTCCCTGCTGATCCCCCACTCGCGAGCCGTACGCTCGGCGGCCTCTCCGTTCGAAATCGTCCACTCCCGCGGAAGCCGCGGGTTCACCATCCGCCAGCCGATGCTCGTGTTCCAGACGGTCTGGTTGCCTACGGCGGGCCAGGGCTTCGCGGATTTCTCGATCACGAAGGGCGCGCGACTCATTGACTCGACCCCGCCGGCGAGCACGAGCTCAGCATCGCCGCACTCGATCGCGCGCGACCCCTGGATGACGGCTTCGAGAGAGGACGCGCAGAGCCTGTTCACGGTGACGCCGGCAACCGTCGTAGGGAACCCGGCGAGCAGCGCGCCGAATCGGGCGATGTTGCGGTTGTCCTCCCCGGCCTGGTTCGCATCGCCGAACACGACGTCGGTGATACGGGCGGGGTCGATACCGGTGCGATCAACTGTCGCGCGCATCACAGCGGCCGCAAGATCGTCGGGACGGGTTCCGGAGAGCGCGCCACCGGCGCGACCGAACGGGGTGCGTACGGCGTCAAAAATGTGAGTCGTTTCCATCTGCTGCGTTCCTGTCGCTGGTCGGTGCGGGATCCGGTGATGGGCACGGGATCCGCAGGTGGGTGTGCCGCGGCTACGCCTCGACGAGCTTCAGCCCGGTGAGTGCCGCGAGCCCCGCGACACTGTTGTCGCCGAACAGCTCGCGCACTGCGAAGCCCCTCTCGGTGACGTCGAACACGGCGTGGTCGGTGTATACGCGGGTGACGCAGCCGACCCCGGTCAGCGGGTAGTCGCAGCTCTCGACGAGCTTCGGAATACCCTGTTTCGTCAACAGGTCGGTCATGACGTAGACGGACTTTGCGCCGATCGCAAGATCCATCGCGCCGCCGATTGCGGGGATCGCGTCGGGAGCGCCCGTCGACCAGTTCGCGAGATCGCCGTTCTCTCCGACCTGGAACGCTCCGAGCACGCACACATCGAGGTGGCCGCCGCGCATCATCGCGAACGAGTCGGCATGGTGGAAGTACGACGCGCCTGGCACCGCTGTGACGGGCTGCTTCCCCGCATTGATGAGGTCAGGATCGATGCGCGCCGGTTCTGGCGCCCCGCCCATCCCGAGCATCCCGTTCTCAGTGTGGAGGATGATCTCGCGATCCTCGGGAAGGTAGTTCGCGACGAGTGTCGGCGCGCCGATCCCGAGATTCACGTACGCGCCGTCGGGAATATCGAGAGCGATCTTTGCAGCGAGATCCTGGCGGCTAATTCGAGAGTGCATCTGCGCGTTCCTTCCTGTCGTGTTCGGTGGCGGGCAGCGGAGCGCCGTCGATGTCGACGCCGCCGACGAAATCGCCGTCGCGCAACCACCCTCGTTCGCCGAGCGGGACAACCCTGTCGACGAAGATGCCAGGTGTCACGATCGCCTCTGGGTCGAGTGAGCCAAGGGGCACGATCTCGTCGACTTGGGCGATCGAGACGGTCGCGGCTGCAGCCATGATCGGCCCGAAGTTTCGCGCCGTCTCGCGGTAGACGACATTCCCCCATCTGTCAGCGGCGAACCCACTGATGAGCGCGAAGTCAGCGCGGATCGGGTACTCGAGCAGGTAGGTTCGGCCGCCTATCTCGCGGGTCTCCTTGCCCTCGGCAAGCTCGGTGCCGACCGCGGTCGGCGAGTAGAACGCGCCAACCCCTGCCCCTGCGGCGCGGATGCGCTCGGCGAGGTTGCCCTGCGGCACGAGTTCGAGTTCGAGCTCGCCCGAGCGGTAGAGCCTGTCGAAGACCCACGAATCGTGCTGCCGTGGAAAAGAGCAGACAATCTTCCGCACCCTCCCCTTCGCGAGGAGCGCGGCGAGCCCGAAGTCGCCGTTGCCGGCGTTGTTGCTCACGACCGTGAGATCTTTCGCCCCCTGCTCGATGAGGGCGTCGATGAGCTCGACAGGCTGGCCGGCACGGCCGAAGCCGCCGATCATCACCGTCGCACCGTCGAAGATGCCCGCGACCGCTTCGACGACCGTCGGCACTGTCTTGTCAATCATCGTGCACCCCGCACCACTCGAATGTCGTCAACCCGGCTCTCCTCGTCCGGGCGTCGTTCGTCAGTCAGCTCGAAGCCGGCTTTCCTGTAGAACTCGAACGCCCGCGCATTCCCGTCGACGACCCAGGCGAACGCGGGCTCGTCGCCGAGCAGCCGCTCAATGAGCGCGGCCGCGAGGCCGGTGCCGCGTGCCTCGGGTTTGAGGTTGAGCGTGTGCAGTTCGAGCCCGAGGTGCCCGGCACCGTCGTGACGCTGCGCTGACCCGAAACCGAGAAAGGCACCGGATGCTGCGTGCGCGACAAGGATCTGGTACTCGGGCGCCCGCTCGAGAGACTCTTCCCACTCCGGAAGCCGCCGCTCGGGGGTCAGGGTGCGCAGGAATTCGGCATCCATGAGCCCCGCGTAAGCCTCCTGCCAGACGGCGACGTGAAACTCGGCGATGTCGGGCAGATCTTCGCGTGTCGCCGGCCGAATCGTGAACGGGCGCGCGACGCCGGTGCGAGGCGCGTGGCAGGTGAGGCCGCCGAGCCGCCGCTCGGGGTCGAACGGCCAGGCGTCTGTGTCGGTATGGCGAAGCCTCAGCGCCGTGAAATCGGTCTGCGCGGGCCCCGGTGCGTCGACCGGGATGATGCGCCCGACGATGGGCTCGAAGGCCGCGCGGAAGTGATTCTTCACCTTCCAAACGAGCAGGTCGTACCCCGTGGGGTCTACACCGAGGTAGCGGTACAGTGCCGGGTCGTTCGCGGTGATCGGTCGGCCTGTTACGACAGCATCGACAGAGACGGTAACAGCACACCCGTCGATGCTGCGCAACCGCAGCCACACGGCACCATCGGTATCGACGGTGAGCCCCGCGTTGAACGGCCCGTCGTTGACGTAGACGCCGTCGGTGGTGGCGAGCACCTCTGCCTCGACCGCGAGCGGCGCACCGTACTCATGCGAGGCCTTCCCCGCGAGCTGCACCTCGAGCACCGCGCCGACGCCCGCGGTGCTCGCCGCGCGAACGACCTCCACGTCGCAGATCGCCGACATAAGCACCGAACCCAGGCCCGCGGCGAGCGCCTCTCGGAGCAGTACCGTCGTGTCGGCGCTGCCGCCCGACTGGGGGTTGTCGGCGACATCGGCGAGCACGACCGGGGTCTCGCGAGCCGCAACCGCGTCGCGCGCCGCTGCGAGCGCCTCCGGAATGGCCGCGACGTCGACCTGGTAGCGCTCGCGCTGAGCCCAGAAGTACTCGGCGACCTCCTTGGCTACCCGTTCGGCCTCGGCGGGGTCGGCAGCCACGACACTGACGCCAGCGCCTGAGCAGCGCGTGTCAGCGTAGGGGAACCCGGCGTGCGGGCTCACCGCGCGCACCCCGCCTGTCTCCCGCACCCTCGCGAACTCGACGACGTCGGCCATGGGCCCTTCCGCCGTTCGCATGTTGATGCTGCGCAGGAGCATGGGTAGGCGCACAGTGCGCACCGTGAGGGGCTCCCCCGCGAGCGTGTCGAGAAGCGCCGTCGCAGCCCGCACGCCTTGCTCGTGCATGTCGACGTGGGGGTACGTCTGGTAGCCGAAGATGAGCGCTCCGCATTCGGCGGGTGTGCCGCTGACGTTGGCGTGAAGGTCGAAGGTGACCGCGATCGGCGTGTCAGCGCCGAGGATCGCGCGTGCGAGCTCGATGATCGCGCCCTCGGGATCCTGCTCGGCGTCCGACACCATCGAACCGTGCAGAGCGAGCAGCAGCCCATCGAGCGGGCCGTCCGCGACCGCGCATCGGAGCGCGACCTCGAACTCTCGCAGCAGCGTCGCGTAAGCCGCGCTCGTGACGGTGCCCGAGGGCATCGCTGCGGCCGCGGTGAGCGGCACCGGTGTTGCCCCTCGCGCACCGAGCACGTCGAGGAACCCGCCGAGCTCGGTTCGCGTTCCCGAGTAGACCTCGATGAGGCGCTCGCCCTCATGATGATCCTCAGCGTCGAACGCGGCGAGGCCTGTCGCGATCGGGCTAAACGAGTGGGATTCGTGATAAAAGAAGGCGACCCCGATGCGCGGGGCGCTCTCGGGCTGACGCCCGCTACCTGGTGCTGTCGTGTGTTCCATGATCTGCGTCGCTCAGGCGTGGCAGCGAAGCGCTGTCAGGCCTGAGGTGCCTCCTGTCGCTTGATGAAGAGGGCCTCGATCTCGTCGTGCCCTCGCTGGATCGCGGGCTCGAAGGTGAACTCGCTGTCGGCGCGCAGCTGGCGCAGTTCGCTAAGCTCGGCCTCTCGCGTGTCGAACGAATGCTTGCCGAGGGCGGCGAGAATCTCGCCCGCGACAATCTCGCCCTGTTTCAGCGAGACCTTCGCACTCTCGACGCCGACGGTATTGCCCGCGAGGAAGAGCCCCGCCTGCGCAGTCGCGCCTGTCGCCGAGTGCACGGGCACCTTCGCTCCGACGAACTCGCTCGTGACGAACTCGATCCCGAGAGAGGCACTGAGGTCGTTGAGCGGCACGAGGCCGTTCGAGAGGCAGACCGAGTCCGTGCTGATAATGCGCCGGCTCCCGGGCACGGCGTCGCCGTTCGCGCGCACGGTCTCGACCTCCGCGCCCGTGACGCGGTCGTCGCCGACGATGCGGACGAGGCGCGTGGTGAGGCGCAGGGGGATCCCCCACAGCGGGAGCGAGCGCGGGAGTACCCTGGCAGCGATCGCAGCGAGGCCCGGGATCGCCATGAGCGCGCCGCCGAGTCGCATATAGAAGTACGGCGCGAGCTTACTCAGCCCGCCAAGTCGCTTGAGCGTGCTCTTCGGGTCGCTGGCTGGAACCTGCGCGGGCGGGAGCACGATCGAGTCGACGTCGACGCCGCCGAGCTTCATCGCGCGCGCAATCGTGAGCGACAGCGGATCGACGCCGACGACGACGCTTCGCGCGCCTGGTCGCACCCTGTGCGTGTTGGTGAGGATCTGCGCGCCGCCGATCGTGAACACGCCGGGCAGCGTCCACCCCTCGACGGGCATCGGCTTCTCGACCGCTCCCGTCGCGATGAGCACCGCGCGGGCGTGGATCTCGGCGGCGTCGCCGCCGCGTGACGAGGTCGTGCGCACCACCCAACCCGGTTCGACGGCCCAGGCGACGGTGTCGGTGAGGATCCGCACACCAGCGTGCTCGGCGCGGATGTGCAGGTCGTTCGCGAGCGTCCAGCCGATCCACCATTCACCGTCGTTCTCCTGGTGGAGCTGGCCGCGCAGCTTGCCTCCCGTCTGGTGGTTCTCCTCGATGAGGGCGACCGTCAGTCCGTGCTCGGCCGCGCGTGCTGCCGCGGAAAGCCCCGCGGGGCCTCCGCCGATGACGACGAGGTCGACGCTGTCGACCGCAGCCCCGCTCACGAGTCGCACCCGCGGGCCGAACGGTACATGTCGCCATCCCTGAGCGGCGCCTGGCATCCGCGCACCCGCTCCGCGGTCTCCTCGTCGGGCCCGAGCCAGAGGCGACATTCGTAGCAGTGCCCGATCCCGCAGTAGAGCCCACGGGGCTCCCCTGCGACAGGTGACGTGCGCAGCTCGCGCACGCCCGCCGCGAGCAGGGCCGCCGCGACGGGTTCGCCCGCGCGGCCCGTGTACGCCTCGCCGTTGAAGGTGAAACTCGCCTCGTCCGCAGCGGGCGGCTCGGGGAGCACCGGGTGATTCTCGATCCGCTCGGTCATGCCGCACCGTTTTCCCGGGCCGCCGCCTCGGCGAGGTCGCCGAGCGCTGTCGGGCGCACGGGCAGGCGGACAGTCATCGAGCTGCCACCCGTCTCAGGCGCGATGCCAGCACGACCGAGCAGCTCCTCGATCGCGGTGCGGCAGACGCGGCCTTGGCAGAGGCCCATGCCCGCGCGGGTCTGAAACTTCACTTCCTGAGCGGTGCAGACGCCCGCTTCGACGGCGTCGGCGATGTCTTGCGCGGTGACGTCTTCGCACCGGCACACAGTGTGGTTCATACTGCTCTCCTTCAGTTCTTCGCAAAGCGCCCGGGCGCGTAGTCGGTGAGGGCTTCTTGCATGGCGGCCGGGGTCTCGGTGCCCCGCACCTCGTGTTTGAGGAGCTCTGCGAACATACGGCCGGCGGCGGCTGAGAGGCCGAATCCGTGACCGTTGTAGCCAGCGCTGACCCAGAGGCCGGGCACTCCCGGAACCGCGCCGAGGAGCGGGTAGTGGTCGGGGGTGAGTTCAACCGTTCCCGCGAAGGCGCGGATGATCGGAACGCGGGACAGCCCCGGGAACATCTCCGTCATGTAGGTGCCGTAGACGTCAAGCGCCTGCCGGGTTGTCGTCGTGTGGTAGCCGTTCTCTTCCCAGGGCCCGCCGCCTCCGATGAGAATGTTGTCGGCGTGGGTCTGCCTCGCGTACACCCGGTTGCCGGAGACGAACGGGAAGTCGCCCTTCACTGGCAGGCGTTCTGTCGCGGTGAGCTGCGAGCGGCGCGGTCGCACGGGAAGCTCGGCCCCGACCTGCCGCCCGAGTTCCGTCGTCCACGGGCCGGCGGCGATGAGCACGACGTCGGCCTCGTATTCGGCGTCAACGGTCGTGACGCCAGTGATCCTCCCCTGACGCTCGACGAGCCGCTCGACGTGCGCGAACGTCTCGATCCTGCCGCCGCGGCCGACGACAGCCTTGCGGAGTGACGTGACCGCGGTGAACGGATACCCTTGACCGTCATACGGGGAGAAGAGCGCGCCCGCGATACCGGGGTTCACGAGTGGCAACTCGGCGGCAGCCTCGCTCCCCTCACGCAGCTCGATCGGCACGCCCGCGCGCCCGTAGATGTCGCTCGCCCGCTGAAGGAGCGAGAACTCGGTGCCGTTCATCGCCACGATCGTGTGGCCCTTCCGACGGAACTTCACATCGAGCCCCCGCTCACCGAGTTCCTCCCAGAGATCCATCGAGACCCTGGCGAGGGCGACCTCGCCGATGTCGCGGCCGTTCGCGTAGATGCCGCCGGCGTTGCGGCCCGAGGCCGCGCCACCGAGGGCGCGCGACTCGAGCACCGTGACCTCGGCACCGGCCTCGCTCGCGTAGTACGCGGACATGAGACCGACGATCCCGCCGCCAACGATGAGTACGCGCAGCCCGTCGATACCCTCGAGCGGCGCACTGCGAAGGGCGTCGCTCACGGCTTCGTAGTCGCGCAGCGCGCGGTCGCCCTGCTCGAGCTCGGTGGCCAGCGGGTCGAGCGTGAGCAACGTCATGCGGTTTTCTTCGATCATCACTGCTCCACGTTCTGCGGGTCGATGTAGACGGATACGAGCTCGGTCATGAACTCGAAGCCGTGCTCGGATACCTCTCGGTGCCCGTTCCCGGACATCCCGGTGCCGCCGAAAGGCACGCCGAGCTCGGCCGAGCTCGTGCCGCGATTCACGTAGATGAGGCCGCTATTGATCTCGTCGAGCGCGGTGAAGGTTGCACCGAGGCTGCCCGTGAACACTGAGGTCGAGAGGCCGTAGTCGGTGTCGTTCGCCACCGCGAAAGCTTCGGCGGCGTCGGCGACCCTGATCACCGCGATCACCGGGCCGAAGACCTCCTGCCTCGCGATAGCATGCTCGCGAGTCACGCCGTCGATCAGCGTGGGCATGTAGAAGTAACCATCTGCGTGCACATCGTCGGGCCTAGCGCCTCCGGTGACGACGCGCGCGCCGTCCGCGACGGCGTCCTTCACCGCGAGTTCGACGCCTGCGAGCTGCACCTCGGTCGCGAGGGGCCCCATGTCGACGCCCGCGTCACGGCCGTCGCCCACGGCGAGCGCGCGGGTCCCTGCTGCGACGCGCTCAACCAGTTCATCTGCCACTTCAGCGACGACAACGATCCTGCTCGTCGCGGTACACCTCTGGCCGCTCGTGAGAAACCCGCTGCGTACGATCTCCCGCGCCGCGAGATCGAGATCCGCGTCCGCGAGCACTACGGCGGCGTTCTTCCCGCCGAGCTCGAGCGAGCAGGGCGTGAGGGTCGCCGCGACCCGCTGCGCAATCTGCGTTCCGACTTCGGTGGATCCGGTAAACGAGACTGCGTCGACCCGCACGTCCCCGACCGCCTCCGAGGCAAGCGCCCCAGTGCAGGCACCGAGCAGCGCGAACGCGTCGCCGATGCCTGCCCGTTCGAAGGCCTCGGTCACGAGCACCGCAGTGCCGTTCACCTGCTGCGCGGGCTTCCAGAGCACGACGTTGCCGACGGCGAGCGCCGCGAAGATCTTGTAGCCCGCGAGTGCGATCGGAAAGTTCCAGGGGGTGATGCACGCGACGACACCGATCGGCTTCCTGCGCGTGTGGATGAAACGCGTGCCGTCGGCGGACGGCAGCACTTTCCCGAGCGCACGGCCAGCCTCGTGCGCGAACCAACGACAGGTGCTCGCGAACACGCCGACCTCACCGCGGGACTCCGCGAGCGTCTTTCCCATCTCGAGGGTCATCTGCAGCGCGATCCGCTCAGCGTCGCGCTCGATCTCTTCCGCGATCCGGCCGAGGATCCGCTGACGCTCCTTGAGCGGCAGGCGCTGCCACGGGGCGACTGCGTCGCGGAGGGAATCAAGAGCGAGCCCGAGATCCTCTCGGCCAGCTTGCCTGTACGACGCGAGCTGCTCTGCCGTCGCAGGGTTCACCGTCTCGGTCGTACCCTCGCCGGTTCCCGGATACCACGCTCCGCCCCTGAACTGGGTATTGACGATCACCTCGCTCATGCGACGTGCCTAAGGAACGACTGCAGCTTGCTGCTCATTGGATTGTCGAAGAGCTCAGCGGGGGCGCCCTCCTCCTCGACAACGCCATCGGCCATGAAGACCACGCGGTCGGCGACGTCGCGGGCGAACGACATCTCGTGGGTGACGATGAGCATCGTCATGCCCGCGCCGGCGAGATCCTTCATGACCTTCAGCACCTCGCCGCGCAGCTCGGGGTCGAGTGCGCTCGTCGGCTCGTCGAACAGCATCGCCTGCGGGTTCATCGCGAGCGCCCGCGCGATAGCGACGCGCTGCTGCTGGCCGCCGGAGAGCTTGTGCGGGTAGACTCCTGCCTTCTCAGCGAGCCCGACGCGTTCGAGCAGCACGAGCGCCTGCTCGATCGCGGCAGCCTTTTTCACGCGGAGCACCTGCATGGGCGCTTCGATGACGTTCTCAAGCACCGTCTTGTGCGGAAACAGGTTGAACTGCTGAAACACCATGCCGACGGTGCGGCGCACCCTGAGGATATTCTCGGCCTTGCCGTCGACAGGCTCGCCGAGCACCGAGATGACGCCCGAGGTGGGCTCCTCCAGGTGGTTCGTGCACCGCAGAAGCGTGCTCTTGCCCGAGCCGGAAGCCCCGATGAGCGCGACGACCTCGCCGCGCCGCACCTGCAGGCTCACGCCCTTGAGCACTTCGAGGTCGCCGAAGCACTTGTGAATATCTTGCATGTCGATCATGCAGTCGGTTGTTGCTGCCGTGGTCATCGCTCTGACACCGCCATTCGCTTTTCGAGCCGAGTGAGGAACATTGACATCACGGTGGTGAGGATCAGGTAGATCGCCGCCACGGTGAGGTAGAACTCCATGAACGCAAAGTTCGAGGCGGCGAAGCGCTGCGCCACCATCATGAGCTCGCTCACGGTGACGAGCGAGGCGAGCGACGAGTCCTTGATCATCGACACCGCCTGGTTGCCGAGCGCGGGCACGCTGATGCGGAACGCTTGCGGGAGCACGATGCGCCAGAGAACCTTCGGGCGGCTCATACCGAGCGACGACGCCGCCTCAAGCTGCCCCTTCGGCACGGCCTGCAGGCCACCGCGCAGGATCTCGGCGATGTACGCGCCCGCATTGATGCCGAGGCCGAGGATCGAGGAGAGGAACGCCCCGAGCTCGATACCCAGCTGCGGCAGGCCGAAGTAGATGAGGAAGAGCTGCACCAGCACCGGCGTGCCCCGGAAGACCCAGACGTACAGATCGACGAGCCAGACAAGCGGTTTGATACCGCTGAGTTTCATCACCGCAGCCACGAGGCCGAGGATCATGCCCAGCGCGAGCGACAGGATCGAGATGAGGATCGTGATCCATGCTGCCTGCGCGAGGAACCCCAGATACGGGGCGACAAGCGTGAAGTCCATTCTTCGTTTGCTCTCTGTTCGCGACTAGCGGGATAGGGTCAGCGAATGTCCGCGCCAAACCACTTGGTACTGATCTCCTCGTACGTGCCGTCCTCCTGCATGTCAGCAAGTGCGGCGTTCACTTCCTTGAGCAGCCGATCCTGGCCCTTGTCGACGGCGATACCCGCCGCCGGGTTGCTGATCCTCTCACCAACGGTGACGATGTCGTACCCGCGAGCAGCGACAATCGCAAGACCAACAGGACCGTCGGTGATGACACCGTCGATGCGACCGTTCGACAGGTCCTCCATCGCGAGTTGATCAGACTTGTATGTGGTGACCTGCGCGCCGCGCTCGAGCGCCATTTCTTCAAATGTGGTGCCAAGAGTGACGCCGATGTTCATCCCCGAGAGGTCGTCCGTGCTCGCGATCATGGTTCCCTGTGGCGCAAAGATCTGCGTGCCAGTGTGGTAGTAGGGGTCACTGAAGTCGACCTTCTGCGCCCGCTCATCGGTGATAGTAAGGCTGGAGATCACGATCTCGTACTTGCCGGCGTTGAGACCGCCGATGATGCTGTCCCACGGCGTCGGTACGAATTCGGCCGTGGCGTCGAGCCGCTCAGCAATGGCGTTGCTGATGTCTACATCGAAGCCGACAAGATCATTGTTCGAATCGAACGAGTTGAACGGCGGGTATGCGCCCTCGATGCCGACCCGCAGCGTGCCACTGGACTCGATACGGTCGAGCGCATCCTTGCTGCCGCCTGAGCTGCAGCCAGCAAGCAGCGCAGCTGCAGAGATCATGCCGATGAGGCCAAGGACCTTGGATTTCTTGTTCGCGAACATACTTCGTTTCTCCTTTGATGCGTAGGTAGGTTCAGATGGTGCATGGTGGAAATTCGCGCCGTATGACCGCGCGCGGTGTTGTCTCCGCGCGCGAACGGTGCCTGGCGTGAGTGCTAGTGGATGTGTGCCTGCAGTGCCCCGTCGAGCCGGGAGAGCAGCTCTGCGACCTCTTCAGGGGCGACGGTGAGCGGCGGAGCGATGAGCAGGTGCGGCACGACGGTCGTGCTCCCGTCCCCGCCCGCACGCGTCGAGGCGCCCGGGTAGAGCACGAGTCCCCGGGCCATCGCCTCCCGGTTGAGGGCGTTCGCGCCGCCCCGGGAAGCGAGTTCGGGCGAGAGCTCGAGCGCGAGCAGCAGCCCGGCACCCCGCACCTCGGTGACGGCGCCAGGGTAGCGCGCCGCAAGCTCCTCGAGCCCCGCCCGCAGCTCAGCGCCGCGCAGAGCGACGTTCGCAAGCACGTCGTGCTCCGAGTAGAACCGCAACGCGGCCGCCGCTGCGGAGACCGCGACCGGGTGTCCACTGTATGTGTACCCGTGGTGGAATACGCCGCCCGAATCGCGGATCGCCTGCACGATGGGTTCGGAGACGATCACGCCAGACAAGGGTGCGTAACCGCCCGTGACGCCCTTGCCGAAGGTGATGAGGTCGGGCACGATGCCAGAGCGCTCGACGGCGAAGTTCGTGCCACAGCGCCCGAAGCCCGTCATCACCTCGTCGGCGATGAGGACGATGCCATGCGCGCGGCAGATCTCCTCGATCCTGTGCAACGCCTCGTGCGCGGGCTCGAATGCGCCGAGCTGGCTCCCGACAAGGGGTTCGAGAATGAGGGCAGAGATGTTCTCCGCGCCCTCGCTGCGCACGAGCTTCTCGAGCGTAATAACCGGCGCCATCATGTCAGCACTGTCGCGCCAGCTCGGCAGCCTCAGGGTGCGCGGCAGCATGGGAGCGTAGTGCTGCCGTCGCGACGCATCGCCCCCGACCGCGAGCGCCCCAAGGGTATTGCCGTGATAGTTATCCCACATCCCGACGACGAGGTGGCGGCTGCTCTCGCCGCGGCTCAGGTGGTACTGCCGGGCGAGCTTGAACGCAGATTCGTTCGCTTCAGAGCCCCCGCTCGCGAAGAACACGCGAGTGAAACCCTCGGGCGCGAGGCCTTGAATGCGAGCCGCGGCATCGTGGAGCGCGGCCGTCTCGAACCGAAGCGTGTGCGCGAACCCGACCCGCAGGGCCTGCTCGTGCATGGCATCGGCGATCTCAGCAACCCCGTGGCCAAAGTTTGCGGCGACCGCACCCGAGCTCCCGTCGAGGTACTCCGTGCCGTCATCCGCATAGAGGTAGCTTCCCCGCGCGCTCACGATCAACGGGTAGTCGACTCCGAAGTCGCGGTGAAAGACCGCGCTGTCGCTCATCCGAGGATCCCCGGGCGCGGCAAGGCCGCCCAGCCATACTCGCCGCTGCAGACCATCATCAACAACACTCCTTTGTGTTCGTTCTGTGAACTTTTTTTCTCCCTGCGAACATCTTGCCGCGCGGGCGACCGAATGTCAACCCGAACGGGCACCGCAGCAGCGCAGCGCAGCGCGCAGACTCGCTCGGGGCAAGCGTTTCGGGCTCATAGACCGAGAAGAATGCATGGAATCCCAGGCATGATCACGAGGCAGGGATCGTCATGATCCGAGACACTCTTCACCGTGCCGACACCTCGAACGCAACATCTTGTCTGCTAGGCGGCACTCACCTGAGAAACATCGCCCGACAACACGAGATGAATCCCGCGACACGGTGTTCTGCGACATCAGGCCCGACGCGGGCGCAGGACTCCGACTACGCCAAGGCTGGGCAGGCAGGGGCCAATACGCCCGGCCCCATCAACTCTCTATTGCCGATAGTCCCCGAGTTCACCATCGATCCAGGAAAGGGCGATCAAAGCAAAAACAGGTGAACCCACGTTTCCGTGGGTCCACCTGTCCGTCATGTCCTGAAACATGACAACAGCGGAGCCGGCGGGATTTGAACCCGCGGTCGGGTTTAAGCCCGACCCATCATTAGCAGTGATGTCCGTTCGGCCGCTCCGGCACGGCTCCATAAGCCATCTTAGGGCACTCTCCGCGCACCCGGAAATCGAGCGTCGACGAGGGCCGATCGCCTAGTACTGCGTGCGTCCGGCGGAACAGGTCTCGTCGATAGCGGACTGCCCGGTGATGTTCGACGGGAGCACGATGACCGACGGATCCTCGCCCTCGACCGGCGCCTCGCCGTCGACCGGAGCTTCCTCGCCCTCGACCGGCGGCGCCTCGCCGTCGACCGGAGCTTCTTCTCCGGGCATGACCGCCGCGGCCCCCGCACCGGCGATCTGGAACGGCTGGCCGCTGAGCACGATGTCGATCAGCTGCTCGCCCGAGTAGTAGTCGGGTGCGAGACGGCCGGGGCTGTAGGGGTGCGTCGAGCTGGGGTACTGCACCAGGTTGATGCGCGAGAGGTCGATGTCGACCACCGTACCCGCGAGCGCCTGCATGAACTGCGGCGAGGCCATACTGCTCGAGAGGGTCATGTTCTCGAAGCCGGCCTTCGCGAGGCTGTAGACCTTGACGGGGTTCGCGAGCGTATCGGCGCTGCGAAGCTGACGGAGCAGCGCCGACATGAACACCTGCTGGTTGCTGATGCGGCTGACGTCGCTGCCGTCGCCGACGCCGTAGCGGGTGCGCAGGAACTGCAGCGCCTCGACGCCCTTCAGCGTGACGATGCCCTCGGGCAGGTCGAGGCCGGTCTTGTCGTCCTGGATCGGCTGCGCCAGGCACACGTCGACGCCGCCGAGCGCGTTCGAGATGCTGATGACGCCGTCGAAGGTCACCATGCCCGCATACGGGATCTCCATGCCGGTCAGCTCGGAGATCGTCGCCACGACGCAGGGCAGACCGCCGTACATCATGGCGGTGTTGAGCATCTGCTCGCTCATGGAGGGGTAGTACTCGGGCTCGCCGTTGGGGCCGGGGCAGCTCGGGATGGGCACCATGAGGTCGCGCGGGAAGCTGATGATGGTCGCGCTCTTGTGATCCGCCGGCACGTGCAGCAGCAGGTTCACGTCGTTGAGCTCGCCTTCCTCGCCGTCGTCGAGGATCGAGCCCTGTCTCGAGTCGGATCCGACGAGCAGGATGGTGAGCTCGCCGTCGAGGCTCTGCGTGCCGGCCTGGACGCCCTCGACCGCGGTGCCGCCGGCGCCCGGCGGCAGGTCGATAGTGTTCAGGTTGCTCGCGAGCCCCCAAGCGGCATACGCCGCAACAGAGACCCCGCTCACCGCGAGCACGAGCACCGTCGTGAGCAGCACCTTCGCGGCGTTCGCCCACGACGCGGAGCGGCGCAGCCGACCGTGGCGCGCCGTCGCGCCGACCGGCGTCTGCCCGCGAGTGTGTCGCCCCATGAAATGCAGCCCCTACGTTGTGAGAACCCGCGCACCGAGAAGTGCGCCTCTCGCGATTTTACCGGCGCGCTCTGTGTTCTCGCTGAAACGGCCGAGGAGGGCGGATGCTGCGGGCGGCCTACTCGAGGTTGTCGACGGGAACGTCCCCGCTGGTCTCGCGTTCGCTCCCATGCTGATCGGCCCCGGAGCGGGTCTGCTCGCCGGTCTCGTCCCCGGCGTCGGCGCGCTCGTGCTCGTGCTCGTGCTCCGAACGCTTGCGCGCCTCCTTGATCGCGTCCTTCGTCTCGTCTGCGGCGTCGTCGATCATCGACATGATTGCCTCCCTCGTCCTGCGTGCCTTCGCTGCGTGCGTTCGCACGCCGTGAGGTTCCAGCTTCGCGGCGCGACGAGGATGCCGACAGGGGCTGTGCAGGCCCGACATCGCTGCGTACAATGGCCGCCGATCCTCGCCTAAACGCATAAAGTGTTCTCACCCATTGACAGAACATGTGAAAAATTAGCGGATTCTTTTACACGTTTTGCGCTGCTGCACGGCAGCCTCGTGCGCTTCCGGAGGAGATT
>JBEBTD010000003.1:0-43553 GCA_040393965.1 Leucobacter soli | reverse complement strand
GCAGCCAGGCCGGCAGGCTGATCGGGTGGGCCAGGCCGGCACCGGCTCAGGCCGGATCGCGCGGATCGCCCGGATCGAGCAGCTCGGTCAGCGCATCGGGTTCGGCGCTGTCCGTCGTGTCTGCACCGCCCGAGGTGTCCGCGCCGCCCGAGGCGCCTGCGGCGTCCGTCGTGCCCGCGTGATCCGTGACGCCCGCCCCTGCACCGCGTCGCTCCGCACGTCGCTCGGCACGGCGCGCGCGCCGATCCTCGCGCTTCGCCCGCTTCTTCTCGTACCGGCGCTCCACGAGCGTGTAGAGAACCGGCACGAGGATCAGCGTGAGCAGCGTCGACGAGATGAGGCCGCCGATCACGACGATCGCGAGGGGCTTCGAGATGAAGACGCCGCCGCCAGTGAGCCCGAGCGACATCGGCACGAGCGCGAAGATCGTCGCCGCGGCCGTCATGAGGATCGGGCGCAGGCGCAGGCGGGTGCCGTGCTCCACCGCCTCGTCGAGCGAGGCCCCGGCCGAGCGCAGGCGGTTCACGAGATCCATGAGCACGATCGCGTTGGTCACGACGATGCCGATCAGCATGAGCAGGCCGATCATCGCGGGCAGGCCGAGCGGCGTGTTCGTGAGCAGCAGGCCGAGCAGGGCGCCGGTCGCGGCGAACGGGATCGAGACGAGCAGCACGAACGGCCCGCGGAAGCTGCGGAACGTCGCCACCATGACGAGCAGCACGAGCAGGATCGCGGCGAGCATCGCGGCGCCGAGCTGGGCGAACGCCTCGTCCTGCTCCGCGCTCACGCCGCCGAGCTCGAAGCTCACGCCCGCGGGCAGCTCGACCGTGTCGATGGCCCGCTGCACGCTCGCGTTCGCGAGGTCGAGTTCGCCCTTCTTCGGCGTGACCGTCAGCACGACCTGACGGTCGCCGTCGGCGCGCGTGATCGTCGGCGGGGTGAGCTCCTCGGTGACCGTCGCGATAGCCGAGAGCGGCACCGGCGCGCCCTCCACCTCGAGGGCCTTGCGCTGCTCCTCCTCGGCCGCCTGCTGCTCCGCGTAGGCCGCGGCCGCGTCGCTCTGGGCCTGCTGCAGGCCCGAGATCTGGGCGTCGAGCCCTTCGATGCCGGCCTGGGCCGCGCCGATCGCGCCCTGGATCGCGGCGATCTGCTCGGCGCGCTCCTGCTGGGCGCGGATGACGGCCTCCTCCTCGGGGGTGCGGGGGTCGCCGGGCACGACCGGCGCGCTCTGCAGGGCTCGCAGCTGCGCGTTCAAGGAGGTGATCTGCGCGACGAGCTGCTCGCGCTGCGACGACGCCTCGCCGAGCTGCGAGCTCATCTCGCTCGCGGCCTCGGCGCGCGCCTGCTCGGCGGCGGCCTCGGCCTTCTTCGTGAGCTCGTCGCCCGCGAGCTTGCGGGCTTCGGCGGTCTGCTGCGGGGTGACCGGCAGCATGAGGGACTCGAGGGACTCGGCGGTCTTCTCGCTGCCGGGGGTGCGAACGACGATCGAGCGGTCGCGCCCGTCGAGCATCAGCTGGCCGACGGTCTGCCCCTCGAGGGCGGCGCGCACGGCCTGCGCGACGGTGCCGGGGTCGAAACCGAGCTTCGCGGCCCTCAGATCGTCGAGCTGCACCCGAACGATCGGCTGCTCGCCGGCCAGTTCGCTGCGCACGGTGCGCACGCCGTCGGAGCCCTTCAGCTCGGTCTCGAGCAGTTCGCTCGCGGCGCGCAGAGCGGCCGGATCGTTGCCGCGGATCTGCAGATCGATGCCGTCTCCGGCGGCACCGGTGAAAGCGTCCTGGGTGAGCAGCTGCACTTCGCCGGCGCCGCGCACGCGCTCCACCGCGCGCTCGATGGCCTCGCCGGTCTCGATCGCGTCGACGCCTTCGTCCAGCATCACGTCGTAGGTGATCGAGGTGTCGCTGCCCGCGCCTCCCACCGGGATGGTGGTCATCACGTCGCGCACGCCGTCCACGCCCGCGATCGCGCGCTCGACGGGTTTCGCGGCCTCGAGCGGCTCCGCCTGGGCCTCCTGCGGCGGGGTCTGCACGAGCTGCACGGTCTCGGCGCCCGACGACCCGAGGAAGTCGGTGCGGATGAACGAGCTCATGAAGAGCGTGGCGACGAGGATCGCGACCGCCGACACGAGGGTGATGACGGGGTGCCGCCGCGTGGCGCCGAGCGCGGGCATGAGCGCGCGCTGCAGGCGGTCGGGGGCGGTGTGGATCTCCGCCAAGTCGCTCGAATGCAGCGCATCTCGTTGCGCGACGACGGTGCCGGCAGCGGCGTCCTCGCCAGGTGACGTGCCTTGCGCGGAGCTGAGGCCGGGTTCGGCATCGGCGGCGATCGCTGCGGGCTCCGCCGATCCTCGCCCCTGCATGAACCAGTAGGCGAGCACCGGCACGACGGTGAGCGCCACGACGAGCGAGGCGAGCAGCGCGATCGTGACCGTGATCGCGAAGGGGCGGAAGAGCTGGCCGGCCATGCCCGAGACGAACGCGATCGGCAGGAAGACCGCGACCGTGGTGAGGGTCGAGGCGGTGATGGCACCCGCGACCTGGCGCACGGAGGCGACGACGCCCTCGATCGTGAGCGGGCCCGGGGCGCCGCCGGCGTCGCGGGGGCGCCGGCGGCTGATGTTCTCGATCACGACGATCGAGTCGTCGACCACGCGACCGATCGCGATGGTCAGCGCTCCGAGAGTCAGGATGTTGAGGGTGTTCTCGCTCAGCAGCAGGCCGATCAGAGTGATCAGCAGGGAGAGCGGGATCGAGACGGCCGCGATGATCGTCGAGCGCCACGAACCGAGGAACGCGAGGATCACGAGCACCGCGAACAGCAGGCCGAGGCCGCCCTCGACCGAGAGGTCGTGGATCGACTGCTCGATGTACGGCGCCTGATCGAAGATCGGCACGAATTCTGCGTGCAGCAGCGGTGCGAGCCGGTCGAGCTCGGCGTTCACCCCGTGCGAGATGTCGACCACGTTGGCGCCTTGCGCGGGCATGACCTGCAGGGTGAGGGCGGCCTTGCCGTTGACCCGCGAGATGGCGCCCTGCGGCACGGCCTCGAGGTGCACGTCGGCGAAGTCGCCGATGCGTACGACACCGTCGGCGGTGGTGACGGGCAGGTTCTGGATCTCCTCGAGCGAGGCGGGCGCCTGGCCGACCGTGACCGAGACCTTGCCGTCGGCGGCCTCCGCCTGGCCTGCCGGCAGCGCGGCGCCGTACGCCTGCAGCACGGCGGGGATGCTCGCCGGCTCGACCTTCAGGCGGCTGACGTCGGCGGGGCGCAGATCGATCATGATCCGCTGCTCCTCGCGGCCGCCGAGCTCGACCCGCTGCACCCCGGCCACGCCCTGCAGCGCGGGCACCGCGGTCTGCGCGAGCGCCTCGCCGAAGGCGGGGTCGTCGTTCGTGCTGCCCGCGCTCACCACCATGGCTGGGATGCCGTCGGTGCCGCCCGAGAACACCTGCGCCTGGGCGTCGCTGGGGAACACGGGCTTCAGCCCGTCGATCGCCGCCTTCACGAGTCGCATCGTCTCGTCGTCGCTCTCGTCGAAGGCCCACTCGACCTGGATCGAGGCGGAGCCCGCGCTCGTCGTCGACGTCACGGACTTCACGCCGGGCACGGCGAGCAGGGCCTGCTCGGCGGGCTCGGTCACGGCGCTCGCCATCTCCTCGGGGGCGAGGCCCTGCGAGTCGACCATGATGAAGGCCATCGGCACCTGCATGGACGGCATGAGCTCCTGCTTGAGGGCGCTCATGGAGAAGAGGCCGAACATGGCGACGCCCGCGGTGATGAGGCCGACGAGGAGGCGGTTCTTGAGGCTGGCGCGGGTGAGCGAGGTCATGGGGCCTTTCGGGGCTCGGGCTCGGGGCTCAGGGCTTGAGACGGGTTCCGGCTGCTGCTCGCGCCGGGAGGGGCGCAGCCGCAGGGGTGTGGATGCTTCCAGTCTTCCGTTCGGCGAGGGGGTGCCGCATCGTTCCCGAGTACCATTCGGCTCATCCCGAAGGATGATTACGGCTGTCCGGAGCCGCCGGAGCCGACGAGAGGAGAGGTGAGGGCGCCGGTCTCAGCGACGAGGATCGACCCAGACCCACTCGGGGTGCTTCGCGGCGCGGCCGTCGCCGCTCGAGCGCCCGGTCAGGCGGCGTCCGATCCAGGGCAGCACGTGCTCGCGGGTGTAGCGCAGCTGCTCGCGCCGGCCCGGGGCGGGGCGGGGATCGGCGTCGAGCACCCAGTCCGCGGGATGGGGGCGGCCGAGCGCGCGCAGCACGTTCGACGCGACCCGGTGGTGTCCGACCGGGGAGAGGTGCAGGCGATCGCCCGACCAGTACTCTCGGCGGGCGAGCACGGGGTCGTTCCAGTTGTCGCACATGCCGATGCCGAGCTCGCGGGCCAGCTCGGAGGCGGCCGCGGTGAGCTCATCGCCCTTGGCCCGCACGCGCTCGCCGCGGGGGAGGCCGGCCGTCGGGTCGGCGCCGGCGAGCAGCAGCGGCTCGGCCTCGGTCTCGAGGATGCGTCGCAGCGCCCGCTCGGTCTGGGCGATCACCCAGGGCATGTCCGTGCCGGGTCGCAGCATGTCGTTGCCGCCGCCGTTGAACGTGAGAAGGGTCGGCCCGAGCGCGAGTGCCGGCTCGAGCTGCTCGGCGATGATGGATCCGAGCAGGCGGCCGCGGATGGCGAGGTTGGCGTACTGGATCGGTTCGCCCGCGGCGTCCGCGAGACCCTGCGCGACGAGGTCGGCCCAGCCCCGCACCGAGCCGTCGGGCAGCTCGTCGCCCACGCCCTCGGTGAAGCTGTCGCCGATCGCGACGTACCTGATCGCCGCCCGCTGCTCGCGCTGTGCGCCCCGTTCGTTCGCCACCGCACCAGCCTACGCCGGATCGGCGCCGGGCGATCCTCGTCCGGGCCCGCCCTGCTGCCTCCCCGCCGCGCCCGTCCCCCGCCTCTCGCTTTCGCGACCCCCGACTCGCAGCCGGTCGATTGACGCCCGTCACTCAGCCTCAGAAGGGCGGTAAGCGACCGGCTGCGAGTCGGGGGGTCGGCTGGTGGGCCGAGGGCGGCAGCTCGTCGCCGAACGGCGCGAGGATCGCGGCTAGCGGAGAGGGATCACGGGTTCGGCCGCCCGCACGATGCTGCGCAGCGAGCCGAGACGGTCGACCGAGATCTCGACCTCGTCGCCGGGTCGCAGCCAGTCGATGGTCGAGCCGCCCGCGCGGGCCCGCAGCTCGAGCAGGCAGCCGCCGTTCGCGGTGCCGCTGCCGATCACGTCTCCGGCGCGCACTTCGGTGCCGCGCGAGGCGTACGAGATCATCTCGCCGAAGCTCCAGTGGATCTCGTCGAGGTTCGAGACCGAGAGCTCGGCGCCGTTCACCGAGACCCGCATAGCGAGGTCGAAGCCGTTGCCGCTGCGGGCGTCCTCGAGCTCGTCGGCCGTGACGAGGATCGGGCCCAGCGAGGTCGCGGTGTCCTTGCCCTTCACCGGCCCCATCGACATGCGCATCTCCTCGCGCTGCACATCGCGCCCGCTCCAGTCGTTCATGATGCAGTAGCCCGCGATCAGCTCCTCGGCGGACGAGGGAGCGAGGTTCGCGCCGCCGCCCCAGAGCACGGCGGCGACCTCCATCTCGAAGTCGAACTCGGCCGAGCGCGGCGTCGTCCGCACCTCGCCGGCGCCCGTCACGGCGTAGGGGTTCGAGAAGTAGAAGACGGGCTGCTCGTACCAGAGCGGGTCCATGTCGAGGCCGCGCGAGCGCCGGCCGGCCCGCACGTGATCCTCGAAGGCGTAGAAGTCGCGCACGGTCGGGGGCGTGCCGAACGATGCGCCGATCGCGACCTCGCCCTCGTCGAGGCGTGCGCCGACGCGCAGCAGCCGGTCGGTCTCGCGGAGCACCGAGTCCCTTCCCTGCGCGATGAGCGCGAAGAGCTCGCCCGGCGCGTCGGAGCGCCTCCAGCTGCCGGCCTCATCGCTCGCGAGGATGTAGGGGGCTCCGTCGACCGTGGTCTGCGCGTATCTCACGCTTCCAGCCTCGACCCCCGTCGGCCGGTGCGCAACTAAGCATCGCCGATGGGTTGATAGGCGCCAGTGATCCTTGCGAGCGGATTCCCGCAGGCACATAAGCGGGCCGTATCAGCCGCTAGCGATTGCCTATTGGACAGGGGGCGAAGCGCTGCACGAGTGTGGACGGTATCGGAACCGGGCCGCTAGGCGGGTTCGAACAGTGTCGATCGAGTCTGACGAAAGGTGAGGCCTTGCACCACGGAGTTCCCGCTCAGCCGCTGATCTCGCTGAGGGGCGAGGTGATCCTCGTCACCGGCGCGGGATCCGGCGCCGCCGCCGCTGCCGCTCCGCTCGGTGAGCGCGGGGGCGCGGAGGGCGCCGAGGAGCTGTGGGGCATCGGCGCGGCGATCGCGGCGTACGCGGCGCTGGCCGGGGCGGGTGTGGGCGTGCTCGACGTCGATCTGGCCAGCGCTCAGCGCACGGTGGATCGGCTCGCGGCGGTCGACCCGGAGGCGGCCTCGCGCATGATCGCGCTCGAGGCGAACGTGACCGATGAGGCCCGGGTGGCCGCGGCGGCGGAGCGGCTGCGCGCCGAGCACGGCCCGATCAGCGGTCTCGTCAACAACGTCGGCATCGGCGGCCCGGGCGGCACGGCGGCGGGGGTCGATCTCGACGGCTGGTCGGCGGCGTTCGAGGTCAACGTCACCTCGATGGTCGTGACGACGAGGATCGCGCTGCCCGACCTCGAGCGCACTCGCGGCGGCATCGTGAACATCTCCTCGGTGGCGGGCATCCGCGGCGGCCACCACGGCCTGAGCTACCCGACGACGAAGGCCGCGATCGTGGGCATGTCGCAGACGATGGCGGGCCATCACGGCCCCGCCGGCGTACGCGTCAACACGGTCGCACCCGGACTCGTGCACACCCCCATGGTCGCGGGTCGCGGCCTGAGCGAGGAGGGCCGGCGCACTCGCGCGGCCGCCTCGATGCTCGGCGTCGAGGGGAGCTCCTGGGACATCGCGGGACCCGTCGTCTTCCTGCTCTCGCGCGCCGCCGGCTGGGTCACCGGCGTCACCCTCCCCGTCGACGCCGGCCTCTCGGCGATCGCGCCGAACCTCGGGGTGGCGAAGCGCGATGCCTGAGCCCGCAGCCGTGCTGATCGCCGGCGCCGGCACCATGGGGCGCCAGATCGCGGCGACCCTCGCGCTCGGCGGCGCGACGGACGTGCGCGTCGTCGATCCCGATCCGGCCCAGCGCGCATCGGCGCGGGAATGGATGGACGCCTTCCTCGCCGACGAGGGGCGCGCCGAATGCTCGACGAGGATCGCGCTGCTCGCGCAGCACCTCGCCCCCGACGACGCCGTGGAGCTCGCGATCGAGGCGGTGCCGGAACGGCTCGAGCTCAAGCGCGCCGTGATCCCCGAGCTGCTGCGGGCGGCCCCGCGCGCGACGGTCGCCTCGAACTCGTCGTCGATGCCGGTGGCCCGCCTCGTCGTCGATGCGGACGGCGAGGACGAGCCCTCGCTCGCCCGCCTGGTGAACCTGCACTTCTACGTGCGGCCGTGGGAGCGGCGCGTCGTGGAGCTGATGACCTCGGGCGAGAGCGATGAGACGCGCATCGAAGCGGTCGAACGCTTCATGCAGCGCCTCGGCTTCCGCGTCTTCGTACTGGGACGGCCGAGCTTCGGCCTGCTCTACAACCGCATCTGGGCGGCGGTGAAGCGCGAGGCGCTCGCGATCGTCGACGAGGGCGTCGCGACGCCGGCTGAGGTCGACGCGATCTGCCGGGCGCTCGACCCGCAGCCCGCCCGCGGCCCCTTCGAGCGCATGGACGCGGTCGGGCTCGACACGGTGCGGCTCATCGAGCGCGCCTACGCCTCCGAGCGGGGCACCGCCGTCTCGACGACACTCGAGCGGCTCGTCGAGAAGGGACGCCTCGGCCGCAAGAGCGGCGGCGGCTTCTTCGAGTACGAAGGCGAACACCAAGACCTCTCCAAGGAAGGAACAGAGAAATGACGGTGGTGACTCCTGATTCTCCGCCACGATTCGGCTGGGAGAACCTGACGGTCGGCGACGATCTGGGCTGCGTCGAAGGGCGGGTCGGCGCGAGTGCCGTGCGCGCGCACACCTTCGCCATCGGCGATGAGCCCGACAGCTACGTGGCGGGCCTCGGCGATGCGCCGCTCGTGCCGCCCACGCTCTTCATCAACGACCTGCTCAAGCTCTTCCTGCTCGGCTACGACTGCAGCCCGCCAATGGTGAGCGGCCTGCACACCCGCGCGCAGATCGACGTGCTCGCCCCCGTGCGCGTCGGCGAGCAGGTGCGCATCACCGGCAGCCACATCGCGAAGTTCATGCGGCGCGGCAGGCGGCACCGCTCCTGCCTGAGCACCCTCGCCGCCGCCGACGGCACCGAGCTCGTGCGCATGCTCGCGACCGAGACCGTCGGCTTCGAGCGCTTCGACGAGCCCGACTCGCCCGATCAGCCCGAGAACTGGGCCGAGCAGTTGCCCAAGGTCACCGACGAGGTTCCCGCCGGAGCGCCGGTGCTGCGCCCGGGGGACGAGCCGGTCGCGGGCGCCGTGATCATCGACCCCGCCCGTCCCGTCTCGTACGAGCAGAGCGTCGTGTTCTCGGGCTTCCCCTTCGCTTGGGCGCACGAGAAGCCGCAGCCGATCCGCCGCAGCAGCATTCACATCTCGCCCGAGAAGGCGGCGGAGAGCGGCTACGACGCGCCCGTCGCCCAGGGCCTCGTCTCGGCCTCGCACGTGATCTCTGCGATCGTGCGGCAGTTCGGAGAGCCCGCGCTGCACGGCTCGAAGTTCGCGTTCACCTTCATCGCGCCGGTGCTCGTCGGCACCGAGCTCACCTCCACGATCGTGATCGACGAGGTCAGCGAGCGCGAGGTGCTGGCGCACGCGTTCACCAAGAACTCGGAGGGCCGGGTCGTGACGGTCGCGCACGCGAGGATCCCGCGATGAGCTCTGCTCCGCTCGCCGGCATCCGCGTGCTGGACATGTCGCGCTGGATCGCGGGCCCCCACGCGGGCCTGATCCTGGGGGACATGGGCGCCGACGTGGTGAAGGTGGAGACCCCCTCGGGCGACCCCTCGCGCCTCTCAGGCCCGCATGTGAACGGCGAGTCCACCTACTTCATGGCGCTCAACCGCAACAAGCGGGGCGTCACGGTCGACACGCGATCGGAGGCGGGGCTCGAGCTGCTCGGCCGACTGATCGCCGAGGCCGATGTGCTGATCGAGAACTTCCGCCCCGGCACCCTCGCAGACATGGGCTTCGATCGGGAACGGCTCGAGGAGCTCAACCCGGGGCTCGTCACCGTCTCGGTTTCGGGCTACGGGCAGACCGGACCGCAGGCGCAGGAGGGCTGCTTCGACTCCGTCGCGCAGGCCACGAGCGGGCTGCAATCGGTCACGGGGCAGGCCGACGGCCCGCCCGTGCGCGCCGGCTTCTACGTGGCCGACTACTCGGCGGCCCTGCACGCGGCCCTCGGCGCCGTGCTCGCCCTGTTCTCTCGAGAGCGGAACGGGAAGGGCCAGCAGGTCGACGTGTCGCTGGTGGAGAGCCTGCTCTCGCTGTCGGCCACCTTCATCCCCGGCTACGCGGCGGCGGGCGTCGCTCCGAGCCGGCAGGGCAACCGGAGCATCCACGCGGCCCCGGCCGACGTCTTCGAGACGAGCGACGGCTTCGTGCAGCTGAGCGCCTCGACGAACTCGCTCTTCGTCTCCCTGACGAGCGCGATGGCGCGGCCCGATCTGCTCACCGACGAGCGCTACTCGACGAACGCCCTGCGTCTGCAGAACATCGAGCCCCTGACCGAGGAGATCTCGGCCTGGGCGCGCGGGCTCAGCTCCGAGCAGATGCTCGACGCCCTGCGCCGGGCCGGGGTGCCGGCGGGCAAGGTCGCCACCGTCGACGACGTGCTGCGCAACCCGCAGCTGCGGCATCGGGAGTTCTTCGCAACCATCGAGCACCCGGTGGCCGGTGCGGTAGAGTTCGCGGGACCGGTGGTTCGCATGTCCGCCGCGCCCGCCCCGGCGCTGCGCCCGTCGCCGGGCCTGGGGCAGCACAACGCGGGGGTGCTCGGCGACTGGCTCGGGCTCGAGGCGGGGGACATCGAGCGGCTCCACGTGCAGGGCGCGTTCGGCCGACCGGCCTCGGCCCCGCACGCCTGACGAGGATCCGCATCGCTTGATAGCTGCTGGCTATGACAGCGGTGCAAGCCACTATTGGACGGACATTTCACAGCTAGAGCAGCATGGAAGGCAGGGCGAACGCCGCCTTCTTTCAGAGAGGAAAGAACCATGAAGAAACCAAGTTGGATGCTCAAGAGCGTTGGCCTCGTCGCCGCTGCAAGCCTCTTGCTGACGGGTTGCGCGGCAGGCAACTCGGGCGGCGCGGACGGCACCGGCGGCGGCAGCGAACCGGTCGAGGGCGACACGATCAAGATCGCGGCCCTCCTGCCCCTCTCGGGCGCGGCGGCGAACTACGGCCCCATCTACCAGGGCGGCATCGAGGCCTATGTGGAGCACGTCAACGAGAACGGCGGCATCAACGGCAAGGAGATCGAGCTCAAGGTCTACGACAACGGCTACGATCCCGCCAAGTCGCTCGCCTCGGCCCGCAAGGCGGTCGAAGAGGACGACGTGTTCGCCTTCGTCTCGACCCCCGGCACCCCCGTGAACGACGCGGTCGCCCGCTACCTCACCGAGGAGGGCATCCCCAACCTCGGCATCATCACCGGCGCCCCGCAGTTCAACGACCCCGAGACCTATCCGGGCATCACCACCTTCCAGCTCTCGTACAGCACCGAGCCCGAGCTCATCTGGAACTACCTGCAGGAGGAGCAGGCCGGCAAGAAGATCGGCGTGCTCTACCAGAACGACGACTTCGGCAAGAGCTTCCAGACCGTGTTCAAGGATCTCGCAGGCGACTCGATCGTCTCGGAGCAGCCCTATGAGAGCTCCGACTCCGACGTCTCGAGCCAGATCGCCGCGCTGCGCGCCGCCGGCGCCGAGGTCGTGGTCTCGTTCGTGCTCGCGAAGTTCGCGATCCTCGCCACCCGCGCGATGAACGACACCGGCTGGGACGCGCCGCTCATCATCAGCTCGAACGCGAACGACCCCGCGGTGCTCGCCGAGGCCGGCGCCGATGCGCTCGAGGGCCTCATCGCCGGCTCCAGCTTCCCGACGCTCGACGACAGCAACGAGGCCGTGGCCGAGTACCTCGAGCTCATGGAGAAGTACGCGCCCTCGATCCCCGCGGGCACGAGCTCGATGCAGACCTTCGGCTCGACGAAGCTGTTCATGACCGCGCTCGAGGCCGCGGGCGAGAACCCGACCCGCGAGGGCCTGATCGAGGCCGTGCAGAACCTGAGCGACGTGCAGGGCCTGCCCGTGATCGGCGAGGTCTCGCTCTCGGCGGACAACCACGACGCGATCAGCTGCATGGCGATGACCCGCTACAACGCGGAGATGACGTTCGACTTCATCAGCGACCCCATCTGCGCCTGAGGCGCGCACGACCGAGAGTTCAGGGTGCGATTCCTATGACCACACGCAAGATAGCGACCGTGCGCGGGCCGGTGCCGGCCGATCAGCTCGGGTGGATCCTGCCGCACGAGCACGTCGTATGCTCGAGCGCCGGTATCTGGGAGTCGTACCCCGAACTGCTCGGCGATCACGAGGAGCTCGAGACCCGCGCGGTCTCGGCGCTGAGCGCGCTGCTCGGCACCCGCTTCCGCACGATCGTCGATCTCACCACGCACGATCTCGGCCGCAACATCGAGTTCGTGCATCGCGCGGCCGTGCAGAGCGACATCCACATCGTCGCCGCGACCGGCTGCTGGATGGACGCGCCCCGCTCCTTCTACCGTCGCACGCCGGAGGAGGTCGCCGCGATCTTCGTCAAGGAGCTGACCGAGGGCATCGCCGGAACCTCGATCCGGGCCGGAGTGATCAAGGTCGCGAACGAGGGCCCCGTCAGCGACGAGTTCAAGAGGATCTTCCGGGCCGCGGGCATCGCGAGTCGCACGACCGGGGCGCCCGTCTACACCCACTCGGCCACCGCCACCCGTGACGGCTTCGAGCAGCTCGACCTGCTGGTCGAGGCGGGCGCCGACCCGAGGCGCGTGTGCATCGGCCACAGCAACGACACCGCCGACCTCGAATACGTCGTGGAGCTCGCGCGTCGCGACTGCTTCATCGGGCTCGACCGCTTCCCCGGCGACTTCGGCTCCAGCCTGCAGGAGCGCATCGACTTCGTCGTCGCGCTGGTCGAGGCCGGGCTCGAGCGCCAGCTGCTGCTCTCGCACGACTGGGCCGTCGACTACTCGCACAGCGTCGTGCCCCGCAACGGCCTCGAGCGCAACCCGCAGGGGTACCGGCTCATCTCCGACGTGGTGCTGCCGGGCATGGAGGATGCCGGTGTCTCGACCGAGACGATCCAACGGATCTGCTTCGACAACCCCCGCCGCTTTCTTCTAGGAGAGACCGTATGACCAGGAACACCCTGCTCGAGGCCACCGGCGTAGGCATCGCCTTCGGAGGCGTGCAGGCGCTGAAGGACGTCTCGATCACCATCGGCGAGGGCGACGCCTACGGGCTGATCGGCCCCAACGGCGCGGGCAAGACGACGCTCGTCAACTGCATCTCGCGCACCTTCTCGCACAACACCGGCAGCATCGTCTTCCGCGGCGAGCCCATCGACAAGCTCACCCCCGAGCGGCTCACCGAGCGCGGCCTCGCGCGCACCTTCCAGCACGTGCACCTCTTCACCGAGCTGACCGTGCTCGAGAACGTGCTCGTGGGCGCGCACCACACGGGCTCGGTCGGCATGCTCTCCTACGCCCTGCGCCTGCCGCGGGCGCGCCTCGAGACGCGGCGGCGCACCAAGGCCGCCATGCAGACGCTCGAGCTGCTGGGTCTCGCCGATCTCGCGGAGCGTCGCGTCGACGAACTGCCCTTCCCGCAGCAGCGTCGCGTCGACATCGCCCGGGCGCTCGCCTCGAACCCGGCCCTGCTGCTGCTCGACGAGCCCGCGGCCGGCCTCAACGACGCCGAGGCCGACGAGCTCGCCGAGGTCGTCTCCGGGCTGCAGCGCGACGCCGGCATCGAGGCGTTCCTGCTCATCGAGCACCACGTCGACATGGTCATGAAGCTGTGCTCGCGCATCGCGGTGCTCGACTTCGGACGGAAGATCGCCGACGGCACGCCCGAGGAAGTGCGCACCGACAGAGCGGTGCTCGAGGCCTACCTGGGCGCCGCGGCGGAGGAAGGGAGCGCCGCATGAGCGGGGGACTCAGAGTTCAGGATCTCTGCGTGTCGTACGGGCCGGTGCGGGCCCTCGAGAACCTCACGCTCGAAGCCCGAGAGGGCGAGATCACCGCGCTCGTCGGTTCGAACGGCGCCGGCAAGACGACGCTGCTCGGCGCCGTCACCGGACTCGTGCGCGTCTCCTCGGGCAGCATCGAGCTCGACGGCGCGCAGATCGCGAACCAGGCGCCCTCGCTCGCCGTCCGCCGTGGGCTCGGCCATGTGCCCGAGGGCCGTCAGGTCTTCGGCGACCTCACCGTGCTCGAGAACCTGCACCTCGGCGCCTACCGCTTCCGCGGGCGCAACGCCAAGAGCGCCGACATCGCCCGCATGTTCGGGCTGTTCCCCCGGCTCGAGGAGCGCAAGGCGCAGCGTGCGGGCACGCTCTCCGGTGGCGAGCAGCAGATGCTCGTGATCGCCCGCGCGCTCATCGGACGGCCCGGCCTGCTGCTGCTCGACGAGCCCTCCCTCGGCCTGGCGCCGCTCGTCTCGGCCCAGATCCTCGACACCCTCGTCGAGCTCAACCGCTCCGAAGGGCTCACCGTGCTCATGGTCGAGCAGAACGTGGCGGCGGCGCTCGGCATCGCCGACCGCGGCTACGTCATCGCCTCGGGCTCCGTCGTGCTGAGCGGCACCGGTGCCGAGCTGGCAGCGGATCCCACTGTCCGCGAACACTATCTCGGTGCGCTCGGCGCTCAGGAGGAGGAGCTGTGATCGAGCAGATCATCATCGGTATCGCGAACGGATCGGTCTACGCCGCCCTCGCCCTCGCCCTCGTGCTCATCTATCGCGCGACCGGCGTCGTGAACTTCGCCCAGGGCGAGATGGCCACGCTCACGGCCTACCTCAGCTACACGCTCATCATCTCCGGCGTGCCCTGGCCGATCGCGGTCGTGCTCGCCCTCGCGGCCTCCGCCGCGCTCAGCATCGGCGTCTTCTCCCTGCTGGTCAGGCGCATCCGCGGCCGTGCGAAGCACATGAACATCGCGATCCTCACGCTCGCCCTATTCACCTTCCTCGCGAGCGTCACCCTCAGCGTCTGGACCGGCATCCCGAAGGCCTTCCCGCCGATCTTCGGCAGCGGCAGCGTGGAGTTCGGCGGGGTGCGCGTCAGCGTCACCGTGATCGTCGTGCTCATCATCGCCGTCATCACGATGGCCCTCGTCACCGCCTTCTTCCGTTTCACGAAGCTCGGCCTCGGCCTGCAGGGCGCCACCAGCAACGAGACCGCGGCGCGCATCGTGGGCATCGAGCCCAACCGCGTCTACCTCGTCGGCTGGGGACTCGCCGCGATCGTCGGCGGCATCGCCGGCATCCTCTCGGCCAACCTGCTGCTGCTCGAGCCGACCATGATGGTCATGCCGATGATCCTCGCCTTCGCGGCGATGGCCGTGGGCGGCCTCTCGAGCCCCTTCGGCGCCGTGCTCGGCGGCCTGATCCTCGGCCTCGCCCAGAGCCTGCTCGGCACCTACGTCGACGGGGCCGCCGCGCTGCGCACCCCCATCGCCTTCCTGCTCCTCGTCCTCGTTCTGCTGATTCGCCCGCAAGGATTCTTCGGGCGCGGAAAGGTGGTGCGCCCATGACCGCCGGCATCCTGCGGGCCTTCGGCCCCGCGGTCGCATCCCCGGGCGCGACCCGCCCCGTCTACCCCTCCCTGCTCACGGGCCTCGTCACGGTGGTCGTCGGTCTCGTCTGCTGCGTGCTGCTCGCCAGCAACCTGCTCGCCTCCATCATCGGCATCGCCGCGGGCGGCCTGCTCGCAGTCGTGCTGCGGCGCGCGCTCGACCGGCCGAGCCTCGCCGGCGTCGCGATCGGCGCAGCCGTGCTGATGCCCTTCGCGCTGCCCGGCATCATGAGCATCGAGAACGCGACCATCGCGGCCGCCTTCGCCATCATCGCGATGAGCCAGTACTTCATCACGGGCCTCTCGGGTCAGATGTCGCTCGGCCAGGGTGCGCTCGCCGCCATCGGCGCGTACACCTTCGCCGTCTGCTTCGACAACGGCGTGCCCTGGGTGCTCGCGATCGTGCTCGGCGGCCTCGCCGCGATGCTCGCCGGCCTGGTCATCGGCCTCATCGCGCTGCGCCTGCAGGAGCTCTACCTCGCGATGGTCTCGCTCGCGCTCGTGGTGGCCCTGCCCCCGCTCATCAAGCTCGACGGCATCTCGGCGCTCACGGGCGGTGCCAACGGCCTGATCCTCGACCGCCCCTTCATCCCGGGCAGCGACTTCTTCGGCCGCTCCACCATGCAGTACGTCGCCGTCGTGTTCTTCCTGGTGCTCATCGCGCTCGCGCTCGCCTCGATCGCCGGCTCCCGGCACGGGCTCGCCCTGCGCGCCCTCGAGTTCAGCGAGGTCTCGGCCCGGGCGAGCGGCGTGCCGCTCTTCGGCTACCGCATCAACTCCTTCATCCTCGCCGCCGGGGTCGCGGGAGTCGGCGGCGGCCTCTACGTGATGGTGCTCGGCATCATCACCCCCGACTCCTTCAGCCTCGCCTTCTCCCTGCAGTTCCTCATGATGGTCGTGCTCGGCGGCATGCGGCGGCTCAGCGGCGCCATCGTGGGCGGCGCGCTCGTGTGGTGGCTGCACCTGAACCTCGACGGCTTCTCGATTCCGCTCGGCGCCTCCAGGTTCGACGTGCTGCCCGGCGCGGTGTTCGCCCTCGCGGTGATGGCCGTCGTGCTCTTCTTCCCCGAAGGTCTCGCCGGCGGCGTCGCCCGGGTGTGGGGCTGGCTGCGAAACCGTGTCTTCAAGCTTTCGCCAAGGCAGAAGGCATAGAGTCGCACAGTGGAGTTACGTCGGGTTCACTACTTCGTTGTACTCGCACACGAACTGCATTTCGGGCGAGCGGCAGCGCAGCTGCACATCGCCCAGCCCGGCCTGTCGCAGCAGATCCAGGTCTTCGAGAACGAGATCGGGGTGCGCCTCTTCGACCGCAGCCGCCGCGGCGTCAGCCTGACCGAGGCCGGTGAGGCGCTGCTGCCCGAGGCCGAGTCGCTGCTCAGGCACTCCGAGGCTTTCGGCGCCCTGGCGAAGTCGCTCAGCAGCGGCGTGGGCGGCAAGCTGCGCATCGCGCACAACCGCTCGACCCCCGAGCTCGGCACCGCCGAGATGCTCACGCAGTTCCGCGAGCTCCACCCCGAGCTGTCCATCGAAGTCGAATCGGGCTGGACCGCGCACAACTGCGCGCTGTTGCGGCACGGCGACGCCGACGTCGCATTCGTGCGGCTGCCGCTGCTCGAATCCGACGGCATCGAGTACCTCGCGCTCGGCACGAGCGAACTCGTCGCCGCACTCCCCGTCGGTCACCGCCTGGCTCTCGGTGACTCGATCGACCCCGAGGCGCTGCGCGACGAGCGCATCGTGATGTGGCCCCGTCGGCAGTCGCCCGGCTACTACGACGAGCTCGTGCGTCTGATCTGGGGGGATCGCGGCCCGTCGAACGTGCACGAGGAGGCCGATGCCTCCTTCGTGCTGCGCGCCGTGCGCGGCGGCGTCGGTATCGGCGTGCTCGACCAGGCGCGCGCCGAAATGCTCTGCCCGCCGGGCGTCGTGCTGCGGCCCTTCCGAGCGCCCGTGCCCGCGGTCGGCTACGGTCTCGCCTGGAGCGAGGACGAGCACCTCTCTCCCGCCGCCGAGCGGTTCATCGACTTCGCGAAGTCGTGGATGCAGGGCCGCATCGCCGATAAGGCGAGGTAATCACCAGGCCTGCAACCGCTATTGGAGCTTCGGCGCGAAGCGGAGGACGCTGGCAGTATGACTAGAACCGTCGCCCAAGCCGTCGCCCAGGCCATGCTCCGTCATGGCATCACCCAGTTCTTCGGGCAGAGCCTGCCGAGCCTGCTCGTGCTCGAGGCCGAGCGCGCCGGCATCAGGCAGATCGTCTACCGCACCGAGAACGCGGGCGGGGCGATGGCCGACGCCGCCGCGCGCATCGGCAACCGGCTGACCGTCGTCACCGCGCAGAACGGGCCGGCCGCCACGCTGCTCGTGCCCCCGTTCGCCGAGGCGATGAAGGCATCGGTGCCGATCCTCGCGCTCGTGCAGGAGGTGCCCGCCGACCGACAGGATCGCAACGCCTTCCAGGAGCTCGACCACGACCGGCTCTTCGACGGCGTGACCAAGTGGAGCCGCAAGCTGCCCTCGCCCGAGCGCATCGACGACTACCTCGACATGGCGATCGTGCAGGCCACGACCGGCCGGCCGGGCCCCGTCGCGCTCATGCTGCCGAAGGATATGCTCGCGGCGGAGGCGGGCGAGCCCCGTCGGACGCAGCGACTCGGCGGGTTCCCGCTCGACCGCGTCGCCCCCGACCCCGCCCGCGTGCGCGAGGCCGCGGAGGTGCTCGCCGGCGCGCGCACCCCCGTCGTGATCGCCGGCGGAGGCGTGCACCTCTCGGGCGCCGCCGAGGCAGTGGCCCGGCTGCAGCAGCGCTTCTCGCTGCCGGTCGCGACCACCAACATGGGCAAGGGGGCGGTCGACGAGGATCACCCGCTCTCGTACGGGGTGATCGGCAACGCGATGGGGGCCGAGGCGCCCTCGCATCCGCTGCGGGAGCGGCTGCTCGCGGCCGACGCCGTGCTGCTCGTCGGCACCCGCACGAACGAGAACGGCACCGACGCCTGGACGCTCGTGTCGCCCGAGGCGACCGTGATCCACCTCGACATCGACGGCGCGGAGATCGGGCGCAACTACGAGGCCATCAGGCTCGCCGGCGATGCGAGGCTCGGACTGGAAGCGCTCTCGGAGGCGCTCGGGGAGCTCTGCGCTTCCGAAGGGTCGGACGGGCCCGGTGGCGGGCCCGATGCCCCCGAGTTGGTCTCGGGCGCGGCCTCGGCTCTGGCGGCGCGACGCGGCGAGCACGAGTCGACTGCCGCGACCGCCCGGGAGTACGGAGCGCGCATGCGGGGCGAGGTCGTCTCGACCGAGGGCGCCATCGATCCTCGTCACGTGATGGAGGCGCTCGACGAGCGCCTCACTGCCGCCGACATCGTGGTCGCCGACGCCAGCTTCTCGACGCTCTGGGTCACCGGATACCTCCGCGCCCGTCGCAGCGGCCAGCGCTTCCTCACCCCGCGCGGCCTCGCAGGCCTCGGCTGGGGCTACCCGATGGCGCTCGGGGCCAAGGCCGCGAGCCCCGGCAGCCGGGTGCTCTGCCTCAGCGGCGACGGCGGCTTCGGCCACGTCTGGGGCGAGCTCGAGACCGCCGTGCGCGAGCGGCTCGACGTCGTGCTGATCGTGCTCAACAACTCGATCCTCGGCTTCCAGAAGCACGCCGAGCTGCACCAATTCGGGGCGCACACCTCGGCGATCGACTTCGGGGCCGTGGATCACGCCGCGGTCGCCCGCTCGGTCGGCATGACGGCGCTGCGGGTGAGCGATCCCGCCGAACTCGGCGCGGCGCTCGACGAGGCGCTCGCCGTGCAGGGGCCCGTGCTGCTCGAGGTCATCGCGAACCCCGAGAGCAAGCCGCCCATCACGATCTGGGATCCGCGAGACTAGGCGCGATCCTCGCCGCGACTACCCGTAGCCGGAAAAACGAAAGCGGGGGTGCGATCCCTTTCGGATCGCACCCCCGCTAAAAAACCGGTGCCTACCAGCTCGACTTCGTGATGCCGGGCAGCTCGCCGCGGTGAGCCATCTCGCGGAAGCGCACACGGCTGATGCCGTACTTCGACAGCACGCCGCGGGGGCGGCCGTCGATGACGTCGCGCGAACGCACGCGCACGGGCGAAGCGTTGCGGGGGAGCTTCTGCAGGGCCACGCGGGCGGCCTCGCGGCTCTCATCGGTGCCGTTGGGGTCGATTAGAGCCTTCTTGAGCTCGAGGCGACGCTCGGCGTAGCGGGCAACGACTTCCTGGCGCTGCTTGTTCTTGGCGATCATGCTCTTCTTAGCCATGATTAGCGCTCCTCTCGGAATTCGACGTGCTTGCGAACCACCGGGTCGTACTTCTTGAGCACGAGGCGGTCAGGGGTGTTGCGACGGTTCTTCTTGGTCACATAGGTGAAACCGGTGCCCGCCGTCGAGCGGAGCTTGATGATGGGACGGACGTCCTGCTGCTTTGCCATTAGAACTTCACCCCGCGCTTCTGCAGGTCGGCGACCACTGCCTCGATGCCGCGGGCATCGATGACCTTGATGCCCTTAGCCGACAGGGTGAGGGTCACCTTGCGGCCGAGCGAGGGCACGAAGTAGGTCTTCTTCTGGATATTCGGATCGAACCGACGCTTGGTGCGACGGTGCGAGTGCGAGATGTTGTGTCCGAAGCCGGGAACGGCGCCGGTCACCTGGCACACTGCTGCCATGGTTTTCCTCCAATACCGTGAGGCCGGATGGCCTCACCCAAGATCTCTTGTCTGCGAGAGCACGGGATCTTCTCCGATGGTCGCCCTCACGGTCTGCGCGATGGGACTTCGCACAGCCAAAGGTCAAGCCTAGACCAGGCGCCGGCAAAGGGCAAGCGGTGCATTCGACATCGGGAGCCCGCGGGGTTACGATGGTGCACGGTGTGTCGGGAAGTCTGGTCGACGTTCGTCTCAGCCTGCCCTGAATAGAGATCAACGGAGCTCATGAACAGCAACACCGATTCGACCGGCCCCTCGAGCGTTCCGACCACCGGATCGACGCGAGCGAAGCAGAACTACCCCCGCACCAGCCGCATCGCCCTCTACGTGAGCCGCCGCGAGTCCCTGCGCCTGCGCCGCGTGCTGCGGATCGAGATGGTCGGCGGCGTGCTCGTGATGATCGCCGCCGCGCTCGGCTTCATCCTCGCGAACAGCCCGCTGAGCGAGTGGTACGTCGCGCTGCGCGACACGAGGATCGGCCCCGCCTCCCTGCACCTCGACCTCACGCTCGGCCAGTGGTCCGCCGACGGCCTGCTCGCCGTCTTCTTCTTCCTCGTCGGCCTCGAGCTCAAGCGCGAGTTCGTGGAGGGGGCGCTCAGCCGCATCTCCACGGCGATCGTGCCCGTGGTCGCGGCGGCCGGCGGCGTCATCGTGCCGGCGCTCATCTACACCGCCATCAATGCTGGGCGCGGAACGGAGCACGGCTGGGCCATCCCGACCGCGACCGACATCGCCTTCGCTGTCGCGGTGCTCGGCCTCATCGCGCCGCGCATCCCGCTCGCGCTGCGCATCTTCCTGCTGACGCTCGCCGTCGTCGACGACTTCATCGCCATCGCCATCATCGCGATCTTCTACACGGGCGGCATCGACTTCGCGCCGCTGCTCGGCGCGCTCGCCCTGGCCGCCTTCTACGCCGTGCTCACCCGCCTCTTCGCGGCCTGGTACGCGAAGCACACCTGGGCGGCCTGGGTCACGCTGCTGCCGATCGGCATCGTCGTGTGGGCCCTCGTGCACGCCTCGGGCGTGCATGCGACCATCGCCGGCGTGCTGCTCGCCTTCACCGTTCCCGTGGCGATCATGCCGCGCGGCGTCGAGGAGCCCGAGGTCGGCGGCACCGCCACCCGCCCGGTGCAGCTCGCGGAGCAGTTCAACTACCGCTTCGGGCCCATCTCGACGGGCTTCGCGGTGCCGGTCTTCGCGTTCTTCGCGGCGGGCGTCGCGGTGAAGGGCGCGGAGGGCTTCTTCCAGGATCCGATCGCCCTCGGCGTCATGCTCGGCCTCGTGCTGGGCAAGCCGATCGGCATCGTGCTGACGACGCTCGCCCTCACGCGCTTCACGAAGGCCGAGCTCGATCCCGGTGTGCGGCTGCGCGAGCTCATCGGCGTCGGTGCGCTCGCGGGCGTCGGCTTCACCGTGGCGATGCTCGTCGCCGAGCTCAGCTTCGACGACGCCGGGCACGCCGACACGGCGCGCCTCGCGGTGATGCTCGGCTCGGTGATCGCGGTCGCGGTCGCCGCGCTCTTCCTGGTGCGCCCGCGCCGCGGCTGAGGCGGGCCCGCTCCGCGGAGCCCGGCTTGCCCTCGGGCTGCTGCCAGGCCCCCCTCGGGCAGCGCCATTCTCTAGCTTGCCTTGCCTTGCCTTGCTCTGCTCTGCTCTGCTGCTCTCCCGAGATCCCATCGGCTTTCGTGCGGTAGGAGTTCTGCACTCGGTCGGAGGAACTCGCCGTTTTCTCTCCGACCGAGTGCAGAACTCCGACGGAATGTGGGCAGCAGGCAGCAGGCAGCAGGCAGCAGGCAGTGGTCGCGGGAGGGCGGAGCGGGCCCAGGTGGCAGGATGGGACGTATGACCAACGCCGCCGCACGCACCCGCAGCCTCGCGCTCGCGTTCGAGCGGCTGCTGGCCGAGGGCACGACGACCCGTGCGGCGCTCGTCGAGCAGACCGGTCTCAGCAAGGCGACCGTGGCTCGCCTCGTGATCGACCTCGAGCGGGCGGGTCTTGCCGAGGCCCAGCGGATCGACTCCGAGGGCCGGCCCGGGCGCCGCTCCACGGGGGTCGGCGTGCCGCGTTCGCTCGGCCACACGGTCGGTCTGAGCCTCGGCCTGCGCAGTTGCCACGCGATCGCCCTCGATCTCGCGGGTCGGGAGATGGGCCGACTGCTCGTGCCGACCCCCGCCTTCGTCGATGCCGAGCAGGCGGTCGCCTGGGCCGCGGAGTTCGTGCGCGGCTTCAGCGATTCCCTCGACGGCTGCGGCCCGTTGCTGCGCCTCTGCGTCGCGCTGCCCGGCCGCGTGCGCGACGGGGTGCCGATCTCGGCGCTGCCGGAGCCGCTCTCGGTGCTGGCGGGGCACCCGTTCCGGGAGCGTCTCGGCGAGGCCCTGGGCGCCCCGGGGCTGCTCGCGAGCGACGCGGACATGGCGCTCGCGGGCGTCACCTCGCTCGGCTACCTCGAGCCCGAGACCTCAGCCGTGCTCTTCACGATGAGCACGGTGCTGACGGTCGCCACCCGCACCCGTCTCGGCGTCGTGGAGGCGCGCAGTTCGGCGCTCGGCGATTTCGCCGCGCTCCCGCTCGCCCTTCCCCACGAGGATCGCGGGGGCGCGGCCGCACCCCCGCCGTCGAACCTCGGCGCCCTGCTCTCGGTGCGCGGCGTCTCCGACCATGCTCGGGCGCTGGGCGTCGAACTCGAGAGCACCTCGCAGCTGTGGTCGAGCGAGGCCCCCGAGATGGAGCTGCTGAGGAGCCGCTTCGCAGCGGCGCTCGCCGCCGCGATCCTCGTCGCCGCCATCACGACCGACCCCGAGGCATGCGTGCTCACCGGCCGGCTCGCGCGCCTCGCGGCGGCGGTGCAGACGGAGCTCGCGCGGATCCTCGGCGAAGCGCTCGACGAGCCGCCTCGCCTCGTCGTGACGGGCGACGACGACAACGGCCTCACGACCGCGCTCGGCTGCGCCCATACGGCACTCGCCCTCGAGCAGCGCCGATTCGTGGATCGGGTGCGCGAGGGCGAGTAGCGGGAGATCCGGGGATCCTGCGGAGCGCTCAGCTCAGGTGCAGCTTCGCGACCTCTCCCAGGGTCTCGATCATGCGGGTCGCGTCCGCCTCGTCGAAGGCGAGCGGCGGGCGGATCTTGAGCACGTTGACGTCCTTGGCGGCGCCGCTGATGAGCACGCGGCGCTCGCGCATCGCGTTGATCACCTCGCTCGTGCGCGCGCGGTCGGGGGTGCGGCTCTCGCGATCCTTCACGATCTCGACGGCGAGCACGAGGCCCTCGCCGCGCACGTCGACGACGCGGGGGGAATCGGCGAGCAGCTCGCGAACGCCGTCGCGCAGCAGCTTGCCGATGCGATCGACACGCTCGGGCACCCGCTCGTTCTCGAAGACGTCGAGCACTGCGGCGCCCGCCGCGATCGGCACCGAGGAGCCGCCGAAGGTGTTGAAGTAGCGCACCTTCTCACCGAAGTCGCGGGCGACCTCGGGGCGGAAGACGACTCCCGAAAGGGGGATGCCGTTGCCCATGGGCTTGCCCATCGTGACGATGTCGGGCACGACGCCCTGGTGGCGGAAGCCCCACATCGCGCTGCCGAGGCGGGCGAAACCGGCCTGCACCTCGTCGGCGATGAAGACACCGCCGGCCGCGTGCACCTCGTCGATCACGGCCTGCAGCCAGCCGGTCTCGTTCACGAAGATGCCGTCGCTCATGAACGACAGGTCGAACACGAGGCCCGCGAGGCCGAAGCCGTGGCGGCGCAGCTCGGCGATCGCACGGCGAACCTCGTTCACCATGTGCTCCTCGAGGGTGAGCCCCTCGGGCACGAGGGCCGGGTTCGGCGGATCCATGGTGCGCACGTTCGGGCCGAGGGGCGAGCCCTCGCCGAGCGTGGGCGAGATGGTCGAGACCTCGCGGGTGAGGCCGTGGTAGGCGTGCTTCGAGACGATGAAGCCCTCGTTGCCCGTGTAGTGTCGGGCGACGCGGATCGCGAGATCGTTGGCCTCCGAGCCGCTGCACGCGAAGGTGACGCGCTGCAGCTCGTCGGGGAAGTACGAGACGAGGCGCTCGGCGTAGTCGACGAGGGCGGTCTGCGCGTAGCGGGTGTTGGTGTTGAGGGTCGCCGCCTGGCGGGCGATGGCCTCGGCGACGTGCGGGTGGCAGTGGCCGACCGAGGGCACGTTGTTGTACGCGTCGAGGTAGTCGTTGCCGTCGGCGTCGAAGAGGTGCGCGCCGCGGCCCTTCACGAAGCCGACGGGCTCGTTGTAGAGCAGCATATAGCCGGGGCCGAGCACGTTCATGCGGCGCTCGATCGTCGCGCGCAGCGCGGGGTCGAGCGAGTCGAGGGCATCGGGGTCGAAACGTCCGGGGACGTCCTTTGCGCCGAGAGAGACCATGGTTCTCCTGCTTCCGTGTGGGGGTGGGGTTCTGGTGGTTCCGGTGTTGGGCGTATCGGCTCGGCGCGGCTCAGACCGGCCGATCCTCGCTCTGGGCGAGTCCGCGCGCGGTCATGAGGTACTCGATGCCCGCGTCGATGCCGTAGCCGAGGGTGTTCTCGATGCGCTCCCAGTCCTCGCGGGCGTGCATGCGCAGGTAGTCGGCGCGTTCGGGCACGTGCGCGATGCGCCAGTTGGTGACGAGGGCGCGCAGCACGACGCGGGCGAGGCTCGCGATCGCGAGCAGCTCGATCTCCTCGTCGCTGAGCGGGAAGGTCTCGAGATAGCCGACGAGCATGTCGCGCGCGGTCTGCCACGGGTTGGCGGGCGCGGGGCGCAGATGGTTCGCGAAGAGCACGGCGGGATCGAAGATGACCGGGCCGCGTTGCACGTCGCCGAAGTCGATGACGCCGGTGACGAAGGCCTCGGACGCGGGATCGACGACGGCGTTGAAGGCGCTGAAGTCGCCGTGGAGCACCTGGCTGCGCAGCTGCGCGCGTACGGGCTCGAGGCGGGTGCGGTAGAGCTCGAAGGCCTGCTCGGCGAGTGCGCGGCGGGCGGGGTCGGTCTCGTAGTCGAGCAGCGGTTCGAGGATCATGAAGCGCCCGATGTCCCAGACGAGGGGCCGGTCGAGACCCTCGTGCTCGAAGCCCCGCAGAGCGAGGTCGACGTTTCCGAGCATCGCGCCGACCCGGCGCAGCTGCTCGGGCTCGGCGTCGATGTCTCCGAGCATCGCGCCGGGGATGAACTCGAGCACCCGCAGCACGCCGAGGAAGCGGCCGTCGGCGCCGCGCAGCACTCGATGGTTCGCTCCGTCGCGGGTGCGCAGCACCGACTGCACCGGGATCTCGGGGGCGACGCGCTGCATCCAGTCGATCACGTCGGTCTGGCACTGCACGACGGGCAGCGGCTCGTCGGGCGGGGAGACCTTGACGAGGCAGTCGCCGCCGGCCGCCTCGTCGCGGCGCAGGCGGAAGGTGCTGTCCTTCTCGGTGTCGATGGGCTGCAGCTCGCCGTCGATGCCGTAGTGCTCGCGCAGCGCGCCGAGCACGAACTCGGCGGAGAGGGGCTCGTGATGGGTCGTGAGACCGCTCTCCTCGAACAGTTGCTGCATCTGCTGCGCGGCCATGCCCGGGCTCCTCGTCGTTCGGTGCGCGATCCTCGTCCGGTCGCGTCGTCATCACCCACCTTACAGTTAGTCTCATAATGAGTCAATCGAAAGGGCGAGGATCGCTTCTTGCGCCGAGTTCACACGGTTGCGCCGAGATCCTACGAAAAGTCGCTTCAAACTCGTGGTATCTCGACGCAACCGTGTGATCTCAGCGAGGGGGCTGGGAGTGCGGCCACGCTGGACAGTGTGGCCGCGCATTGGACGGGGCCGCGAGCCGTATTGTGAATACCGTCTTGCTGTTATACAGTTATCCAGAGTTATTGAAACCGCAGCGACCGCCGGCCGCTTCGAACAGCTACTGAATTGGAGACGCACCGTGGCACAACTGAGCCCGATCGTGAAGCAGGCCACCCCCGTCATCGTGGAGAAGGCCGAAGGCAACTGGATCCTCGGCACCGACGGCGTGCGCTACCTCGACTTCACCTCGGGCATCGGCGTGACCTCGACCGGTCACTGCCACCCCCGCGTCGTCGCGGCCGCACAGGCCCAGATCGGCAACGTGATCCACGCGCAGGCCACCACCGTCATGCACAAGCCGCTGCTCGAGCTCACCGAAAAGCTCAGCGACTACCTGCCCGAGGGCCTCGACTCGGTCTTCTACGCCAACTCGGGCGCCGAGGCCGTCGAGGGCGCCCTGCGCCTCGCCCGCCAGGCCACCGGGCGGCCCAACATCATCTCCTTCCTCGGCGGCTTCCACGGCCGCACCTCGGGCGCCTCGAGCATCACCACCGCGGGCACCAAGTTCCGCAACAACACCGTGCCCCTCATGGGCGGCGTCGTGATCGCTCCCTTCCCCTACGCCTACCGTCTGGGAATGACCGAGGACGAGGCCGTGCGCTTCGCGCTGCGCGAGCTCGACTACATCTTCGCGACCGTGACCAGCCCCAGCGAGGTCGCCGGCATGATCATCGAGCCCGTGCTCGGCGACGGCGGCTACCTGCCCGTGCCGGTCGATTTCCTCAAGGGTCTCGAGGCGCGCTGCCGCGAGCACGGCATCGTGCTCATCGCCGACGAGATCCAGTCGGGCGTCGGCCGCACCGGCGCCTTCTGGGCGCACACCCGCGCGGGCATCAAGCCTGACATCCTCATCACCGCCAAGGGCATCGCCTCGGGCTTCCCGATCTCGGCCATCGCCGCGAGCACCGAGCTCATGTCGAAGGGCCTCCCCGGCTCGCAGGGCGGCACCTACGGCGGCAACGCCGTCGCGGCCGCCGCGGCGATCGAGACCCTCAACGTCATCAGCGACGAGAAGCTCGTCGAGAACTCCGCCGCGCGCGGCGAGCAGCTCCAGGCCGGCCTCAAGCGCCTGCAGCAGAAGTTCCCCGCCATCGGCGACGTGCGCGGCCTCGGCCTCATGCAGGCCATCGAGTTCACCGACGAGAACGGCGACGCCAACGCCGCCGCCGCTGCCGCCGTGCAGCAGGCCGCCGTCAGCGAGCAGCTCCTGCTGCTGCCCTGCGGCCCGCTCGGCAACGTGATCCGCATCGTGCCCGCGCTCACCGTCAACGAGGAAGAGGTCGACATCGCCCTCATCGCCCTCGAGCGCACGCTCGAGAAGGTCTTCGCGGCCTGATCCTCGCCCGTCGCTAGAAGTGGCGATCGCGGCTGGAGCCGGAAGCCCTCGAAGAGGCTCTCCGGTTCCAGCCGCGTCTGCCGTGTCAAGAAGCGGCCCCACGAACGTACTCTTAACTAGGAACGAGGATCGGCGATCCTCGTCTTTCTCGACGGAGAGGGAACCATCATGCAGCTCGCCGAACTGACCGAGACCCTGCAGCGCAGCGGCGTCGAGGTCGACGCGTCCTCCCGCCGCCGTATGGAGTACTCCTACGACGCTTCGAACTACCGCATCAAGCCGGGCGCGATCGTGTTCCCCCGCACCGTCGAGGAGTGCCGCGAGGTGCTGCGCGCCTGCAGCGCGGCCGAGATCCCGGTGACGCTGCGCGGCGGTGGCACCTCGATGGCCGGCAACGCGGTCGGCGAGGGCGTCGTGATCGACCTCTCGCGCCGCCTGCAGGCCGTCGATGAGATCGATCGCGAGACCAGCTCCGTCTGGGTCGATGCCGGGGTCGTGCTCGGCGAGCTGCGCTCCCGCGTCGAGAAGCTCACCGGCGGCGAGCTGACCTTCGCCCCCGATCCCTCCTCGATCTCGCGAGCCACCGTCGGCGGCTCGATCGGCAACGATGCCTGCGGCAACCACTCCGTCGAGTACGGGCGCATGGCGCACCACGTGCACGAGGTCGAGCTGCTCACCATCGACGGCGCTCACCTCATCGCGGGCAAGGGCGGCCTGCGCGCGGCGAACCCCGCCGACAGCCACTCCGCCGACCGAGCCGACCGCCTCAACGAGTCGCTCGGCCTGCTGCGCGCGAAGCACCTCGCGGCCTTCCGCGTCGAACTGCAGCGCATTCCCCGTCAGGTCTCCGGCTACCACCTGGGCGAGCTGCTGCCCGAGAACGGACTGCACGTCGCCCGCGCGCTCGCCGGCAGCGAGGGCACCTGCGCCGCGATCCTGCGCGCCCGCGTCGGCCTCGTGCCGAAGCCCGGCCCGACCGCGCTGCTGTGCGTCGGCTACGAGAACACCGTCGACTCCGCGCGCGACGTGACGACGATGCTCGAGATGAAGCCGAGCGCGATCGAGGGCCTCAACTCCAGCATCGTCGACATCATGCGGCACCGGCGCGGCGACGAGAGCGTGAGCTCGCTGCCCGCGGGCGACGCCTACGTCATGATCGAGTTCTCGGCCGACACGATCGAGGATGCGGCCGCCAAGTGCGAGCAGCTCGTCGCGAAGCTGCGCGAGACCGGTCGCGTGCGCGATCACGTCATCGCGACCGACGCGCTCGAGCGGGCGAAGCTCTGGCGAGTGCGCGAGGATGGCGCGGGCCTCTCGTCGAAGCGCCTCGACGGCGTGCAGACGTGGCCCGGCTGGGAGGACTCGGCCGTCGCACCGGAGGATCTCGCCGACTACCTGGCCGAGCTGCTGCCCGTCATCGACGAGCACGGCTACACCGCCTCCATGTACGGCCACTTCGGAGCCGGCTGCGTGCACATGCGGCTCGACTTCGAGCTGCGCAGCGAAGAGGGCCGAGCGAACTTCGACTCCTTCATGCGCCGTGCCGCCGAGATCGTCGTGCGCCACGGCGGCTCGCTCTCGGGCGAGCACGGCGACGGCCGCGCCCGCAGCGCCCTGCTCGGCGAGATGTACTCGCCCGAGATCATCGGCGCCTTCGCTGAGTTCAAGAAGCTCTGGGATCCGAAGAACCTGCTCAACCCGGGCGTCATCGTCGACCCTGTGCCGTTCAACGAATCGCTTTCGCTCGTGGGCCTGCCCGACCCGGTCGTGCACGACTCCATCGACGGCGCCCACGGCCACGAGCTGGGCCCGTTCGTCGGCAACGCGCACGCCTGCATCGGCGTCGGCCGCTGCCGCGCGACCTCGGGCGGTTTCATGTGCCCGAGCTACCGCGCCACCAAGGACGAGAAGGATTCGACGCGCGGCCGCGCCCGCGTGCTGCAGGAGCTGGCCCGCGGCCAGGGCACCGCCAAGGGCGGCTGGGCCGTGCCCGAGGTGCGCGACGCGCTCGACCTCTGCCTCTCCTGCAAGGCGTGCTCGACCGACTGCCCGACGGGCGTCGACATGGCCGAGGCGAAGTCCGAGCTCATCAACGATCACTACCGCGGCAAGCTGCGCCCCTTCACGCACTACTCGATCGGCTGGCTGCCGCGTTGGCTGCCGCTGCTCACCCGCGTGAGCGCGCTCGCTAACTTCGGTACCAAGCTGACGCCGTTCCGCTGGATCGCCGAGAAGCTCGGCATCAGCGCGCGCCGCAAGCTGCCCGCCTTCAAGCCGCACGGCGAGTACCGCAAGCGCAAGGCTGAGGCCGGCTTCGCTTCGCAAGAGCAGGCCGACACGCTCGTCTTCGTCGACAGCTTCACGAAGGCGTTCCGTCCCGAGGTCGTGCCGGCGGCGGCGCGCGTGCTGCGCTCCGGCGGCGCCGAGGTGGGCTGCACCCCCGATGCGTGCTGCGGCCTGACCTGGGTGTCGACCGGCCAGCGCGACGGCGCCGCGAAGCGCCTCGCGAACCTCGTCGAGAAGCTCGACGACGGCACCGATCGCCCGATCGTGGTGCTCGAGCCGAGCTGCGCGGCGACCATTCGCGACGACGCGCTGAAGCTCGTGCCGGGGGAGGCGTCGAAGCGGGTCTCGGCGCGCGTGCGCAGCTTCGCGGTCGCGGTCGACGAGCAGATCGGCCGCGGCTGGCGACCGAGCACGCCGCCTCCCGGGAACGCCGTGCTGCAGACGCACTGCCACGAGCACGCCGCCTTCGGCCCCGCCGCCCAGCGGCGCGTGCTCAAGGCGTGGGGCGTGCCCGAGATCTCGGAGTCGTCGTCGTGCTGCGGCGTTGCCGGCAACTTCGGCTTCGAGGCGGAGCACTTCGACCTGTCGATGAAAGTCGCGGAGCACTCGATCATGCCCGCCATCGAGGCCGGCGGCGAGGATGCGCTGATCCTGACCGACGGCTTCAGCTGCGCGATGCAGGTCTCGCAGATCGAGCCCCTGCGCGGCAGCGAACACCTCGCGATTGCCCTGGACGGGCCGGGCGAGCAGCAGTAGAGCAAGAACACCAGAGCATCCAGAGATAGTTGCACAGAGACTCACAGTTATACGCTTTGACAGGCGTTTGATACCGTGAGTGCAGAACGTTCGCAGGAGGACACAGTGGCAGCGAGGCAACCCCTTCAGACGATCTCGGTCGCCGAGGCTGCGACGAACCGTCTGCGCGAGAGCCTGTTCGCGGGCTCGTACAAGGCGGGCGAGGAGATCAAGGACACGCAGATCGCCGAGGAGTACGGCATCGCGCGCCCGACCGCGCGCATCGCCGTGCAGCAGCTCATCAACGAGGGCATGCTCGTGCGCGAGCCCGGCTACAGCGCGCGCGTGCGCGGCTTCGACCCGGCCCAGGTGCGCGACATCTTCCGGGTGCGCAAGCTGATCGAGCTCGACGCCGTGCGGGCCGTGAAGGCGAGCGAGCCTCCCCTCGGGCACGTCAAGGAGGCGATGGAGCACTTCGCCGACCTCGGCGCGGCCCCTCGCTCGTCGGAGGTCGCCGAGGCCGACGCCGCCTTCCACCGCGCCGTCGTCGAGGCGGGCGGCTCCGAGCGCCTGCTCTCGTACTTCGAGGGCATCACGAACGAGATCCGCCTGCTGCTCGCCCTGCCCGGCAAGCACTTCGGCCGGGGCGAGTCGCCCTACGAGGAGCACGAGGAGCTGTTCCTGCTGCTGCAGGGCGACGTCTCCCTGAAGGAGCTCGAGCGGGCGTGGAGCTTCCACCTCGACGAGTCCCGCGACTTCCTGGTGCACCACCTCACCCTCTCGGCCGAGTAGGGGCGGGCGTCGGGGGCGCTACCTGACCGAGCAAGCGGAGGCCAGTACGAGCGTCGCGCCGAGGACTACGAGGCTGACTCGACCGGTGCGGATCAGATGCACAGCACGTAGGATGGGTACTCGTTGTCGGGCGTCGCCCGGCGGCGAATGGTGTGCCGGGAAGTCTGGTCGGCGAGAATCTCGCAGAACCCGACCAGAAAGACCGGCATTCGTCCTATGGAAGCACCATTCCTCGTGCGCGGTGATCCGCTGCCCGAGGTTTCACCGCTTGAGACCTCTGGCTACCAGCCTTCCCGAGGGCTCTTCTGGGGCCTTAACCTGACCCAGTGCCGCACGCGCAAGCAGGCACGGGCCGAATGGCACGATGCGATCGAGAAGACGAAAGCGGAACTCGACGCCCACCCCGCGGTGCGGCGCTTGTGCATCGGCTGCAGTCGGCCTCGTCAGTTTCGGCAGAATGCGCTCGTCCGCGTGCCGGACGGCCTCGCGTTGCGCCTGCACAACGATCTCGAGCGCGATCGGGGGCGCTACGTCTGCGTGACCGTGCTCGACATCACCGGCTGTGACGACCCCGCGCTGCTGCAAGTGCGGCTTCGTGAAGCGCTCGCGCAACCGGTGATGTGGAGCGACCTCACCATCGCCTGGAGCAGCATCGCGGACACGAGCCTTGCCGAAGCTTGGGCCGGCAACACCCTCTGACCCGTCCGAGACCAGAACCAGCGACCGCAATGATGTGGCGCATTCCCTCTAGGAGCATTCATGACCGATCCCACTCCGCGCGATAAGCGCATGTTCCCGAGCTACGGCACATTTGCCGAGGCCCGTCGCATCGGCGAGCTTCTTCGCAAAGAGACCGTCGGCGGCGTCCTCCTCGTGGTCTGCGCCGGGACCGCGATCGTCTGGGCGAACACGCCTGCCGCCGCCTCCTACTTCGCGCTTCGCGACTTCGAGTTCGGCTACGAACCCTGGCACCTGAAGCTCAGCCTCGGCGCATGGGCCGCCGACGGGCTGCTGGCAATCTTCTTCTTCCTCGTCGGTCTTGAACTCAAGCGCGAGTTCGTAACGGGAGATCTCCGGAAGTTCGGCACCGCTGTCGTGCCGATCGCTGCCGCTGCCGGGGGAGTCGTTGTTCCCGCACTCATCTACGCGTTCGTGGTGCGTGGGGAGGAGGGGATCGCGCAGGGGTGGGCGATTCCGACTGCGACCGACATCGCGTTCGCCGTCGCGGTTCTCGCGATCATCGGGTCGCATCTGCCGAGCGCCCTGCGCATCTTCCTACTCACCCTCGCGGTGGTCGACGACCTCATCGCGATCAGCATCATCGCCATCTTCTACACCGACCATATCGAACTGGTTCCGCTGGCCATCGCCCTCGCCGTGATCGTCGTCTACGGATTCGTCGCGCAGCGCTACCGCGCATTCTTCGGCCTCCGCCCGCTGGCGGCATGGGCGATCCTGCTGCCGATCGGCGTCGTCGCCTGGGCGTTCATGCATGCCTCCGGCGTCCACGCGACCATCGCCGGCGTGCTGCTCGGCTTCACGATCCCCGTGCTCCACAAGCCGGGAGCGAGCGATACGGCCAAGGGGAGGAACGGTCTCGCCGAGGAGTTCGAGCACCGGTTCAGGCCGCTTTCGGCGGGGTTCGCAGTGCCGGTGTTCGCGTTCTTCGCCGCGGGAGTCTCCGTCGGCGGCTGGGACGGCGTGCAGACAGCGATGGCCAACCCGGTGACGCTTGCGATCATCGCCGCGCTTGTGCTCGGCAAGCCGCTCGGCATCACGCTCACGACTTGGCTGCTCGCGAAGATCGTGCGCGTTCGACTCGACCCTGCGCTTCGCTGGATCGACATCATCGGCGTCGGCCTGCTCGCCGGTATCGGATTCACAGTGTCGTTGCTCGTTGCAGAACTCAGCTTCGTCGCTGGATCGGCGGAACACGACTACGCGAAGGTAGCGATCCTCGCCGCATCGCTCCTCGCGGCGGGCCTCGCCGCGGCGCTGCTCGGGATCCGGAACCACCAGTACGGCAGAATCCGTGTCCGCGACCGGGTGGACGCCGACGCCGACGGCATCCCCGATGTGTACCAGTGACGCGAACGGCGCGAGCAGTGGTTCGAGCCGACCTCAATAGTGTTTTGCTCTCGTGGGAACCTGCGGCCAGGAGCGTCGCACGCGCCAGCCTCCTAGATGCTTGTAGCGTCGGTGGCAACGCCGCAGGCGCGCCCGATCCTCGTCGGGCCCGATCTTCATCGCGACCGATTGCGGGGGAGGCGGACGGTCTGCGCCATCCGTCATGAGTGCTATACTGTTATACAGAATCCCCGGCACGATCACCGCCGGGTCCGAGGGCTTTGGAGGAAGCACATGGTCGAGCTCAATCTCAGCGGAGTGCCGCAGGCGCTGCTCATCGGCGGCGAGTGGGACGAGCTGCCCCACCGCCCCCGCCTCGCGGTCGAAAACCCCGCCACCGGCGAGCTGCTGCTCGAGATTCCCGACGCGGGCCCCGCGGAGGGCCGCCGCGCCGTCGACGCCGCGAACTCGGTGCAGGAGGAGTTCGCGGCGATGCCCGCCCGCGAGCGCTCGAACATTCTGCTGCGCGCCCACGAGCTGCTGCTCGAGGCCAAGGAGGAGCTCGCCGCCATCATGACCGCCGAGATGGGCAAGCCGCTCGCCGAGGCCCGCGGCGAGATCGACTACTCCGCCTCGTACCTGCTCTGGTACGCCCAGGAGGGCGTGCGCGTGCAGGGCTCGCACGGCCAGGCCCCGAGCGGTCGAGGCCAGATCGTGCTCTCGCGCGAGCCCGTCGGCGTCTCGCTGCTCGTCACCCCCTGGAACTTCCCGCTCGCCATGGGTGCGCGCAAGATCGCCCCCGCGATCGCGACCGGGTGCGCCGTCGTCGTGAAGCCGGCCGAGAAGACCCCGCTCACGATGCTCTTCCTCGCCCGCATCTTCGAGCAGGCGGGCCTGCCGGCCGGCGCCCTGAACGTCGTCGCCACCAACGACTCGGCCGCGCTCATCGCGCCGATCCTCGACGAGGGTCTCGTGCGTCACCTCTCCTTCACGGGCTCCACCCGCGTCGGCAGCATCCTGCACGGCCAGTGCTCGAAGCACATGATCCGCACCTCGCTCGAGCTCGGCGGCAACGCGCCCTTCATCGTCTTCGACGACGTCGACCTCGACCGGGCCGTCACCGAGGCGACCGCCGCCAAGATGCGCAACATGGGCGAGGCCTGCACGGCGGCCAACCGCGTGCTCGTGCAGGAGACCATCGCCGACGAGTTCGCCGAGCGCCTCGCCGCGAAGTTCGCCGAGTACCGTATCGGCAACGGCCTCGAGGACGGCACCGACATCGGCCCCATGATCGACCAGGTCAGCTGCGAGCGCATTCAAGGCCTCGTCGACGACGCCGTCTCGAAGGGCGCGCGCGTGCTCGTCGGCGGCGAGCTGCACGACGGCCCCGGCTCGTTCTACCCGCCCACCGTGCTCGCGAACGTGCCCCGCGACGCCCGGCTCATGAACGAGGAGATCTTCGGCCCGGTGGCGCCCATCATCGCCTTCACCGATGAGGCCGACGCGCTCGCGGTCGCCAACGACACCGAGTACGGTCTCGCCGGCTACCTCATGACGAACGACCTCGCCCGCTCGATGCGCGTCTCGCGCCGCATGGAGGTCGGCATGGTCGGCCTGAACTCGGGCATCATCTCCGACGCGGCCGCCCCGCTCGGCGGCGTGAAGGCCTCGGGCATCGGTCGCGAGGGCGGTGTGCTCGGCATCGACGAGTTCCTCGAGTACAAGTACACCTTCATCCCGAACGAGTGATCGAGCGCAGGAGCAGCAGCGTGAACAGCATGAACCCGGTCGCCCTCGTCACGGGCGCCACCTCCGGCATCGGCGTCGACATCGCGCGCCGCCTCGTCGCGGACGGCTTCACGGTCGCGGTGAGCGGCCGCTCCACCGAGCGGGGCGAGCGAGTGGTCGCGGAACTCGGCGAGGCGTCGGGCTTCGTGGCCGCCGATCTCACCCGGTCGGGTGCTGCGGCCGCGCTCGTCGAGGCGACGCTGGAGCGCTTCGGCCGCATCGACGTGCTCGTCAACAACGCCGCGATCGATCACACGAACGATCTGCTCGAGGTGGGCGAGGGCGAGATCCGCGAGACTTTCGAAGCGAACACCTTCGCCCCGATGAACCTGCTGATTGCCGCGGCGCGTGCGATGCGCGAGCGGGGCGAGGGCGGCGCGATCATCAACGTCACCTCCCGCCTCGCGAGCATCGGCGTGCCCACGATGGGCATCTACAGCGCCAGCAAGGGCGCGATGCTGGCTTTCACCAAGGCGGCGGCGATCGATCTGGCGCCCTTCGGCATCAGGGTGAACGCGGTGGCTCCGGGCATGACCCGCACCCCGCTCTACGAGGACTGGCTGGCCGGTCTCGACGACCCCGAGGGCGAGGAGCAGCGGGTAGCCGGCGCGATTCCGCTCGGCCGCATCGCCGAGCCGGGGGATGTCGCCGCGACGGTCGCCTTCCTCGCGAGCCCCGGCGCCTCCTATCTCACCGGGGTGTCGATTCCGGTCGACGGCGGGTATCTCGCCAAGTAGCGGGCTGCCGCCGGTTTCGACGAGGATCGCCCCGCACTGTTTCGCCCCTCACTGCGAGGGGGAGCGGCGCGGGGCGATCCTCGTCTCTGCGCCCCCGGCTGCGCCCCCGGCTGCGCCCCCGGCCCCCGGCTGCGCCCGCCCGGAATCCGCGAAACTTTGTCCGTCTATAACAGCGTCTTCAGCGGACGAAGTTTCGCGGATTCTTAACGCGCGCCCCGCCGAAGACCGTCTCGGTGATCGGCGCCGTCGTCGAAGCGCTCAGCCAGTCGATCCTGAGCAACGAGTACACGCCCGGCGAGCGCATCTCGGAGTCGAGCCTCGCCGCCCGCTTCGAGGTGCCGCGGCCGACGGTGCGGTCGGCGCTCACACTACTGCAGGAGCAGGGGCTGCTGCGTCGCGAGCCGAATCGCAGCGTCTACGTGCCACGGCTCGGCCGGGACGACATCGAGGACATCTTCGCGATGCGCCTGCTCATCGAGGCCGAGGCGGTTCGACGGCTCGCGGACGGGCCGGGCGTCCCGCAGGACGCGACACGCGCGATCCGCATCCTCGAGGGGCTGCAGTACAGCAACGACTGGAGCCTCTTCGTCGAGTACGACTTCGCGCTGCACCGCGCGCTCGTCGAGGGCGCCGGCAGCGAGCGCCTGGCCCGCCTCTACCGCAGCATCTCGGCCGAGACGCGTCTCGCACTCAGCCAGCTCCGCCCCTACTACTCGGATCCGACGGGCCTCGCGGCGGAGCATGCGCAGATCCTCGACGCCATCGCCGAGGGAGACGAGGCCGGTGCGGTCGCCGCGGTGAGCGAGCATATCCGGGAGACGGAGCAGATCCTGCTCCAGATGCTCGAGCGGGACGAGGAGCGCTCCGCCCCCGTCGCCTGAGCGGTCGGCCGCTCAGCGGGGCGACCAGTTCTCCGGGTTGATGCGCCCCTCATACATGGGCAGCCCGACCGCGGCATCGCCCGCGTGGAACTGCTCCCACATGCGGTTCAGCCCGGCGGTGCCGTAGGCGCGCACCTCGGCCACGCGGCCGGCCGAGACCGGCACGACGAGGGTCGTCTCCCCGACGCCGGCGTCGGCGAGCACCTCGCCTTCCGCATCGACGACCATGCTGCGGCCTTGCCCGAAGGGCGCCGCGCAGTTGACGGTGACGAACATGCACTGGTTCGTGATCGCGTTGGCGCGGGCGAGTACGAGCTCCTGTGCGCGATCCCTGGCCCGCGACTGTGCGATGTTGAGGATCACGTCTGCGCCGAGCCAGGCCAGGTGGCGCGAGTGCTCGGGGAACCAGGTGTCGTAGCAGTTCGAGAAGCCGAGCCGGCCGAGGCCCTCGACGCCGTGCACGACGAACTCGGTTCCGGGGGTGAAGCACTCGTAGGGGCGCCAGGGGAACATCTTGCGGTAGCTCGCCCGCAGCGCACCGCTCGGATCGAAGAGCAGCTGCGTGTTGAAGAGGGTGCCGTGCTCATCGGCCTCGACGATGCTGCCCGGGCACAGCCAGATGCCGTGGGCGGCGGCGATCGCGCCGAGCTCCGCGACGAAGGGCGAGCCGAAGCGCTGCGCCGCCGAGGCGAGCGCGGTCTCGCGGTGCTCCGGGGCGATGTGCTCGACACCCACGAGGTGCAGTTCGGGGAAGGCGAGCAGGCCGATCTCCGGATGCTCGGCGAGGGTGAGGGCGACGTCGCCGCGGAGGGCCGGCAGGGGATCCTCGAAGCCGAGGGGCAGCCGCTGCGCGACCCCGATCGTGAGAGCTGACACCTGCCACCGCCTTTCCTCTCAGCATGATAGCCGTGCACCGACTCGGGGCATGGGCGGGAACGCGAAAGGGGGCCCGGGCGCTACGCGCCCGGGCCCCCTTCGATCCTCGGAGGGCTACTTCATGAGACCCGGCAGGAACGTGCTGATCTGCGGCACGAAGGTGATGACCAGCAGCACCGCGATCAGACCGATCACGTACGGCAGCGCCGCGAGGCTGACCTTCTCGATGGAGAGGCCGCTGATCGCGGAGGCGACGTTGAGGTTGTCGCCCACCGGTGGTGTCGCGAAGCCGATCATCGACGCCATGATCATGACGATGCCGAAGTGCACCGGATCCATGCCGAAGCCGGTGACCACGGGCACGAGGATCGGCGCCATCAGGATGATGCCGGCCAGGGTCTCCATGAACATGCCCATGAAGAGCAGCAGCACCACGATCACGAGCAGGATCACCCAGAACGGCACGGCGAGCCCGCCGAGCCAGCCCGAGACGAGCTGCGGCACGCGCTCCACCGTCAGGATGCGGGCGTAGGTCGAGGCGGTCGCGATGATCACGAGGATCATGCCCGAGATGAGCAGCGTCGACTTGAACATCTGCGGGATGTCCTTGACCTTCGCCTCGCGGTAGGCCAGCGTGAGGATCACGCTGTACGCGACCGCGATGCCGGCGGCCTCGGTCGGCGTGAAGATGCCGCCGTAGATGCCGCCGAGCACGACGATCGGCATGAGCAGCGTCCACTTGGCCTTCCAGATGGTGCGGCCCCGCTCGCGCCACGAGGCCTTCGGCACGCCGGTGCCGAAGCCGCCCTTCTTGGCGTAGTAGCGGCTGATGAAGTACAGCACGAGCACGATGATGAAACCGGGGATGAAGCCGGCCATGAACAGATCGCCGATCGAGGTGTTCGTCGTGATGCCGTAGATGACGAGCGGGATGCTCGGGGGAATCACGATGCCGACGCCGCCGGCGGTCGCGAGCACGCCCGCGCTGTAGCCGCGGCTGTAGCCCTCGCGGATCATCGACGGGATCATGATGCCGCCGATGGCCGCGACCGTGGCCGGGCCCGAGCCGCTCAGCATGGCGAACACGGTTGTCGCGAGCAGTGCCACCGCGGCGAGGCCGCCGGTGATGTGACCCACGAAGGCCTTGGCGACATCGATGAGGCGCCGGGACAAGCCGCCGTACTCCATGATCACGCCCGAGAGCACGAACAGGGGTACCGCGAGCAGCGGATAGGAGTCGACCGCGCCGAACATGGTCTGCGTCAGGTAGCTGACGGGGATGACGTTGGTGACGAGCACCGCGAGCACGGAGGCGATGCCGAGCGCGAAAGCGATCGGCATGCCGACGATCAGCAGGATCGCGAAGACGATGAAGAGAAGTGCGATACCCATGATCAGTCGACCTCCAGCGGAGCCTTGGGGATGGGGGCGTTCGGGTTCTTGAAGAGGTCGATGAACGCGAGCACGGTGTGCTGTGCGACGCGATACGACATCAGGAACATGCCGATGGTGAGGCCGAAGTAGACGAACGACATCGGGATGCGCGAGGCGGCCGAGACCTGGCCGCTCGCGACCTGCTGCATGACCTGCTGCCACGAGAGCACGAGCATGAGCAGCAGGAAGGCGAGCCAGAGCACGAACACGAGAATGCGAATCACGCGCTGCGCGATGGGCAGCTTGCTGCCGATCAGATCGACGATGACGTTGAACTTGACGTGGCGCAGGTACTTGACTGCGTAGCTGCCGGCGATCCAGACGAACCAGACGAGCGCGAAGCGGGCGATCTCCTCGGACCAGGTGAGGGGTGCGCCCATGATATAGCGCATGAACACCTGGACGACGACGAGCACCGAGAAGATGACGAGCGCGGCCGAGGCCAGATAGACCTCGATGTACTCGTCGAGGTGACGAAGAATGCGTTTCAGCATATGGATGGCTTTCTCCAGTGGAAACAGGGAAACGGGCCCCGCGCCATCCTGTGGTGCGGGGCCCGTAGCCTGGAGCTTAGTTGATCGCGTCCAGGAAGGTGGTGTTGCCGGCGGCCTCGAGGATCGCCTTGAGCTTCTCGGTGTCGACCTTCGAGGCGTTCGCCTCGTAGAACGGCACCGCGGCCTCGATCCACTGCTGGCGCTGATCGGCGCTGATGTCGGCGACGGTGCCGCCTGCAGCCTCGATCTCGCCGCGGATCTCGTCGCTGACGCCGGCCTTGAGCTCGCGCAGCTTGACGATCATGTCGTCAGCGGCGGTCTGGATGATCTCCTGATCTTCGGCGGGCAGGCCCTCGAGGAAGCTCTTGCCGATCAGGATGACCTCGGGATCGTAGATCCAGCGCAGCTCGGTCAGGTTGTCCGCGACCTCGGTGAACTTCGCCGAGTAGAGCAGCTCGAAGGGGTTCTCGACGCCGTCGACGACGCCCTGCTGCAGCGCGGTGAAGACCTCGGGGAACGCCATCGGGGTCGGGGCGGCGCCGATCGACTCCCAGAAGGCGATGTGCATGGGCACCTGCATGACGCGCAGCTTCTTGCCCTTCATGTCCTCGGGGAGGAGCACGGTGTCGCCGGTCATGGCGAGGTTGCGGAAGCCGTTCTCGCCCCAGCCGAGCGCCTTCAGGCCGCTGCCCTCGATGCCCGAGAGCAGCTCGGTGCCGAGATCGCTGTCGAGCACCTCGTAGGCGCCCGCGGCGTCCTCGAAGATGAAGGGGAAGTCGAAGACCTGCAGCGACTCGTCGAAGTTCGCGAGCACGCCGATCGAGGGGGCGGTCATCTCGAGGTTGCCCGCCTGCACGGCCTCGATCATCTCGCGCTCGCCGCCGAGCTGGCTGTCGGGGTAGACCTCGACGGTGATGCGGCCGTCCGAACGCTCGTTGACGAGCTCGGCGAAGTACTCGTAGGCCTGGTTCTGGGTGTCGCCGGCCGAGATGACGTGGCCGAACTTGATCGAGTAGCTCTCGCCGGCGGCCTGGCCGCCGTCGTCGCTTCCGCCGCCGTTGCCGCCCGATGCGCATGCGGTGAGGCTGAGCGCGGCGACGATGCCGAGCGCGAGTGCGCCCTTGCGTTTGAACATAGTGGAGTCCTCCATAGATATGTTGGTCGGCCGACGTTCGGCCAGCGAGCCGGATCGTGCGCTGCCTGGGAGGGCGGGTGCGGCACGGACTACCGGCTACAAAGCTATACTGTAATACAGTTTTTTCGAGGCGCTGACCATGAGCGCAAATCGTTATCTTCGGGTGATCGACTCGTGATTTGGACGAGGATCGCGGCCGCGCGGCGCCCCCTTCCGGCTCGCCGCCGCCATCCTATCGGCGTCTCCGCGTCTCGGCGCCTCGGCGTCTCCCCGTCTCGGCACCTCCCATCCTCTCGCAGTCTCCCCTCGTGTCGCCGTCTCCCCCTAGCTCGGCGTCTCCCCCTAGCTCGCCGTCCCCCCTTTCTCTCGCCGTCTCCCCGTCGTCTCGTCCTTTCGGCCGGCGATTGCGCGTAGAACCGGCTACATACGCGAAAAGCTGCCGGTTCTACGTGCAATCGCCGGTTGAAGCGACGCGGGAGACGGGCGCGAGGTGGGGTGGGGAGGGGCGCCCCTGGCGGCGCCCCCAGTCGCGGTGATACTGTAAAACAGTAAACCAGTGTGGACGGATGCTGCCGGCAGCCGCCACGAGAAGAAAGGCGGCTCCCGGCGTGGGCACCAACTACCGCATCGCAAGCATTCCCGGCGACGGCATCGGCCCGGAGGTCGTCGACGTCTCGCGGGCGGTGCTCGACGCCGTCGCGAAGCAGGAGGGCTTCGGCCTCGACTGGGAGGAGCACGACTGGGGCTCCGACTTCTACCGCAAGCACGGCGTCATGATGCCGGGAGACGGCCTCGAGCTGCTCAGCCGCACCGACGCCATCTTCTTCGGCGCCGTCGGCGACCCCGAGCTCTCCGACGTGCTCACCCTCTGGGGCCTGCTCATCCCGATCCGCCGCGAGTTCGATCAGTACATCAACCTGCGCCCCGCCCGCTACGTGCCCGGCATCCGCACCCCGCTGCAGAACGCCGAGGGCATCGACCTGCTCATCGTGCGCGAGAACTCCGAGGGCGAGTACTCCGAGATCGGCGGCCGCTTCGGCCAGGGCACCCAGCGCGAGTTCGCCTCGCAGGAGGCGATCTTCAGCCGCGTCGGCGTCACCCGCGTCGCCGAGTACGCCGCCGCCGCCGCCGCGGCCCGCGACAAGCGCGTCACGAGCGTCACCAAGTCCAACGGCATCATCCACACCATGACGTTCTGGGACGAGATGGTGAACGAGGTCGCCGCGAACCACCCCGACATCTCCTGGCGGCACGTGCTCGTCGACGCCATGTCGGCCGAGCTCGTGCTCGCCCCGCAGCGCCACGACGTCATCGTCTGCTCGAACCTCTTCGGCGACATCCTCTCCGACCTCGCCTCGGCCACCCTCGGCTCGCTCGGCATCGCAGCCTCGGGCAACATCAACCCCGAGCGCACCGCGCCCTCGATGTTCGAGTCGGTGCACGGCTCGGCCCCCGACATCGCCGGCCAGGGCGTCGCCAACCCCTTCGCCCAGCTCGGCTCCGGCGTCATGATGCTCGAGCACCTGGGCGAGACCCAGGCCGCGAAGCGCATCCAGGCCGCGATGGACTCGCTCATCGCGAAGGGCGAGGTCACCCGTGACCTCGGCGGCCGGCTGCGCACCGCCGAGGTGCAGGACGCCCTGCTGCGCGAGCTCGGCGCCTGAACCGAACACCCATCTTCCCGAACTCCACTACGACACCCATATATAAGGAGCAACCGATGTCCCTGCTTACCCCCTCCGCGGAGCGCCTCGCCGCTTCCGATGAAGCGATCGCGAGCCTGCCGAACTTCGCCAACCACGAGCCCGGCGCCAACGAGTTCGCCGTGCTCGACCCCTCGACCGAGCAGCGCATCGCGACCCTGCCGAGCTACTCGACCGACTACGCCCTCGAGCAGGTCGGCATCGCCGACGAGGCCGGCCGCGCCTGGGCCGCCACCACCCCGCGCCACCGCTCGGACGTGCTGCACAACGTGTACGCCCACCTGATCGCCAACCGCGACCGCCTCGCCTACGTCATCAGCCGCGAGATGGGCAAGACCCTCGCCGAGGCCCTCGGCGAGGTGCAGTACGCGGCCGACTACGTGCGCTGGAACGCCGACGCGCTGCTCAGCCCGGCCGGCGGCTACCGCGAGAACCCGGTCGGCGGCTCGACCATCCTCACCAAGCGCGCCCCCGTCGGCCTCGCCCTGCTGATCGCCCCCTGGAACTTCCCGATGGCGATGATCACCCGCAAGATCGCCCCGGCGCTCGCCGCGGGCTGCGGCTCGGTCATCAAGCCCGCCGGCCTGACCCCGCTCACCACGCTGCTGACCGTCGAGCTCATGGCCGAGGCCGGCGTGCCCCGCGAGCTCATGCGCGTCGTCACCACCACCCAGTCGGGCGCGTTCAGCGAGGCCGTGCTCGGCGACCCCCGCGTGCGCAAGATCTCCTTCACCGGCTCGACCGAGGTCGGCTCGACCCTCATGGGCCTCGCCGCCAAGAACATCGTCAAGAGCTCGATGGAGCTCGGCGGCAACGCCCCCTGCCTCGTCTTCGACGACGCCGACCTCGAGCGCGCCGTCGAGGGCGTCTTCCTTGCCAAGATGCGCAACGGCGGCCAGTCCTGCGTCGCGGCCAATCGCATCTACGTGCAGGACGGCATCGCCGATGCGTTCGTCGAAGCCTTCGCCGAGAAGATGTCGAAGGTCAAGCTCGGCGCAGCCATCGCAGAGGGCGCCGATCTCGGCCCGGTCATCGACCGCCGCGCCGTCGACCGTCTCTCGGCTCTCGTGAAGAACGCGACCGAGCAGGGCGCCGAGCTGCGCGCCGGCGGCAGCGCCCCCGATGCTCCCGGCTACTTCTTCGAGGCCACCGTGCTCGACAAGGTCTCGGCCGAGACCGATATCGCCTGCACCGAGGTCTTCGGCCCCGTCGCCGCCATCAGCCGCTTCTCGACCCAGGAGGAGGCGCTCACGATCGCGAACGACACCCCCTTCGGCCTCGCCGGCTACGTCTTCACGGAGAACCTGGATCGCGCGCTCAACGTCGCCGACGCCCTCGAGACCGGCCTCGTCGGCATCAACAACGGCGTCCCCTCGAACGTCGCGGCCCCCTTCGGCGGCATGAAGCAGTCGGGCCTCGGCCGCGAGGGCAGCCACGAGGGTCTCGAGGAGTACCAGGAGATCCGCTTCTACAACATCGCCCGTCGCGAGACGTTCTGACCCGAGGGCCGGGCGGGCGCTTCGACGCCCGCCCGGCGATCCTCGACCCCAATCGTCCTGCGGCCGCGCAACGGAACGCAGGATCCGCAGAGTCCCTAAGGAGAACACAGACATGACCACCACCGCTTACGCCCCCCGCGTCCGCACCGCGGTACCCGGCCCCCGCTCGGCGGAGGCGCACGCCCGCCGCGAGCAGTACGTCTCGGCCTCGGTCAGCTCGTACCAGCAGATCTACATCGACCGCGCCGAGGGCTCGATCCTCACCGACCTCGACGGCAACGAGTACATCGACTTCGGCTGCGGC
>JBEBTD010000002.1:0-45775 GCA_040393965.1 Leucobacter soli | reverse complement strand
GCACTGCGGCCGGTGCGGGGCTGACGCGCCCGCACGAACCGGGCGAGTGCGTCGACGCGGGCAACGCGATGCGGGCGGCCATGCTCGGCGCCTGAGCGGCAGCACTCCCGCTAGGCTGGCCGGATGAGTGCGGCTGGCGCTGGGCGCGGGGTTTCGGTGACGGGCTTCCTGTTCGCCGTCGGCTCGGCGGCGAGCTTCGCCCTCTCCGGCATCTTCGCGAGCGCCCTCATGGCCGCCGGATGGAGCCCCGGCGCGGCCGTCACCGCCCGCGTCGTGCTCGCCGCCCTCGTGCTGCTGCCGCCCACGCTCATCGCTCTGCGCGGCTCGTGGGGCATGGTGCGACGGGCGTGGCGCTCGCTGCTGCTGTTCGGCGTGCTCGGCGTGGCCGGCTGCCAGTTGGCCTTCTTCCTCGCCGTGCAGTTCATCCCGCCGAGCCTCGCCCTGCTGATCGAGTTCATGGGGCCGGTGCTGCTGATCCTGTGGACGTGGGCGACGACCCGAGTGCGGCCCTCCGGTCTCGTGCTGCTCGGCGCGCTCATGGCGGTCGCGGGGCTCGTCGCGATCTCGGGCCTCGCGGTCGGCGGCTCGCTGCACCCCCTCGGCATTCTCTTCGCGCTCATGGCGGCGGTGGGCCTCGCCGCGTACTTCGTGCTCGGCGCCAACACCGATCACGACATCCCGCCCATCCCCTTCACCGGCCTCGGTCTCGGCATCGCGGCCGTCGTGCTCGCGGCCGTGAGCGCGGTCGGGGTGCTGCCGTTCTCGGTGAGCGCCGATCCGACGACGATCGCGGGCGTCGAGGTGTCGCCCTGGGTGGCGGTGGCCGGGATGGTGCTGATCTCGACCGTGTTCTCGTACGTGCTCGGAGTGGCCGCCTCGCGCCGGCTCGGCGCGACCGTCGCGAGCTTCACCGGATACTCGGAGCCCCTCTTCGGCATCTTCTGGACGATCGTGCTGCTCGCCATCATGCCGACCGGCACCCAGTGGATCGGTGCGGCCCTCATCGTCGCCGGCGTCATCACCGTCAAGGTCGGGGAGCTGCGCGCTGCGCGGCTCAGCCGACCTCAGGCGCGGTCGAGGTAGTCGCCGAGCCGCTCCCGCGGCACCCCGAGCGCCGTCATCGCGGCGAGGTAGTCGCTGCTGAGCTCGAGGGCGCGGCGATGGCGCTCGGCGTCGTCCAGCTTCGGCGAGACGATCGTGCCGCCGCGCCCGCGGGTCTCGACGAAACCGGCGGCCTCGAGCTCCTTGTAGCTGCGGGCGACCGTGTTCGGGGCAAGACCCAGCTCGGCTGCGAGCGCGCGCACCGGCGGCAGCTTCGTCCCGGGCGCGAGCTCGCCCGAGCCGATGCGCTCGATCAGCGCCTCGCGCAGCTGCTCGAACGGCGGCACCGCCGATGCGTGGTCGATGTCCAGGCCGATCATGCGATCCTCGTCTCCATTCCCCGTCGCCTCACGAGCACGGACATCGTCGCGGCGGCCTCGGGAAGCGCCGCACGCCGGGCGAATGCGACGGGTGTGCGGCGCCGCGGAGAACCGGTGCTCACGCCCCAACATATCGCGACAGACCCGCTGCCACCTCTCCCGGCCCTCCCGTCCCGCCGCCGCTTCCCCACCGCCGGGCCCTCTCCCCTCTCCTCTCTCCTCTCTCCCTCCCACTGTCGGAGTTCTGCGTCCAGTCGGAGCTTTTTCGCCGATCTCCTCCGCCGGAGTGCAGAACTCCGACCCGGGGAGAGGGGAGAGGGACGGGGAGTGAGTGAGAGCGGCAGCGGCCGGACGCGAGCGTATGCTCGAAACATGAGCGCAAAGATCGGTTTCAAGGGCGAAGTGCAACAGGTCGCGGATCGGCTGATCCTGCGGTTCCCGGCCGAGGCGAGCGCCGAGCTGCCCTCGCGCGGGCAGGTGGCGGCGCACGCGCAGCTGAACGGGCACGCCTTCGACACCGTGCTCGAGCCCGACGGCCTGCGCGGGCACTGGCTCTCCATCGACGAGGATCTGCAAGCCGCGACCGGGCTCGACGCCGGGGCATCGGCGACGCTCGAGGTCGAGCCCACCAAGGACTGGCCCGAGCCCGAGGTGCCCGACGACCTGCGGGCCGCGCTCGACGACGCGCCCGACTTGGCCGAGACCTGGCTCGACATCACGCCGATGGCCCGCTGGGAGTGGGTGCGCTGGGTGAACGCGACCGCGAATCCCTCGACACGGGCGAAGCGCGTGGCGGTCAGCATCTCGAAGCTGCGCGCCGGGAAGCGCCGCCCGTGCTGCTTCGACCTCTCGTCATGCACGGTGCCCGAGCTGTCGAAGAGCGGCAAGCTCATCGACGCCTGAGCGGCCATCGCGCTGCTCTCCGCGCAGCCGATCGTGGTGCCCCTCACGGCGAAGGCCGCCGGGAGTGGTGTGCGGAACGCAGTACGAGCGCCATTCGGTCGGAGTTCTGCGTTCAGTCGGAGCTTTTCGCCGCCGATTTTCTCCGACTGAGTGCAGAACTCCGACGAAACGGCGGCCATGGCGAGCGCGCGTATGCTCGAGGGATGGTGCTCGACAAGGCCGCGGGGCGCGCCTACTTCGCGGCGCAGGCGGTCGCCGGGGCCGCATGGTGGATCTCGGTGTTCGTCTCCGACTCGGTGCGCGAGGCGACGCTCGGCGGACTCGACCCGGTGCTCGTCGCGCTGCTCGACGTTCCACTGTTCGTACTCGGCTCGGCGCTCGCAGCGCTCGGCATGCGCTGGGCGGTCTGGGTCGTCGTGCCGTGGACGGGGATCGTCGCGGCGGGCATGGGGCTCTACGCGACCGCGACGCAGCAGGCCGGGTGGGGCGCCGTCCTCATGATCGCATCATTCGCGGCGGGCGTCGCGGCCGGCCTGCTCGTGCTGCTCGGCCGCCTGCCCGGCGAGCTGCTGCTCGTGGGGCCGCTCGCGATCCGGGCGGCCCGTCCGGGGGCCCGGGCGCGTCATCTCGGCGCGACGGGGATGCAGATCGTCGTGTTCTGGGGCTTCTTCCTGCTCGTACTGCCCCTCGTCATCGCCTGGTTCGAGGATCGCTGGCGGCTGCGGCTGGAGCCGCCGGCATGGGTCGCCTGGGCGGGCGAGTCGACCGGCGCGCTCGGGCTCGCACTGCTCATCGCGGCGAGCGCGCTCGGCATCTGGTCGGGGGTCACGATGGCATCGCTCGGCGAGGGCACTCCCCTGCCGTCGGCGACGGCGAACCGGCTCGTGATCGCCGGGCCGTATCGTTTCGTGCGCAATCCGATGGCGCTCGCGGGCATCGCGCAGGGCGTCGCCGTGGGCCTCGTGCTCGGCTCATGGCTCGTCGTGGTCTACGCGCTCTGCGGCTCGCTCGTCTGGAACTGGGCGGTCAGGCCGCACGAGGAGGCCGACCTCGAAGCCCGCTTCGGGGCGCAGTTCTCGGCCTATCGGGATCGGGTCGCCTGCTGGGTACCACGGCTCCCGGGCGAGGGCCGATCCTCGTAGTGCGTGTTGAAGCTCAGGCGCGTAACCGGGCACGAAGCGCGGCCTGCAGCGCCGCCAGCGCGCACTTCGTGCCCGATTGCGGGTGAGGAAACGCGGTTCACCGTCGATCTAGCGCACGACGAAATCGAGGCGCTCCGTGTCGGCGGGCAGCGGGTAGGAGTAGTGCCACCACTCGAGCGGGTACTGCTCGAAGCCCTCCGCGAGCATCGCCTCGTGCAGCACGCGGCGGTTCTCGACCTGCTCGGGCGCGAGACCCGCGGTCTCGTAGTGGGAGCGCTCCCCGAAGAAGTCGAAGGGGCCGCCCATGTCGAGCACCTCGCCGCTCTCCAGGTCGACGAGGGTGAGGTCGACCGTGCCCCCGAGGGAGTGGCCCGACTGCTCGGCGATGTAGCCGAGCTCGAAGAGCTGCGGCTTCTCGAACTCGGGGTAGTACTCGGCCTTGGTGGAGTCGTCGCCCGTCTGCGCCCAGTCCATGAAGAACTGCACAGCGCGCGTCGGGCGGAACGCGTCGTAGACCCGCAGGCCGAGGCCCTCGGGCTCGAGGCCCTCCTGCACGCGGGCGAGCGCCTCGGCGGCCTCCGTTCGCAGAATCGCCGCATCGGTCGACTCATAGCCGTCGACCACGCTACCCGTGAAGTTGTCGGTCGTCGCGTAGCGCAGCTCGACCTCGATGCCGGGCGCGAGATCGCGCACGTAGCTGAAGCCGTCGGGGAGCGCCACGTCTGCCTCGCCCGTCTCCGACTCCTCCGCCGACGGCTCGTCGGCATTCGCGGGCACCTCCTGCACCGCGCCGTGACCCCCGTGCCCCGCGTCGCCGTGCCCGCCGGCGTCGCTCGCGGTGCCGGCCGTCACGACCGAGGCGAGCATGGCCGCGATCGAGACGGCGACCGCGGCGACGATGGCCAGCACGAGCGCGATCGCTTTGGCCGCGGCTCCGCGCAGACCCGGGACGACGTCGAGGGCGATGGCCACCGCCGCGATGAGCACGAACAGCAGCAGGGCGGCGAGTGCGAAGGGAATCATGGCTCCAGCCTATTCGGCCGCCGCCGGACGTGAGCCGCCGTGTGCGGGCGAGCGCTCCTCCCCGCAGTAAATTAGAGGGATGGTCGCATATCGCTCACGCACGGTCACCCACGGACGAAACATGGCCGGCGCTCGCGCGCTCTTCCGCGCCGCCGGCGTCGACGGGGCCGACCTCGGCCGCAAGCCCATCATCGCGGTGGCGAACTCCTTCACCGAGTTCGTGCCCGGCCACACGCACCTCGCCCCGGTGGGCCGCATCGTGTCCGACGCCATCAAGGAGGCGGGCGGCATCCCCCGCGAGTTCAACACGATCGCGGTCGACGACGGCATCGCGATGGGCCACGGCGGCATGCTCTATTCGCTGCCCTCGCGCGACCTGATCGCCGACTCGGTCGAGTACATGGTGAATGCGCACTGCGCCGACGCGATCGTGTGCATCTCGAACTGCGACAAGATCACGCCCGGCATGCTGCTCGCGGCGCTGCGCCTCAACATCCCCGTCGTCTTCGTCTCGGGCGGCCCCATGGAGTCGGGCCGCGCGGTGCTCGCGAACGGCATGGTGCGCACCCTCGACCTGGTCGACGCGATCTCCGAGGCGGTGAACGAGAACGTCTCCGACGAGGACATCCTGCGCATCGAGGAGTCGGCCTGCCCGACCTGCGGCTCGTGCTCGGGCATGTTCACCGCGAACTCCATGAACTGCCTCACGGAGGCGATCGGCCTCTCGCTGCCGGGCAACGGCTCGACCCTGGCGACGCACACGGCCCGTCGCGCGCTCTACGAGAAGGCGGGCGCGCTGGTCGTCGACATCGCCAAGCGCTACTACGAGGATGATGACGAGACCGTGCTGCCCCGCAGCATCGCGACGCCGCAGGCCTTCGGCAACGCGATGGCGCTCGACATCGCGATGGGAGGCTCGACCAACACGATCCTGCACCTGCTCGCCGCCGCCCACGAGGCGGGGGTCGATTTCGGCCTCGATGAGATCGACGCCGTCTCGCGCCGGGTGCCGTGCCTCGCGAAGGTCGCCCCGAACGTCGCGAACGGCAAGACCTACTACATGGAGGACGTGCACCGCGCCGGCGGCATACCGGCCCTGCTCGGCGAGCTGCGCCGCGGCGGCATGCTGGACGAGCACGTGCACACGGTGCACGCGAAGACGCTGGGCGAGTGGCTCGACGAGTGGGATGTGCGCGGCGGCAGGGCGAGCGCCGAAGCGCACGAGCTGTGGCACGCCGCACCGGGCGGTGTGCGATCCTCGACCGCCTTCTCGCAGTCGGAGCGCTGGGGCGAGCTCGACCTCGACGCGGCCGGCGGCTGCATCCGCGACGTCGAGCACGCCTACTCGAAGGACGGCGGTCTCGCCGTGCTGCGCGGCAACATCGCGGTGGACGGCGCCGTCGTGAAGACTGCCGGCGTCGACGAGTCGATCTGGACGTTCTCGGGCCCCGCCGTCGTCTGCGAGTCGCAGGACGAGGCGGTCGAGAAGATCCTGAACAAGCAGGTCGCCCCGGGCGATGTGGTCGTGATCCGCTACGAGGGCCCCAAGGGAGGCCCTGGCATGCAGGAGATGCTGTACCCGACCTCGTTCCTGAAGGGCCGCGGGCTCGGCAAGGCGTGCGCGCTCATCACCGACGGCCGCTTCTCGGGCGGCACCTCGGGCCTCTCCATCGGGCACGTCTCGCCCGAGGCGGCGGCGGGCGGGCTCATCGCGCTCGTCGAGGACGGCGACATCATCTCGATCGACATCCCGACCCGCCGACTCTCGCTCGAGGTCTCCGACGAGGATCTCGATCGCCGCCGCGCGGCGCTCGAAGCGGCCGGCGGCTACCGCCCGAAGCACCGCGAGCGCCCCGTCTCGGACGCGCTGCGCGCCTACGCCGCGTTCGCGCAGTCGGCCGACAAGGGCGCCGTGCGGGTGGTGCCCGAGATCTGACCGGGCGAGGGGCGGCCCGATCCTGGTTACGCCGCGTGAAGGCCGCCTCTTGAGCGAAGAGGCGACCGCTCGTACGCTCAAGACATGGCCCCCGACGCGTCCCTGCTCGGCGTTCTCGCCCTCGTGCTTACCGCCGCCGCGATCGGCCTGGCGCTGCGCCGTCGCCGCCGCGAGGCCCGCCTGCAGCGACTCGACGCGCAGGAGGCGCTCGATCCCGCCGAGATCGGCGCGGAGCATCTCGGCGTGGCGGGAACGATCGTGCAGTTCAGCACCGAGTACTGCTCGCGCTGCCCCGGCGTGCGCCGGGTGATCGCCGAGCTGGCGGGCGAGCGCGCCGGCCTCGAGTTCGTGCACGTCGATCTGACCCACGATGCCGCGCTCGCGAAGCGCTTCGCCGTGCTGCAGACGCCGACCGTGCTGCTGATCGACCGCGAGGGGCGGCCGAGCGCCCGCCTCAGCGGCACCCTTTCGCGCGCCGCACTCAGCGACGCCATCGACGCGCTCTCGGGAGGCCCCAGATGAGTCGGAGCACCGCACGTCCCGCCGGCATCGACCCGCGCGGCCCCCGCGTGAGCGCGGGCATCACCTCGGTCCTGCTGCTCGCGGGGGTCTATCTCGCGCTGACCGGCGTCTCTCCTCAGCCGGGGCGAGGATCGCGTTCGATCGCGGAGCGCGCGAGCGACCCCGGCTTCCTGCTGCTAGCTATCGTGGCGGTGCTCTTCGCCTGGTCGCTCGTCTCGGCGCGCACGCAGCCGCTCTCGGCGTTCTTCCGGGTGGCCGTGCAGCCGCGTCTCGCTCCGGCGTCGGAGCTCGAGGATCCCCGCCCGCCCCGATTCGCCCAGGGGGTCGGGCTGGTGGTGGTCGGCATCGGCCTGCTGCTGCATCTGCTCGGGGCGCCGTGGGCGCTCGTGGTTTCGGGGGCGGCCGCCTTCGTCGCGGCCTTCCTGAACGCGGCGTTCGGCTTCTGCCTCGGCTGCGAGATCTATCTGCTGCTCGCGCGTCTGCGGCGTGCCCGCGCCTGAGCCCGGGCCACGCTTCTTCTCCTCACGGCAACGACACGCCGGCGAAGGATAAAAGCCCTGATCGAGCGGCTTTCAAGGATGATACGAGTATGCGATCTTGAAAGTTCGGCATGACGAACTTTATGATGGAGTGCACACGGACTTCGTGCCGCGCGGGGCAGACGGGCGCGCGGGGTTCGCCGATCCTCGCCCCCCTATCACGGAGAACCGCCACCATGCCCCACCGCCGCCCCGCTCGACTCCTCACCGCCCTCGCCGGCGCCGCGCTCTGCCTCGCCGCGACCGGATGCGCCTCGGGATCGCCGAACGGCGGCAGCAGCCCGGCCGGCGGCGCCCCCGACGAGGATCTGCCCGTCGTGCTCACGACCTTCACCGTGCTGGCCGACATCGCCGAGAACGTGGCCGGTGAGCACCTGCGAGTCGAGTCGATCACCAAGGTGGGCGCGGAGATCCACGGCTACGAACCGACTCCCGGCGACATCCGCAAGGCCTCCGAGGCCGACCTCATCCTCGACAACGGCATGAACCTCGAAGCCTGGTTCGGCCGCTTCGTCGAGGAGCTCGACGTGCCGCACGTCGTCGTGAGCGAGGGCGTCGAGCCGATCGACATCAGCGAAGACGCCTACGCGGGCCTTCCCAATCCCCACGCCTGGATGAGCCCCCTCAACGTGCAGATCTACGTCGACAACATGGTCGAGGCGTTCAGCGGGCTCGATGCCGAGCACGCCGCCGACTTCGAGGCGAACGGCGAGGCCTACAAGGCCGAGCTCCAGGGCGTGCAGGACGAGCTCGTCGACGGCCTCTCCCGGCTGCCCGAGCAGCAGCGCGCCCTCGTCACCTGCGAGGGAGCCTTCTCGTACCTGGCGCGCGACGCCGGCCTCACCGAGAAGTACATCTGGGCCGTGAACGCCGAGCAGCAGGCCACCCCCCAGCAGATCGCCTCGGCGATCGAGTTCGTGAAGGAGAACGAGGTGCCCGCCGTGTTCTGCGAGTCCACCGTCTCGGACGCGCCCATGCAGCAGGTGGTCGAGGCCACCGGCGCCGAGTTCGGCGGCGTGCTCTACGTCGATTCGCTCTCGGAGCCCGACGGGCCGGTGCCGAGCTACCTCGAGCTGATCCGGCACGACGCCAAGATCATCCTCGACGGGCTGACGGGCGGTGACGAATGAGCGCAGCGCCGGGCACCGCCTCGGCGGGCGCCCCCGCGATCCAGGTCGAAGAGGTCACGGTGCGCTACGGCGAGGTCGTCGCGCTCGAGGGTGCCGACCTCGCGATCGAGCGCGGTCGCGTCTGCGGACTCATCGGCATGAACGGCTCGGGCAAGTCGACGCTGTTCAAGACGATCATGGGCATGATCCGGCCCGATGCCGGGCGCGTGCTGCTGCGCGGCGAGGCACCGGCCAAGGCCCGCAAGCAGGGCTCGGTCGGCTACGTGCCTCAGAGCGAAGACGTCGACTGGGCGTTCCCCCTGACCGTGCGCGACGTCGTGATGATGGGGCGCTACGGCGGCATGGGCCCGACCCGGCGCGCGAAGCGGGCGGATCGCGAGGCGGTGGAGCTCGCGCTCGAGCGCGTCGAGCTGACCGACTACGCCGGCCGTCAGATCGGTCAGCTCTCCGGTGGCCAGAAGAAGCGCGCCTTCGTCGCCCGCGGCATCGCGCAGGGCGCGGACATCCTGCTGCTCGACGAGCCCTTCGCCGGGGTCGACAAGCGCTCCGAGGCGACGATCACCCGGCTGCTGCGCGAGCTCGCCGCCGACGGGGCGACGGTGCTCGTCTCGACGCACGATCTGCACGCCCTGCCCGGCCTCGCCGACGAGGCGGTGCTGCTCATGCGACGCGTGCTCATGCACGGCGATCCGGCCACCGTGCTGCAGCCCGAGAACCTCGCGAGGGCCTTCGGGCTCGATCCGGGCGCGGTACGAGGATCGGCCGCCTCCCCGTTCGACTCGTTCGATCGGGGGGATGCCTCGTGAACGCGCTCGAACTGCTGCTCGATCCGCTCGGCTACGACTTCATGGTGCGCGCGCTCGCGGCCTCCGTGATCGCGGCCGTCGTCTGCGCCGTGCTCTCGTGCTGGCTCGTGCTGATCGGCTGGTCGCTCATGGGCGACGCCGTCTCGCACGCCGTGCTGCCCGGAGTGGTGCTCGCCTACATCTTCGGCGCGCCGTTCGCGCTCGGAGCCGTCGTCTTCGGCTTTCTCGCCGTCGCCCTCATCGGCGCCGTCAAGAACACGAGCCGGGTGAAGGAGGACGCCGCCATCGGCATCGTCTTCACCACGCTCTTCGCCCTCGGCCTCGTGCTGATCTCGGTGACGCCATCGCAGACCGACCTGAACCACATCATCTTCGGCAACCTGCTCGGCGTCACGACCGGCGACCTGCTGCAGATCGCGATCCTCGGCGCCATCGTGCTCATCGTGCTGCTCGCGAAGCGCCGCGACTTCACGCTCTTCGCCTTCGACCCGACGCACGCCCACGCCATCGGTCTCAACCCGAGGCTACTCGGCGCCGCCCTGCTCGGGCTGCTCGCGCTCACCGCCGTCGTCGCCCTGCAGACGGTGGGCGTGATCCTCGTCGTCGCCATGCTCATCATCCCCGGTTCGACGGCGTATCTGCTGACCGACCGCTTCTGGCGCATGCTGGTCATCGCCCCGATCGTCGCCGCCGTCTGCGCGGTCGTCGGCCTCTACGCGAGCTACTACCTCGACGCCGCCTCGGGCGCGATGATCGTGCTCGCGCAGGGCGCCGCCTTCACGCTCGCCTACCTCTTCGCCCCGAGACGCGGCCTGCTCACGCGGCGCCGGGCCAGGTCGCGGCGCGCCCAGCTCTGACTTGGGGGCGTTTCGGACGCCTTCACCGCAGCTGAAGCAGGCCCAAACGCCCCCAAGTCAGACGCCCGATCAGGCCGCCCGGCGGCGCACCGCGCCGAGGCGGCCGACGGGCACGGCGCCGCGCGATCCTCGTCCGGCCTCCCACGGCCAGGTGATGAGCGCCCAGACGGTCGCGACCAGCACGATCTCCCAGAGGATGTAGACCGGCCATGGCCCCAGCAGATCGAGGGCGGAGGGCACCTCGGGCGCTCGGGCCAGGTACACGTAGTTCGCACCCGTGATCGCGTTGGCAGCGCCCGCGATCGCCGCCCACAGCAGCGTCGCGGCGAAGGCGACCAGGTAGCCGCGCCAGGTGGGTCGGTAGCCGAGGCCCCAGACCAGCACGATGGGGGTGAGCAGCGCGGCGATGTGGAAGAACCAGTAGGCGACGTATTCGAAGACGGGCGCGTGGAAGTAGGTGAGGTCTGGCGTGAGCACCGACTGGATGTTGAGCGTGAGGCCCCAGTAGTAGCTGATCGCGATCGTCCATCCGCTGCGGGTGAGCAGCGCCAGGGAGGTGATGACGCGCAGCGCGTCGGAGAGGTGGAAGGGCAGCGACTGCTCGATGTTCCAGTTGCCGGGAAGCAGGTTCCAGGTCATCCAGGCGAGTGTGGCGGCCAGCATGATCCAGCCGGCGATGGTCAGCGCCCGATCCTCGTGCCTCGTGCCTCGGGATCTCCGCGCGAGCGCGACCAGCAGGATGCCGGCGGCGACGGTGAAGGCGAGTGCGGCGACGTGCTCCAGGCCGTACGGACTCATTCGACCGACGACGTTCACCGAAGCGAGCATGCGACCTCCTCGTGTGCTGCTGCGCACCAGTCTGCCCGATCGGCGCCGTGGTGCGGTCGCGACACCTCGATCGCGCGCCCGTCAATCGATATTGACGGGCGCGCGTCGGTCAACTAAAGTTGACGGCATGGACACCAAGCAGCGCACCGCCCTCGGCGCCATGCCAGAGGGAGAGCCCCTCGCCGAACTGCGGCGCATCCGCGAGCAGCAGCGCGAGCTCACCCGAGCCGAGGCCGAGCAGGTCCGGCGCGCCCGAGGCCAGGGCTACTCCTGGCTCGCCATCGCCGGCGCGCTCGATATCTCGAAGCAGGCCGCGCACCGCAAGTACGGCAAGCAGTAGTCGCGAGCGTCTCAGTCGAGCAGCCGCTTGACCTCTCGCTGCACCTCGACGAACTCGGGCGACAGGGGATCGCGCGGATACCCGAGCGGTACCTCCACCTCGGGCGGGTTGCCCGAGATGCCGGCGCGCAGGGCGATGACCCGATCACCGAGATACACCGCCTCGTCGAGACTGTGCGTGATGAACAGCACCGTGCTCTGCGTCTCCCTGCGGATCCGCGTCAGCTCCTCGTGCATGATCGACCGTTGGATGGCGTCGAGCGCGCCGAACGGCTCGTCCATGAGCAGCAGCTCGGGCTTGATGGCGAGCGCCCTCGCGATGGAGACGCGCTGCTGCATGCCGCCCGAGAGCTTGTAGACCGGGCGCTTCGCGGCGGCCGAGAGGCCGACGATGTCGAGATAGTGGGCCGCCTGCTCGAGGCGCTCCTTGGCGGGAACCCCGGTGAGCCTGAGCCCCAGCGCCACGTTCTCGATCGCGTTCAACCATGGCAGCAGCGCGTAATCCTGGAACACGACCGCCCGATCGGGGCCCGGACGGGTCACGGCCTTCCCGGCGACCGTGACGGATCCGCTCGTCGGCATGTCGAAGCCGGCGACGATGTTCAGCAGCGTCGACTTGCCGCACCCGGACGGCCCGATGATCACGACGCACTCGTTTTTGCGCACGTCGAGGTTCACGCCGTCGAGCACCGTGTGCCGTCCACCGTCGTCGGTGCTGAAGGTGCGGTTCACCTCGCGCACCGAGACGACGGTCTCTTCTCGATCATTCAGCATGGATGCTCATCTCCCTGTGCCATTTCAACGTCATGTTCTGAACCAGCACCACCAGCCGGTCGGTCACGAAGCCGAGCACGCCGAGCGAGACCATCGAGGCGATGATCACGTCGTAGCGGCCCATCGAATAGGCGTCGTGCAGGGTGTATCCGAGGCCGTTGCGCACGTTCCCCATCTCCGCCACGACGACGAGCACCCAGGCGAGCCCGACGCCGAGGCGAAGGCCGGTGAAGATGTTCGGCAGCGCCGAGGGGAGCACGAAGGAGACGAGCAGCTGGTCGGTGCGGGCGCCGAGCATTCTGCCGACCCTCAGCAGAGAGGCCTTCACCCCTCGCACGCCCTCGATCGTGTTCACGAAGATCGGGAAGAAGGTGCCGAGGGCGATGAGGAACACCGCTCCCTCGAAGCCGAACCCGAAGAAGACGAGCGTGAGGGGCACCCACGCCGTGCTCGGGATGGGTCGCAGGATCTGCACCAGGGGGTCGACCATCTGGCCGAACACCCGGAAGTAGCCGGCGAGCACCCCGAGCACCACCCCGAGCACCGCGGCGACGAGGAAGCCGACGAGCACTCGCGCGCCGCTCGACAGGAACGCGTCGAACCAGGTGCCGTCGTATGGGCCGCTCCCAGTGCCGAAGATCCAGTTCCAGAGCGTCTCGACGACCTGCTGGGGGTACGGCAGCCGCACGATCCATTGGAAGTTGGTCGCGCACCACCACAGCAGGATCACCGCCACGGGCAGGATCAGGCCGAAGCCGACGGACTTGGCGAGTCCCGACGCTTTACGACTGCTCACGTTCTCCCTTTCATCATTGGCTCCTCGATGCATCCGTGCGACGAGCGGCTAGCGCTGCAGCCCGTTCACGAACTCATCCGTCACGAAGGGATCGATCTCCGAGGTCAGATCGCGGCTGAGGATGCCGAGCTCGGCCTGCACGTCGGCGAGCGCCCTGGTCTCCTCGAGACCCACGGAGATCTCGTAGCGGTTGTTCGAGAGCGCCGCCTCGATCACGTCGCGCTCGAGACCCATGAGCTCCATCCCGACCTCGATCTCATGCTCGGGGTCGCCCGCGAGCACCTCGGAGGCGTTGAAGATGGTCTGCACGAAGCCCTGGGCCGCCTCGGGGTTCGCCTCCACCCAGCTCTTGTTCGCGACGAAGATCGTGTTGATGTCGCCCGCGGGGCTGTTGTAGGGCTTGCTGAAGAAGGTGGCGGTGCCGTCGGCGGCCATGATGCTGGCGAAGGTCTCCATGGTGAACGCGCCGTCGAACTCGCCGAGGCGGATGCCCTCGGCATGCTGGGCGAAGTTCGTGATGTTGATGAGCTCGACGTCCTCGTTCACGTCGATGCCGTGCTCGGCGAACTCCAGAATGCCGAGAGCCTCGTTGATGGAGCCGCGAGAGGCCGCGATCTTCAGCTTGCGGTCTTCGAGGATCGACTTCAGCCCGTCCCAGTCCTCGGGATCGAGGCCGAGCTCGCTCGACAGCATGACGCCCGAGTTGCCCCGGGTGTTGCCCGAGATCTGGATCAGGTCGTCGCCGTTCTCCACCGCGCGCAGCAGGTGCACCGGCGTGAGCATGCCCACGTCGATCTGCCCCGTCACGAGCGCGGTCTGCACGTCGACCGCCGTGGTGAACAGCGACGACTCGATCGTCACGCCCTCGGGGGCGTGATCCTCGGCGACGTACGCCGCGAGGTCGGCGGTCGACTTGAGCCAGCCGAGCCGGATCGTCACCTCCGAGGTCTGATCCTCCTGCTCGGCCGGCGCCTCGGGCTCGGCCGAGGAGCAGGCCGCCAGGCCGGCGACGATCAGGATGGGTGCGGCCGCGATGGCGATACTTCGTCGTATCCTCTGGAGATTCACGGTGTGTTCCTTTCTTGAGATTGCTGGGAGCGGATCGGTCTCGCCCGCCGGCTAGCGCCCGTCGTCGCCCGACGGCGAGACGTGCGGGCGGTAGACGAACACCTTCATGGGCGAGGGGTTGTGGTTGTTGGTGACCGAGCGATCGGAGGGGCAGGCCGAAGCGGAGAGGACGATGCGCCGCTCCGCCCTGAACTCGACATAGTCGCCTGGGCGGGAGGGCGACGGATCGAGGATCACGTTGCCCTGCTCGTCGTGCCCGAGGGCCAGGAAGACGGTGAAGCAGCCCTCCTGCAGGTCGTCCTCGGTGAAGCCGTAGCGCTGCATCGAGAGCACGAGATTGCCGCGGCAGTTCGGCGAGCCCTCGACGTTCCAGCGCAGCTCGTTCACCGCGTCGCTGCAGTAGCCGCCGTCGAGCGCGATGACGCCCGCCGTGTCCTCGACGAGCGTGGCGAGGCGCTCGCCGTTCTTGGCGTAGACGCTCAGCCCCGGCGAGAGCTTCGAGGTGCCGTTCGCGAGGATGGTGTTGCTCATCGAGGCGCAGTTCTGCAGGTTGTCGGCATCGTAGAGCAGCACGTCCATGACCTGCTTGCCGAACACGTTGAGCACCCGGAACACCTCGCCGGGCTCGACGACGCGGGCCCGCAGGTATCCTCGTGCCGGCACGAGCACGTCGGCCACGATCTCACCTGGGATCCGATCGCTCCCGAAGCTCCTGGCGGCGCGATCGATCTCGAACACCTCGTCCGCCTTCCAGAGCTGTTTGAAATCGGGCTGGGCTGGCATGCATCTTCTCCTCGTCGAGTCTGGCTGGTTCGACCCAACCTAGCCAGCGCCTGCAGCGCGACACAGCCCCGAAATGAGCGCATTCCGTCGATTGCGTCTAGCCCGCTGGATTTATAGGCTGATTGCGACACCGCCGTCTGTCCCGAAAGGCCCCCATGCCGTCAAGCGAGATCGCGCGATCCAGACCGAGCGGCACCGCGCCCGCGCCGGCCGCCTCGGCCACGCTGCAGATTCTGAAGTATCTCGCCAAGCAGCAGCGGCCGGTGTCCGTGGCCCGTGTCGTGCAGGATCTCGGGCTGCCGCGATCCACCGTCTACCAGCTGCTCAAGATCCTTCGCGAAGAGGGCTTCGTCACGCATCTGGCCGAGGAGCAGAAGTACTGTCTGGGCTTCGCCGCCTTCGAGGTGGGGGCTGGCTTCGGCTATCAGCAGCCCCTCGTGCGCATCGGCCGGCCGGTGCTCGGCCAGCTCGTGGCGAAGGTCAAGCAGACCGCCCACCTCTCGGTGCTGCACGGGCGCGACGTGCTCTACGTGCTCGAGGAGCGCGCCCCGAGGCGCCCGCCCCTCGTCACCGACGAGGGCGTCACGCTCCCCGCGCATCTCACCGCGAGCGGCCGAGTGCTGCTCGCACTGCTGCCCGAACAGCAGGTGCGGGCCCTGTACCCGACGGGTAGTGCGTTCTCGACCCTGCAAGGCACGGGACCCGACTCTCCTCTGACGCTCCGCAGGATGCTCTCCGAGGTGCGGCATCGCGGCTACGGTTTCGTGAGCGATGACGTGACACCGGGCGTCTCGTCGGTGGCGTCGGCCATCATCGACCGGGAGGGGCGCCCCATCGCCGCGCTCGCGGTCACGTATTACACCTCTCAGATCGGCGGCGCCCGGGGGCGTCTGACGGAGGAGGAGCTGGTATGCGAGGTGCGCTCCAGCGCGGAGCGCATCCAGCAGCGATTGATGGGCAGAAGATAGGAGCGCACCATGACCGCGAACGATGGCCGGGTCGAGAAGACCGACCTCAAGAAGGCTCTTCCCGCCTATCGGGCGCCGCACGGCCGGTTCGAGATCGTCGACGTGCCCGAGGCGGCCTATCTGATGATCGACGGGCACGGCGACCCCAATACCTCCCCCGCCTACGCGCAGGCGCTCGAGGCCCTCTACCCCGTCGCCTACAGGCTCAAATTCGCGAGCAAGCGGGCGCTCGGCCGCGACTACGTGGTGCCTCCCCTCGAGGGGCTCTGGTGGTCGGATGACATGGACGCCTTCACCGTCTCCCGCGACAAGTCGAACTGGGACTGGACGATGATGCTCATGGCGCCCGACTGGCTCGACGAGCATGCGGTCTCGGAGGCCGTCGCGACGGTCGCTGCGTCGAAGCGGCCGCCAGCGCGGCTCGGCGAGGTGCGCCTCGACCGCCTGCACGAGGGGCTCTGCGTGCAGACCCTGCACCTCGGCGCCTACGACGACGAGGGGCCGGTGCTCGAACTCATGCACCGCGAGTTCATCCCCGCGAACGGCCTGCGCATGCGGGGCAGGCATCACGAGATCTACCTCGGGGATCCGCGCAGGGTCGCCCCCGAGAAGCTGCGCACGATCCTGAGGCAGCCGGTGGAGCGGCTCGGCTGAGCGCCGGCTATTCCGCGCCGTGCGTGTGCATGCGCACGCCCTCGTCGTTGAAGATGCTGAGCACGTGGGCCGGCTTGCCGCCCGCCGCCGACAGCGAGTGCGGCACGCGGGTGTCGAACTCGGCGGCCTCGCCGCGCGTGAGGGTGAGATCCTGCTCGCCGAGCCGCAATCGCAACCGCCCCGAGATCACGTAGAGCCACTCGTAGCCGTCGTGCACCCGCAGCTCGGGCGGCTCGGCGACCGGCGGGTAGGTGATCCGGTAGGTGTGGATCGGCGAGCCCTCGGGCGCGAGCGGCGCGATCACGAGGCCGTCGCGCCGGATCACAGCTCTGCGCACCCGTGGATCCGGTGTCTCGGGGGCGATCAGGTCGTCGATGCGGATGCCGAGCCGCCGCGTCAACGGCACGAGCAGTTCGAGGCTCGCCTGGCGCTTGCCCGACTCGAGCCGAGAGAGCGTGCTGGCGGACATGCCGGCTCGGGCGGCGAGCGCATCGAGCGTCCAGCCGCGTTCGCGTCTCGCGGCGCGCAGGCGCGCCCCCACTTCGGTGAGTTCGTCGCGCATCGCGTCTCCGATCCTGGGATCTGATTTTGCCATTTCAGCAAACCTGCTTGCCATTCTCTCACGAGCGACCGGAAGATGATCGCATGGACGAGAAGCACGCCCCGGCCCACGGCCGGAAGAATCCCGGCGAGACCGACCGCACCGCGATCGGCCGCAGCGCGCCCGGCATCGAGAAGACGAGCTGGGACGCCGTCGTCGTCGGTGCGGGCCCCGCGGGCCTCGCAGCCGCCCTCATGCTCGGCCGAGCCCGTCGCGAGGTGCTCGTGATCGACTCGGGCAGTCCGCGCAACCGGTTCGCGAGCCACATGCACGGCGTGCTCGGCAACGAAGGGGTGCCGCCCGCCGAGTTCGCCGCGAAGGGTCGCCGCGAGGCCGAGCAGTACGGGATCCGCTTCGAGAGCGGCCTCGTGACGCAGGTCGAGACGGCGGGAATCGGCCTGCGCGTGACACTCGAGGGCGGCGTCGGGCATGAGGCCCGAGCGCTGATCGTGGCGAGCGGCATCTCCGACGAGCTGCCGGGCATCCCCGGTCTCGCCGAGCACTGGGGCACGGGCGTGCTGCACTGCCCGTACTGCCACGGCTGGGAGGTGGCCGGGCGGCGCCTCGGTGTGCTCGCCACCTCTCCGGCCTCGCTGCATCAGGCGCGCATGGTGCGCCAGTGGAGCGACCGGGTCGTCTTCTTCTCGGCGGGCGCCGGCCTGCTCGACCCGTCGGAGGAGGCGAGGCTGCGCTCGCGCGGCATCGAGATCGTCGCCTCACCCGTGGTCGAGGTGTCGGGAGACGAGGATCGCCTCTCCTCGGCGCGCACCGAGGACGGGCGGCTGATCGAGCTCGATGCGATCTTCACCGCTGCCGAGCCGCGCCCTCACGACGACTTCCTCCAGGGTCTCGACCTGGAGCGCACGGAGCTGCCCTTCGTGCCCGGCTCCTTCCTCGCAGTCGATCCGACGGGCCGCACGAGCCACGAGCGCGTCTGGGCGGTCGGCAACGTCGTGAACCCGATGGCGAACGTGCCGATGTCGATCGGCGCGGGATCCTTCGCCGGCGCCGCGGTCAACGGAGTGCTCATCGAGCAGGAGTTCGACGATGCCATCCGGAGCGGTGGAGCGGGCGCGGGCGCCGGGCGGCCCCAGAGCCCCGCGGAGTTCTGGGAGGGGCGCTACGCCGGTGCCGATCGGGTCTGGTCGGGACGCGTCAACCGGGTGCTCGCGGACACGGCCTCGGCGCTCGAACCGGGCACCGCACTCGACCTCGGCTGCGGCGAGGGCGGCGATGCGATCTGGCTCGCCCAGCAAGGCTGGATCGTCACGGGGGTCGACCTCTCCCCCACCGCCGTCGAGCGGGCGCGTGCGGCGGCGGCCCAGCAGGGCGTCGCCGAGGACGCCCTGCGGCTCGAGACCGGAGATCTCGCCGAGTGGGCCGCCGATCGCTCCTTCGACCTCGTGACCTGCTCGTTCCTGCAGTCGTGGCCCGTCGAGATCCCTCGGAGGGAGATCTTGCGACGGGCCACGGGCTTCGTGTCCCCCGGAGGCCGCCTGCTCGTCACCGCGCATGCCGCGGCCCCGAGCTGGGCGGAGCAGGGCGAGCACGGGGCGCACGGGCACGACTTCCCGACCCCCGAGGACGATCTGGGCGCGCTCGACCTCGATCCCTCGCGCTGGGAGGTGCTCGCCTGCGAGCTGCGCGACCGCGAGGCGTCGGGCCCCGACGGTCTGCCCGCCTCGCTCACCGACAGCGTGGTGCTCGTGCGCCGACTCGCCTGACCTCCATCGCTCTGCCGACACCCAGGCTCAGCAGCGGAGAGACTCAGCGGCTCACGGCCACCGCAGCCCGATCGACTGCTGCACCCGCTCGCGTTCGACGGCGACGTCGAAAGCAGCGGGCGGCCACTCTGGGCCGATGCGCCGCATCTCCGAGATCACGATGCGCTGCACCGCGGCCCGCGCGTACCACTTCGCGTTCGCGGGCACGACGAACCAGGGCGCGTGCTCCACGGCCGTGCGATCGATCGCGATCTGGAACGCCTCCATGTACTCGGACCAGTGCAGGCGCTCGTCGACGTCGCCCGGGTTGTACTTCCAGTGCTTGTCGGGCTCGTCGAGACGGTCGAGCAGGCGCTGAGCCTGCTCCTCAGGCGAGATGTGCAGCATGATCTTCACGACGCGCACCCCGTCGTCGACCAGGCGCCGCTCGAAGTCGACGATGGCGCCGTAGCGGCGTTCGATCTCCTCGGGCGGCGCGAACGACCGCACGCGCTGGATCAGCACGTCCTCGTAATGGGAGCGGTCGAAGAGGCCGATCAGACCGGGCCCGGGCACCCGCGGCTCGATCCGCCAGAGGAAATCGTGCTCGCGCTCCTCGGCGGTGGGCGCCTTGAACGCGGTGAGGGCGAGACCGTAGGGCTCGAGCTGCGCGAAGACGTGGTTGACGATGCCGCCCTTGCCCGCCGCATCCATCGCCTGCAGCACGACGAGCAGGCGATCTCTCGCGCCCTCGCGGCTCTGGGCGAAGAGCTTCTCCTGCAGTTCGCGCAGCTCCTGCGCGCTGTTCGCGAGCTCGGCCGCGCCTTCCGCCTTCTTCGCCGAGGTGCCGGGCGTGGCATCGGGATCGACGTCGCTCAGCCTGAAGCCCGGCCGCACCCGAAGCAGCTCGCCGGGATCGGTGGTCCAGAAGGTCTCGCTCATGGGTCGCTCCGCTCTCGTCTTCGGGCTTCTTCGGGCCGGTGCACTCACTGTAGCGCGGGCCGTCTCAGCCCCGGGGGAAGCGCCAGGCGATCAGCGCGGCCCCGAGCGCGATGATCCCCCCGCACCACGCGAGCGCGAACCAGAGCTGCCCGCCGGGATCGCCGGCGAAGAGCAGCGCGCGCAGCGCATCGGTGAGCGGCGTCACCGGCTGCCCGGCGGCGATCGGCTGCAGCCAGTCCGGCAGGGTGTGCAGGGGCACGAACGCGCTCGAGAGGTAGGGCAGGAAGAGCAGACCGAAGCCGTAGCCGTTGGCCGCCTCGGGGCTCGAGGCGAGCAGACCGATCGCCGCGAAGACGACGTTGATCGCGAGGATCCAAGCCAGCACGAGCGCCCCGGTGAGCACCCAGTCGAGCGGGCCCGCGGTGGGGCGGAAGCCCATGAGCATCGCGACGCCGATCACGATCGCCGTGGCGATCAGGTTGCGCAGCAGGCTCGCGACGATGTGGCCGACGAGGCAGTATGCCGCGGTGATCGGCAGGCTGCGGAAGCGCTGCATGGCCCCGCCGGTGACGTCGCGGTTGACCGAGACCGCCACCGAGGATGCGCCGAAGCCGGAGCAGAGCACGATGATGCCCGGCACGACGAAGTCGACATAGGCGAGGTGTCCGCCGCCGGCATCGATGGCGCCGCCGAAGACCACCGTGAACAGCAGCATCACCATGACCGGCAGCACGATGGCCATGAGCCAGCCCTCGCCGTCGCGCATGCTGTGCCGCATGCTGCGGCCGACGAAGACCCGGCTCGCGGTGAGGGGGCCCGCACCCCGATGCGGGGCGATGGGGGTGCGGTGCGGGGCGCTGGAGGCCTGGTCGAGGGCTGCGGCGGTCATGCTGCGATCTCCTGTCCGGATTGCGCGGTGAGCGCGATGAATGCGTCGTCGAGCGTGGGCCTGCGCAGTTCGAGCCGCAGCTCCCGCTCATGGGGAGGGAGGCCGAGCAGGGCGCGCTCGAGCCCGCCCGCCGTGCCGTCGGTCTCGAGGGTGCGGCGCACCGCGCCATCGGGCCCCACCAGCACGGCGGTCTCCTCGCCGACGAGGGCCTTCAGCGACTCGGCGGTGCCGTCGGCGATGATCCGGCCGCCCTGCAGGATCGCGACGCGATCGGCGAGCGCCTCGGCCTCGTCGAGCATCTGAGTGGTGAGGAAGACGCAGCAGCCCCGCTTCGCGAGCTCGGCTACGTCGTCCCAGAGCCGGGCGCGGCTGCTCGGGTCGAGGCCGGTGGTCGGCTCGTCCAGGAACAGCACGGCAGGGGTGCACAGCAAGGAGGCGGCGAGGTCGATCCGACGTCGCATGCCGCCGGAGTACGAGGAGACCCGGCGATCGGCCGCCTCCTCGAGATCGAACTCCACGAGCAGCTCCTCGCCGCGCACGCGCGCCCGGCGGGCAGAGAGACCGAGCAGGCGGCCGATCATCACGAGGTTCTCCCGTCCGGTGAGCGCCTCGTCGACGGAGGCGTACTGGCCGGTGGCGCCGATGAGCCGCCGTACCGTGCCCGCCTCGCGCACGACGTCGTGGCCGAGGATGCGGGCCGTGCCCCCTTCGGGGCGAAGCAGCGTGGTGAGGATGGAGACGAGCGTCGTCTTGCCGGCGCCGTTGGGGCCGAGCAGGGCGAAGACGCCTCCGTGGACATCGAGGGAGAGCCGGTCGAGCACGGTGCGCTCGGCGTAGCGCTTCTCGAGATCGCGAATCTCGATGATGGGGGTCATGGGATCTCCTGGTTCTCGGGTGACCGGGGCTGTGCTCCACCTCGATCGATAACAGCGTTTGTCATAAACAGTATGGCACATAAACAGTTACGGCGATACGCAGTCGTGGTTGAATGGCTGCTGGAGGAAGGAGACTCGCGCATGACGGAGAACGGGGTGTCGCGCACGCTCGCGCTGGCCTGGGGGCTCGCCGCCGCACCACAGCGCGGGCCGAAGCGAGAACTCTCTCTCGAGCGCATCGTCGACGCGGCCATCGAGATCGCCGATGCCGAGGGCCTCGGGGCCGTCACCATGCAGCGGGTGGCCCAGACCTTCGAGTTCAGCACGATGGCGCTCTACCGCTACGTCGCGACCAAGGACGATCTGCACCAGCTCATGCTCGACACGGCGATGAGCCGCAGCCTGGAACCGGTCTCGGCCGCCGACTGGCAATCCGGCTCCCGTGAGCTGCTGCGCGGTCTGGTCTCGGGCTACCGCCGGCACCCGTGGACCCTCGACATCCCGCTCACCCCGGACATCCACATGATGCCGGGCCAGATCCGCGCGGCGGACATGGGATTGCGCGCCATGCAGCAGCTGCGCGCCCCAGCCGAGACCAAGCTCGGCATCCTCATGCTGCTCTCGGCCTTCGCCCGGGGGCACGCCGAGGTCGAGCGGGAGGTGCTCGCCGGCATGGAGGTGGGCGCCGAGACGCGCGCGCTGATCGAAGAGGCCGTGACCGCGGCCGAGTACCCCGTCGTGGCGACGCTCGTGCGCGAGGGGGTCTACTTCGGTGACGGCCCCAGCGACGCCGCCGACGCCGCAGCGGTTCGCACCGCCCCAGAGAGCGCCGAAGCCGAGGCCGACGCGATCCTCGAATTCGGCGCGCAGGTGCTGATCGAAGGTCTCGAGGCGGTTCTCGCCGCCGCGCCGGAGCAGGAGGAGTCTCCGGCCGCGCCGGTCTCGTCGGCTCCGCTCGGCCCCCAGCAGGCCTACGAGCTGAGCGAGGCGGCGCTCCGTGCGCACAAGGAGCTGCGCAAGCGCACTCAGCAGCGCGTGCGCGAGCTGGAACGCGAGGAGGCCGCGCTCGTGAAGGCGCGCGATCGCGCGAAGGAGCTGGCCAAGGCGCACGCAAGGCTCGCTCAGGGCTGAACCGGATCCGACGCCCGGAGCTTGGCAGTAGACGCGACCTCGCGCCCTCTTAAGTCGCGTGTACTGCCAATCTGCGAGGCGGTTCGGGTATCGGGGTCAGGCCTGACAGTAGCCATCGCCGCGCGACACGGAGAGAATGGAGGCATGGGCACCACGAACTACACCGGCACCTTCATCCAGGTCGCCGAGGACTGCCCGCGCACGGTCGCCGAAGTGCCGCAGGCGGGTTCGAAGGGCCCGACCGCGGCGTCACTGCAGTACGCGCTCGTCGCGGAGCGGCCGTACGAGCTCACGAGCGATGACGTGCTCTTCGAGGCGTACGCCGCTCGGCAGGGCGTCTCCGACGAGGATCGCGCCGCATCGCGCGAGGCATTCTTCGCCAAGAGCCAGGCCTGCCTGCGCGCCTCGCCGCTCGGCAAGCGCTACGGCTGGGGCATCCACCACGACGAGCAGGGTCGGATCGCCCTCGTGCCGCTCGGCTCGGAGCGGTACCGCGAACTCGCCGCCGACCCGTCCCTGAAGCAGCTCAGGGCGATGCGCTCGAAGCGGGCCTGAGCCGCGGCGCACGGGCCGCACGGCCAGAGGGGAGCCCGAGATGACCGGCTCGCACGATCACGATCACGATCATCGGCACGACCCTGAGCTGCACCGGCACGGCCCGGGGCACGAGGTCGAGCGTCCGCACGCGGCGGAGCACCCGCACGCACGCACGGCGGCAGACGAGCACCCGGCCGAGCAGCATGCACACGCGCAGCACTCCCGCCACCAGGAGCACGATGAGCACTCGGGCCACAGCGGCCACTCCGGCCACTCCGGCCACATGGAACATGTCGACCGCTTCCGGCGCCTGTTCTGGATCAACCTGATCATCGCGATCCCCGTGGTCGCCTGCTCGCCGATGTTCGCGATGATCCTCGGTTACGAGGTGCCCGGCTGGGCGACGCTCGTCGCCCCGATCCTCGGCACCGTGATGTACCTGTGGGGCGGCTGGCCGTTCCTCGCGGGGGCGGTCGGGGAGCTGCGCGAGCGGCAGCCGGGAATGATGCTGCTGATCGGACTCGCGATCACGGTCGCGTTCCTCGCCTCCTGGGGCGCGACCCTCGGGCTGCTGCATCACGAGCTCGAGTTCTGGTGGGAGCTGGCGCTGCTCATCGTCATCATGCTGCTGGGCCACTGGGTCGAGATGCGCTCGCTCGCGCAGACGACCTCGGCGCTCGACTCGCTCGCGGCACTGTTGCCGGACGAGGCCGAGCGCGTCGAGGGCGACGAGATCGTGAAGGTCTCACCTGCCGAACTGCGCACCGGCGACATCGTGCTCGTTCGCCCGGGCGGCAGCGTGCCGGCCGACGGCGAGGTCGTGGACGGGCGCGCCGACATGGACGAGTCGATGATCACCGGCGAGTCGCGCCCCGTCGCGCGCGGCATCGGCGATCCGGTCACGGCGGGCACGGTCGCCACAGACTCGGGGCTGCGCATCGAGATCACGGCGACGGGAGACGACACCGCGCTCGCGGGCATCCGCAGGCTCGTCGAGCAGGCGCAGAACTCCTCCTCCCGCGCGCAGCGCGTCGCGGATCGCGCCGCCGCCCTGCTCTTCTGGTTCGCGATCGTCGCCGCGGCGATCACCGCCGTCGCATGGACGCTGCTCGGCAGCCCCGACGACGCGGTCGTGAGGGCGATCACGGTGCTCGTCATCGCCTGCCCGCACGCGCTCGGGCTCGCGATCCCGCTCGTCGTGTCGATCGCGACCGAGCGCGCCGCGAAGGGCGGCGTGCTGATCAAGGATCGCCTCGCGCTCGAGAGCATGCGCACCGTCGATGCGGTCGTCTTCGACAAGACGGGCACGCTCACGAAGGGCGAGCCGACGGTCACCGGCATGGCGCCCCTCGGAGGCTTCGACGAGGATCGCCTGCTCTCGTTCGCCGCGGCCGCGGAGGGCGACAGCGAGCACCCGCTCGCGAGGGCGATCGTGCGGGCGGCGCAGGAGCGGGGGCTCGAGCTGCCCGGGGCGAGCGGCTTCGCCTCCTCGCCGGCCGTGGGCGTCACCGCCACGGTCGACGGGGTCGAGGTGCGGGTCGGCGGCCCGCGCCTGCTCGAAGAGCTCGGTGCCGCAGAGGTGCCGGAGGCCGAGGGCTGGCGCGAGGAGGGGGCGATCATCCTGCACGTCGCCGCCGATGGGCGCGTGGTCGGCGGGCTGCGGCTCGCCGACGAGATCCGCCCCGAGTCGCGCGAGGCCGTGGACGCTCTGCACGCGCTCGGCGTCGAGGTCGTCATGATCACGGGCGACGCGGAGGCCGTCGCGAACGAGGTGGCCCGCGAGCTCGGCATCGACCGCGTCTTCGCGGGCGTGCGCCCCGAGAACAAGGCCGCGAAGATCTCCGCCCTGCAGGAGCAGGGCCGGAAGGTCGCAATGGTCGGCGACGGCGTCAACGACGCCCCCGCCCTCGCGCAGGCCGATGTCGGCATCGCGATCGGCGCCGGCACCGATGTGGCGATCGCCTCCGCGGGGGTGATCCTCGCGAGCTCCGACCCGCGCTCGGTGCTCTCGGTGATCGAGCTCTCGCGATCCTCGTACCGGAAGATGAAGCAGAACCTGTGGTGGGCCGCCGGCTACAACCTGATCTCGGTGCCGCTCGCGGCGGGCGTGCTCGCGCCGATCGGCTTCGTGCTGCCGATGTCGGTCGGCGCGATCCTGATGTCGCTGTCGACCGTGGTCGTCGCACTCAACGCGCAGCTGCTGCGACGGCTGCGGCTCGAGCCGGGCGAGAGCGCGGCGAGGATCGCGGGCGATCAGCCCGTCGACGCCCGCCAGCAGCCTGCCATGTGATCGTCGACCATGCCCGCCGACTGCATGAGCGCGTACATCGTCGTGGGCCCGACGAAGCGGAATCCCAGCCGGCGCAGCGCTTTGCTCATCGCAGTCGATTCCCCGGTGACGGCGGGAACGTCGGCCATCGAGGCGGGCCGGAGGCGCGTCGCCGCGGGGGCGAACGACCACATCAGCTCGTCGAGCTCCCCCTCGGCCATCTCGCGCACGAGCCGAGCATTGGAGATGGTGGCCTCGATCTTCGCGCGGTTGCGCACGATGCCGGCGTCCGCCAGCAGACGTGCGACGTCGTCCTCGTCGAACTCGGCGACGCGCGCCGGCTCGAAGCCCGCGAAGGCCTCGCGGAAGCGGGGGCGCTTGCGCAGGATCGTGATCCACGACAGCCCGGCCTGGAAGCCCTCGAGCGCCATCTTCTCGAACAGCGCGCGGTCGCCGTGCAGCGGAACGCCCCACTCCTCATCGTGATAGCGGCGGTACTCCTCGTCGTCTCCCGCCCAGCCGCAGCGGACGATGCCATCGGGGCCGGTCACGAGTGCTTCCACGGGGAGAGGCTATCAGTGCCGCACGGGCGACGCTCAGGCCGGGGTGACGGCGAGCCGGGTACCCCAGGGGTCGGCGAAGCGAAGCGCGCGCCCGTCGTCGGCGCTCTCGATGCCGTGGTCGCGCAGTCGCTCCGCGAGGGCCTCCACGTCGGCCCGCTCGGGCACGAGGATGCGCACGTCGCCGAGGCCGAGCGTCGCCGCTCGGGGTGCGGCGCCGGCGCTGTGCCAGGTGTTCATGCCGAGGTGGTGGTGGTAGCCGCCGGCGGAGAGGAACAGGGCGCTGTCCATGGCCGCGGTGACGTCGAAGCCGAGCACGCCCTCGTAGAAGCGGCGAGCGGTCGGGATGTCGCCGACCTGCAGGTGGACGTGGCCGATGGTCGACGAGCCTTCGCCCGGCGCTGCGTCGGGGTCGTACCATTCCTGCAGGAAGCGATTGGGGTCGAGCGGTTCCGTGCCCATCCGCACGGAACCGTCTGGGCCGACCTGCCACTGCTCCCGCGGGCGGTCGCGATAGAGCTCGAGACCGTTGCCCTCCGGGTCGCGGAAATAGAACGCCTCGCTCACGAGGTGGTCCGCGCTGCCCTGGTAGAGGTGGCTCGCGTTCGTCGCCATCGACGCGAGCGCCGTCGCGAGGCGGGCGCGATCCTCGAAGAGGATGGCCGAGTGGTAGAGGCCGGCGCCGTTCCTGTCGGCCGTCGGGAGATCCTTTTCCTGGCGCAGCACGATGGAGGCGATGCCGCCGCTGCCGAGCGTCGCCGTGGGGCCGGACTGGTCGAGCACGTCGAGGGTCACGGCGCGGCGGTAGAACTCGGTCATGGCGTCGAGGTCGTGCACGAGCAGTTCGACGGCGTCCATGCGTGTGGCGTCGGGCGCCGCGCCGCGCGTAGGCATCGGGCCCTCGGCCCAGCTCGGCTTGTTCGAGGCTTCCATAACGCATCCCTCAATTTAGTTGAAGCTACAAGTATTATCCTCCAGTCTGCCACACATTGCCCGCCGCGTCCTGCAAAGCGGGCCTGGAGCGCCTCAACGCTTTCCGCGCGAGTACGGCACCTCAGCCGCGGGGCACGGGCGGGCCGAGCCACAGAAGGGTGATGAAGAGCGCCGTGACGAGGATCACCAGCAGGGCGATCGAGAGAATCACATGCCGCAGCACCCAGGCCTGCACCTGCTCGATGAAGCCGCGCGGCGCTTCTCCGCCCGGCGCGAGCCGCCAACGGCCTCTCAGCAGCCCTTTGCGATCGATGATGACCTCGAACGGCACGGTGGCGAACGGCACGATCGCCAGCAGTAGTCCGGTGAGGCCGAGCGAGACCCGCCATCTCTGGTTCACCCACACGAAGATCGTGGTCGCCGAGTAGCACAGGAAGACGAATCCGTGGATGCCCCCGGCGATGGGGACGATATCGGCGACGTCGAACGCGCGCAGGATCAGTGCGGCGATGAGGCCGGCCCAGGTGAACATCTCAGCGATGGCGAAACTCCGGAAGAGCACGCGTGGGCTGACGATCTTCGATCGTTCTTTCGCAGTCATCGACGACGATCCTTTCACTGCGCGGAGCTGCGGTCGGTGACGGCACGGCGGAGCGCGACGAAGAAGACGATCATGCCCGCCGTGATCGCGATGTGCCCCAGGCCCGCGATGCCCGCGATCATCGCGTTCGACTCCTGGTCGAGCACGGTGAGGCTGCCGTGCCAGATGAGCATGGCGGAGGTGAGTATCACGCCGGCGTTGTAGAGCCAGAAGAACCATGCGAAGAGTTTCGGGCTGCGGGAGATGGTGAAGACCTTCTCGATGACGAGCACGATCAGCAGCACGATGAGGCCGAGAGTCAACAGATGCGTGTGCGCGAGGCCGAGTTGCGTGAACCGACCCTCGGGAAAGCCGTTGAGCTTGGTGAACTCGCGGTAGAACAGGCCGGAGGCGATACCGGCGAGCATGTAGATGAACGAGGCGTTGAGCAGCTTCTTCACGGGGCAGAGGTTCCTTTCAGGGGGTGGGCGTCTCGCCCGGGTCAGATCAGGCCGGTCTGCTGGGCGACATGGATCGCGCGGGAGCGGCTGTCGACGCCGAGCTTGGAGAAGATGTGGACGAGATGGCTCTTCACCGTCGCTTCCGTGACGAAGAGGGCGCGGGCGATCTCTTTGTTCGTCGAGCCGGTGGCGAGGAGGCGGAGCACCTCGATCTCACGTTCGGTGAGTCTCGGGAGCGGGCTGCGCATGCCCTTGAGCACACGAGAGGCGAGATCCGGGGCGAGCACGGTGTCGCCGAGAGCGGCGCGCAGGATGCCGTCGATGATGGCATCGGGCGCGACCTCCTTGAGCAGGTAGCCCGCTGCGCCCGCTTCGATCGCTCCGAGGATCTCGGCGTCTCGATCGAAGGTGGTCAGGATCAGCACCGCCGGGGCCGGATCGAGGGCGCGGAGCGCGGCGGTGGTCTGAATGCCGTCGATGCCGCGACCGAGGCGCAGATCGCAGAGCACGACCTCGGGGTGCAGATGGGCCGCGAGGACGAGGGCCTCCTCGCCGGTGGCGGCTTCCCCGACCACCCGCACGGTGTCTGCGGCGTCGAGCACGGCCCGCAGGCCGCTGCGTACGACCGGATGATCGTCGACCAGGAGCACGGTGGTGGTCATGGCTTCTCCTCTGCATCGGAGTCGGCCGCGGCGGGCATGCGCGCGGTGTGGATCGGGAGGTGGATGGAGATCGCGGTACCTTCCCCGGGAGCGCTCTCGATGTCCAGCCCGCCCCCGAGCTCGCGCAGGCGAGCACGCATGAACCGGAGACCGTAGCTCGAGGCCGCATCCGCGCCCTGTTCCCAGCGTGGAAGGTCGAAGCCGATGCCATCGTCGATGATGTCGAGCCGCACGGTGCCGTCGGCGTCTATGAGACTCATCACGGCCCGAGAGGCTCCCGCATGAAGCCTCACGTTCGCCAAGGCCGACTGCGCGGTGCGCAGAAGCGCGACTTCGACCTCGATAGGCAGAATCGGGAGCGAGTCGTCCACATGCAGCTCCACCTCGAGCCCGGCTTCGTCGTGGGCGCGGTCGAGCATCCGCTGCAACGCCGCGGCCAGCGCGTCATCCTCGAGCTCCGCGGGGGCGAGTGCGGCGACGATCCGACGCACATCGGAGAGGCAGTCACCCGCGAGCGTCTCGATCTGCGAGAGCGTGCGCGCAGCCTCCGCATCCGCCGCACGACCCGATCCGGCGTGAGCGAGGAGGCGGATAGAGGAGAGGGCCTGGGCGAGGGTGTCGTGGATGTCTCGGGAGATGCGGGTGCGTTCGGCGACGGCCCCCGACTGTCGCTGCGCGAGCGCGAGCTCGTCCTGCAGCTCGGCCATCTCCGCCTGAGCACGGGTGAGCGAGGCCACGAGGCGTTCGCGCTCCGCCGCGTCGCGCAGAAGCTGCAGGTAGCCGCGCGAGATGCCGAAGGCGAAGATACCGCCGATGAGGGGCCCGAGCACGTTGGCATAGCTCGTCGTGCCATGGTGCAGGATCGGCGCGACGATCACGAGCGCGAGCACGAATCCCGAGAACAGCAGCCCCCAGCGGAGCGCCAGGAGGTGGCCGGCGAGCAACCAGAGCAGGAAGGCGAGCCAGACGAACTCGGCGGAGACCGCGACAGCCGCGATCCAGATCGCGGCGAGACCGAGCAGCCACCAGGTCGCCAAGCCGCGCGAACGGGTCTTCGAGGGCAAGAGCGAGCCTGCGGTGTGCCAGGCGAGGACGGCGACACCGGAGATGATCGCCGCGGCCGGCTGCACCCCGCCCCCGATGGCACGGATCACGCCGATCGCGGTGAGCACGATCGCGATGAGATGCTGGCCGATCTCCATCGCCCGCACCGTCGCCACGGCGACAGCCGAGCCCGACGGATCAGTGCGCGTCAGCGGTAGATGCACGAGATTCATGATTCGATTCTCCCAAGCAGGCGTGCGGCTTCCCTGGCCACCAGATGCGTCCATCGGCGAGGCTGAAGATCGCGGGCACGATCACGGTGCGCACGACGAGGGTGTCGACCAGCACGCCGATGCCGACGATGAGGCCGAGCTGCCCGAGCGTGACCAGCGGGAGCACGCCGAGCGCGGCGAACACGGCGGCGAGCACGATACCCGCGCTCGTGATGACGCTGCCGGTGTGGGCGACGGCCTCGACCATGCCCGCACGGGTGCCCAGGAGAGCAGCCTCAGCGCGAGCTCGGTGGACGAGGAAGATCGTGTAGTCGATGCCGAGCGCGACGAGGAACAGGAACGCGAGGATCGGCACCTGCAGATCGAGCGCCTGCTGACCGAACAGCGCCCGACTCAGCCAGGCTCCCGCCCCGATCGCAGCGACCGCGCTGGCGAGGTTCACCAGGAGCAGCAGCACCGGCGCTACCAGTGAGCGCAGCAGGAACAGCAGGACGAGGAAGCTCACGGCGAGCACCAGCGGAGCGATCAGCAGCAGGTCGTGCTCGTTTCCCGCTCGCGCGTCCAGCTCGGTCGCGACCGCACCGCCCACCAGCGCATCCGCTCCCTCGATCGGATGCAGGGCATCCCGCAACTCGGCGATCTGGGCCAGGCTCCGCTCGGTGCCGGGCGAGTACTCGCTGGTCACCATCACCTTCGTCAAGGCGCCGTCGTCGCTCTGCCCGGCGGGGTGAGCGCGCACGACGCCCTCGACCTCACTCGCCGCCGACACTGCCTCGCCCGCCGACTCGGTCTCGGTGATGATCCAGATCGGCTGCGCCTCCCCGGGTGGGAAATGCGCCGACAGCGTCTCCAGTCCCGTAGCCGATTCGGACTGCACCCGGAACTTCTCGATCTGATCCAGACCCACCGAGGTGCCGAGCAGCCCGGTCGCCATGACCGCGAGCAGGGTGAGACCGGCGAGCAGGCTCGCCACGGGTCGTTCGCTCACCCGGGAGGCGACCGCACGCCACGCCCGGCCCTGGGAACGCTTCTGGCCGGGGCGCGGGATGAACGGCCAGAAGACCCGTCGGCCGCACACCGCCAGGAACGGCGGCAAGACGAGAAGCACGGCGGCGAGCGCGATCAGGAGGCCGAGCGCGGCCGGAAGCCCGAGCCCGCGCGTCATCGGAATCGTCGCGAACAGCAGTGTGAGCAGCGCGAGCACCACCGTGAAGTTCGAGGCCAGGATCGCGGGTGCTGTCTTGCGCCAGGCCGCGCCCAACGCGGCCCGATCATCTTCGGTGCGCTGCAACTCCTCTCGGTATCGGGAGATCAATAGCAGGGCGTAGTTCGTGCCGGCGCCGAACACCAGCACGCTCACGATGCCCGCATCGAACTCGAGACCCCAGAACGAACCCGCAGCCGCGGTGATTCGTCCGGCGAGCCCGTCGGCCACGGCGACCACGATCAGCGGGATCAGCCACAGCACCGGCGAGCGGTAGGTGACGATCAGCAGGATCGCCACGATCAGAACCGTGACGAGAAGCAGGGTGAGATCGGCGCCCTCGAAGGCCGCGGCGACGTCGGCGCCGAACGCCGGGCCACCCGTCACCTGCAGCACCAGCCCCGCGGGAGCGTTCGCGCTGACTTCGCCGCGGAGCACCTTGATCTTCTCTGCCGTCTCGGTGTTGTCCGCGCCTACGAGGATCGGGGTGACGAGCACCGCGGCCCGCCCGTCATCGCTGACCATAGGGCCTGACGCCTCGGCTGCCGCCTGCGCATCCAGCACCGGAAGCAGGCCCTCGAGGGCCTCGACATCCGCGTCCGCGAGCTCCGCACCATCCTCACGAGACGCCACGACGAGTACCGACTGGCGATCCGCGTCGGGAAACCGCTCCAATAGCTCGCTCACCTGCGTCGCCTCCGCCCCCACCGGAGCCTGCCCGGTGCGCGCCGGAGCCTGCGCACCGCCGAAGACGCCGAACAGCACCGCCATCACGAGCGCCGCTATGCCCAAGGAGATCCACGCGCCGCCTCGGGAGGTCAACCGGTCGGAGAAACGCGAACGAACCAGGGAATCTGCCATGGAATCAACTTCAGCAGTCCCGGCGCCCCGGGGCATCGCGAGCAGGATTGAAGAGGACTTCAACCCTTTGGATGATGCGGGAGGAGAACGCCGAGCAGAGGAGGATCCGACTCGTGTGCCACGGCGAACGTCCAAGGGATCCGGGATCGGCAGCCGCCCGGCCTCGGGCTCCCCTCATGGACGACGAAGGGGCGGCACCCACCATTCGGTGGGCGCCGCCCCTTCTCTTCTCTGTGCGCGAGGGGGGACTTGAACCCCCACGCCCTTGCGGGCACTGGCACCTGAAGCCAGCGCGTCTGCCAATTCCGCCACTCGCGCGAGTACGCCGTTCGACGCCGAGACGTCTCACAACCAGTTCAGCTTAGCAATAAGGCGCGATTCCGCCAAAACCCGCCGCAGGGCCGTCGCCATTCGGTCGGAGTCTCACGCTCGGTCGGAGCATATCCCGCACTTTCCTCCGACCGAGCGCAGAACTCCGACCGAGCAGCCGAAGCACCACGCCACACCCGTACTCGGCGTCACCGCAGTGTTGCCGGGTAGCATTGCTGCGAAGGAGGGCGAACCCCATGGGCATTCTCGACAGCGTTGAGCGTGGGCTCGAGCGCGCCGTGAACGGCGCCTTCGCGCGCACGTTCCGCTCGGGCGTGCAACCGGTCGAGATCGCGGCCGGGCTCAAGCGCGAGCTCGACATCGGCTCCGTGGTGGTCGATCGCGATCGCGTGCTCGCCCCCAACCGCTTCGTCGTTCGCGTCGCCGACGCCGATGCCGACCGCCTCTCCCGCATGGGGGGCGCGATCGAGCGCGAGCTGGTCGGTGTGGTCGTGAAGCACGCGCAGCGCCAGGGCTACCAGCTGCTGGGCGAGCCCGACGTCGAGCTGCGTCGCGACGCCTCCCTCAACACGGGCGTGCTGCAGATCGATGCGGAGCAGGTCGAGGGCGCCGTCTCGTGGATCCCGGTGATCGAGGTCGAGGGCGTGCAGCATCAGCTGCGCAAAGGCACGACCATCGTCGGTCGCGGCAGCGAGGCCGACATCCGCCTCACCGACTCGGCGGCGTCGCGCCAGCATCTACAGCTGATCTGGGACGGCCGGGCGGGCATCGCCCGCGACCTGGGCTCGACGAACGGCACGAAGATCAACGGGCAGCGCTTCCGCGAGGCGGCGCTGAGCCCCGACACGGTCATCACGATCGGCAAGACGCCGCTGCGATTCCAGCTGGTGCCGAACCGGGCGGGCCGAGGAGCCGCGAGGGCCGGGGGGCGCCCCCAGGCGCAACAGCCTCAGCCTCCGCACCTGCCGCAGCCTCAACCCCAGCGGCCGGCGTCCGACGCCCCCGGCATCGAACAAGACTTCTGGAGGGGCCTGTGAGCGAACTTCTATTGATGGTCTTGCGCATCGGCTTCCTGCTGCTGCTCTGGCTGTTCATCTTCTCGATCGTGTACGCGCTGCGCAGCGATCTGTTCGGCGCTCCGGTGCGCAAGCTTCCGAGCGACGGCTCGCGTCAGCCGTCGGCCCCCGGCCCCGCAGCGGTGCAGCTCGCCCAACCGGTGTCCGCTCCTCCGATCACGCCGTCGGGCGGAGCCCTCCCCTCCGCGGGAACGGCAGGGGGCGCGAGCGGCTCGGGCGAGGCCCGCCTTCTCGTCATCACCTCAGGCAGCGCCGCCGGCACCACCCTCCCCCTCGACGACGACGTCATCACGATCGGCCGCAGCACCGACTCCACCCTCGCCATCGTCGACGAGTACACCTCCACTTACCACGCGCGCCTCAGCCGCAACGGCGGCCAGTGGATGCTCACCGACCTCGATTCGACCAACGGCACGAAGCTCAACGGCAGCCGCGTGACGGGCACGGTGCTCGTACCGGTCTTCACACCCGTCACGATCGGCACGACCACCTTCGAGTTGAGGCCCTGAACGTGACGGTGGGCTACGCAAGCGCCGTCGGCAGCCACGTCGGCATGGTGCGCTCGAACAATCAGGATTCCGGTTACGCCGGCAACCACTTGTTCCTCGTCGCCGACGGCATGGGCGGGCACGCCGGCGGCGACGTCGCATCGGCCCTGACCACGCGCGCGATCGCGAAGCTCGACTACTTCCCCGAGGCGGGGGGCGAGGATTCGCAGGCGCCGGGCACCGAAGCCTCGTCTGCGACGGGCCTCGCCGGCGACCCCGCTGCCACGGCTCAGCACCTGGCCGACGCGCTGCTCAGGGCGAACCGCATGCTGCGCGCCACCGTCGGCGAGCGCCCCGAGCTCGCCGGCCTCGGCACGACGTTCTGCGGCTTCATGACGGTGGGCGACAAGCTCGCCCTCGCGCACATCGGCGACTCGCGCCTCTATCTGCTGCGCGACGGCAAAATGCGGCAGATCACGAAGGATCACACCTTCGTGCAGCGCCTCGTCGACAGCGGCCGCATCACCGAGGAGGAGGCGAAGACCCACCCCCGCCGCTCGGTGCTGATGCGCGTGCTGGGCGACGTCGACAGCTCTCCCGACATCGACACGGATGTGCTCGACACGCGACCCGGCGATCTGTGGCTGCTGTGCTCGGACGGCCTGTGCGGCTACGTCGAAGAAGACGACATCGAGAAGATCCTGCTGCGCCGCGCCTCACTGCAGGGCGCGGTCGACTCGCTGATCGACAAGGCCCTCTCGTTCGGCGCGCCCGACAATGTGACCGTGGTGCTGGTCGAGACCCAGCCCGGCCCAGAGACGAACTCCGAGCCGGGCACCCCCCGCTTCGCCGGTTCGGCCGAGACCGAGACGGGCGCCGTGCCGGTCGTCGACCGCGAGACGAACACGGCGCGCCTGCGCCTCATGAACCGCCGCCGCGTCATCCGCCGTGCGCAGCCGGTCGAGGAGAGCCACTTCGAGCCCCGCGTCGACGAGTACCTGAGCGAGCTCATCGCCGAGACGAAGCGCCGCAATCGCCGGCGCCGCCTGCTGTGGGCGCTCGGCCTGCTCGGCGTGATCGCCGTGCTGCTCGGCGGCATCGCCCTCGGCTACCAGTGGACACAGACCCGCTACTTCGTGGGCACCGACGGCGAGACGGTCATCATCTATCGCGGCGTGCAGCAGGAGCTGGGCTCGATCTCGCTCTATTCGGTCGCCGAAGACACGGAGATCCCCCTGACCGCCCTCGACGGCCTCGAGCGGCGCCAGATCGAGCGCACCCTCAGCGCGGGCTCGCTCGACGAGGCCCGCGACATCGTGACCCGGCTGGGGGTGAACGACTCGTGACGGCGCCGACGAACGCGCAGGGCGACACCGACGCCCGCAAGAAGGATCCGCGCACGAGCGAGACCGTGCTGCAGCGCATCACGGCGATCCGCGCGCCCCGTCTGCTGCGCGGGCTCGAGTTCTCGCTGCTGCTGTTCGCGCTGGCGATCGGCGTCGCGGCCGTCGTGATCGTCGACCTGACCGTGAACGAACGGGTGACCGAGACGCTGCTGCTGCCGGGCGCGCTCTTCGCCGCCGCCGTGTTCGGGCTGCACTTCACGATCCGTCTGACCGCGCCCGACGCCGACCCGCTGATCGTGCCGATCGCCGCGCTGCTGAACTCCATCGGCATCGCGATGCTCTACCGCATCGACCTCGCGAACGGCGACACCGGCTGGGAGGCGTTCTCGGTGCGCCAGCTGGTCTGGGCGACGGTGGCGATCCTCGCCGCGATCGTGGTGCTCTCCGTCGTGCGCAATCATCTCGCGCTCTACCGCTACACGTACCTGCTCGGCCTGAGCGCGCTGATCCTGCTCGTGCTGCCGATGGTGCCCGGCCTCGGCGTGCTCGTGAACGGCGCGCAGGTGTGGATCGAGGTCGGCTCCTTCCGCTTCCAGCCGGGCGAGGTCGCGAAGATCCTGCTCGCGATCTTCTTCGCCGGCTACCTCGTGCGCAACGCCGATGCGCTCTCGATGGTGGGCAAGAAGGTGCTCGGCGTGCGCTTCCCGCGCGCCCGCGATCTCGGCCCCCTCATCGTCTTCTGGCTGCTCGCGATGGCGGTGCTCATCTTCCAGCGCGATCTCGGCACCTCGCTGCTCTACTTCGGCCTGTTCCTGTCGATGCTGTATCTGGCGACGGGCCGTGCGGGCTGGGTCGTGCTCGGCGTCGGCCTGTTCCTCGCGGGCGGCATCGCGGCCAGCCAGGCGCTCCCCTACGTCGGCAAGCGCTTCTCGAACTGGCTCGATCCCTTCGCCGACCCGCTCGGCGCGAGCTACCAGCTCGTGCAGGGCCTCTTCGGCATGGCGAATGGCGGCATGACCGGCACGGGCCTCGGCCAGGGCTTCCCCACCGACACCCCGTTCGCCGAGAACGACTACATCTTCGCGAGCCTCGGCGAGGAGCTCGGCCTCGTGGGCCTGTTCGTGATCCTCGCCGCCTATCTCCTGCTGATCGGCCGCGCGCTGCGCATCGGCTTCGCGGGCCAGGACGACTTCGGCCGGCTGCTCTCGGCCGGCCTCGGCTTCGCGATCGCGCTGCAGGTCTTCATCGTCGTCGGCGGCATCACGCGCGTGATCCCCCTGACGGGCCTCACGATGCCGTTCCTCGCGGCGGGCGGCAGCTCGCTCGTATCGAACTGGATCATCGTCGCCCTGCTCGTGCGCCTGTCGAACTCGGTGCGCAATCGGCCGAAGCTGGTGATCCGCTCATGAACAAGCAGCTCAAGGTGATCAGCCGCACCGTCTTCGGCATGTTCATCATCCTCTTCTTCTCCGTCACGATGATCCAGTTCGTCTCCGCCGACGAGCTCCGCGATCACGAGCTGAACCAGCGCAGCATCAAGAACAGCTACAAGATCGAACGAGGATCGATCCTGGTCGACGGCGATCCCATCGCCTTCTCGGTGCCGACCGACGACAGCTACCGCTTCGAGCGGCATTACTCGGCCGGCGAGCTGTACGCGCCGGTGACCGGCTTCTTCTCGCGCCACCAGGGCATGACGGGCGTCGAGGGCGTCATGAACCAGGAGCTCTCCGGCCTGTCGGGCTCGCAGTTCTTCACACGCCTCATGCGCACCATCACGGGCGAGGAGCCGCAGGGCAACTCGGTCGAGACGACGATCGACGCCTCCGTGCAGCAGGCCGCGATGGACGCCATGGCGGGGTTCAACGGCGCCGCGATCGCGATCGAGCCCGACACCGGCCGCATCCTCTCGATGGTGTCGACCCCGAGCTACGACCCGAGCCAGCTCTCGCTCAACGACGACGCCCAGGTCATCGCGAACTATCGGCAGCTCGAATCCGACCCGAACGATCCGCTCTTCAACCGGACGATCGGGGGCGACCTGTACCACCCCGGCTCGACCTACAAGCTGCTCGTCGCGGCCGCCGCGATCGAGAACGGCACCGCGACCCCGTCGAGCACGTTCGACAACCCTGCCTCGCTGCAGCTGCCCCAGTCGTCCGCCGTCATGACGAACGCCTGGGAGGGCGCCTGCGGCGCGGGCGGCGCGCAGACCACGCTCGCGCAGGCGATCACGCAGTCGTGCAACATCCCGATCGCGGAACTCGCGATGAGCATGGACCGGGACGCCGTACCCGAGATGGCCCGCGCCTTCGGCTTCGAGCAGGATCTCACCATCCCGCTGACGGTCACCCCGAGCGTCTCGCCGAACCCGGAGGATCAGGCGAAGGTCGCGCTCTCGTCGATCGGCCAGCTCGACGTGCGCGCGACGCCGCTGCAGATGGCGATGGTCGCGGCGGGCGTCGCCAACGACGGCGTCGTCATGACGCCCTACCTGATCGAACGAGTGATCACCCCCGATCTGCGCACGGAGCAGCAGTTCGAGCCGAGCGAGTTCTCGAACCCGATCTCGGAGTCGACCGCGACCTCGATGCAGGGCATGATGGAGCAGGTCATCACGGCCCCCGACGGCTCGGGTCGCCTCGCCCAGATCGATGGCGCGCGCGTGGGCGGCAAGACCGGCACCGCCGAGAACGGCGAGGACGAGAACGGCGATCCTCTGCCCTACACCCTGTGGTTCACCGGCTACGCCTTCATGGGCGACAAGCAGGTCGCCGTGGCAGTGGTGATCGAGGACGGCGGCGGCGAGGCCTATGGATTTGCGGGACTCTCCTCAGAGCTTCCCGTCAGAGTCGGAAAACAGATAATGGAAGCGGTGTTGAACCAATGAGACCAGCAGCTGGAATCACTTTCGGTGGGCGCTACGAGCTCAGCTCGCGCATCGCGGTCGGTGGCATGGGCGAGGTATGGAAGGCGAGCGACTCCATCATCGGCCGCACCGTCGCCATCAAGATCCTGAAAGACGAGTACATGGGCGACCCGGGCTTTCTGGAGCGCTTCCGCGCCGAGGCCCGTCACGCCGCGCTGGTCAACCACGAGGGCATCGCGAACGTCTTCGACTACGGCGAAGAGCAGGGTTCGGCCTACATCGTGATGGAGCTCGTGCCCGGCGAGCCGCTGTCGGCGATCATCGAGCGCGAGGGCCGCCTGCCCGCCGATCGCGTGCTCGGCATCGTCGCGCAGACCGCCACCGCGCTGCAGGCCGCGCACGACGCGGGCCTCGTGCACCGCGACATCAAGCCCGGCAACCTGCTGATCACGCCCGAGGGCCGCGTCAAGATCACCGACTTCGGCATCGCCCGCATCGCCGACCAGGTGCCGTTGACCGCCACCGGCCAGGTCATGGGCACCGTGCAGTACCTGGCGCCCGAGCAGGCGAGTGGCCACACCGCTACGGCTTCGACCGACATCTACTCGCTCGGCATCGTCGCCTACGAGTGCCTGGCCGGCAAGCGCCCCTTCACCGGGGAGTCGCAGGTCGCCATCGCGATGGCGCAGATCAACGACGAGCCGCCCGCCCTGCCGAACGATGTGCCCGCGCCCGTGCAGCGACTCGTACTCGCCTGCCTCGCCAAGGATCCGGCGGCCCGTCCGCAGACCGCGGCGAAGCTGGCCCAGGCGGCTACCGCGCTGCACCGCGGCAACCTGCAGCTGGCCGCGAGCTACGTGCCCCAGATCGCGGGGGCCGAGGTCGCCGACGCCACCGTCGCGCTGCCCGCCACCCAGGTGCTCGACGACGCCGCGACGACGGCGCTGCCGCAGACGACCCCGATGTCGAGCCAGCAGGCCGGCCTCGCCGCCGCGGCCGCCGCGGCCGATGCCGCCGAAGAGAACGGCGAGGTCGAGGAGCCGAAGAAGCGCAGCCCGTGGACCTGGCCGCTCATCACCCTCGCCGCCCTGCTCGTGCTGATCGGCGGAGGCACGGCGATCGCGCTGCTGAACAACGGAGGGGGCGACACGCCCCCGACGGAGACCTCGCAGACGAGCACGAAGCCGAGCACCAGCAAGACGACCGAGAAGCCCGACAGCGGCGAGGTCGACAAGAGCCAGCTGGTCGGCAAGAGCTTCGAGGAGGCGAAGGGCCTGCTCGAAGGGCTCGGCTTCACGAACGTCGTGCCCACGCCCGGCGACCCGAGCGTCGACGACGACGAGAACATCGTCTACGATGTGAACCCCGTCGGCACCAAGGTGAAGTTCGATCAGCAGATCACGCTCACCTACCACGTGCGCTTCGGCGACGTCGCGAAGCCGGGAGCGGCGAGCGCCAACCCGGCCACCGTGCAGACGGGCGGCACCTCGAACGTCAGCTGGCCGGTCGCCACCTGCCCGACGGGCCTCTCGCTGCAGGCCTACAACCTGAAGATCGACAAGGGCACCGGCCCGGGCTCGACCCAGAGCACCAACGTCTCGGTGACGGCCGGCCCCGATCCGAGCACGATCACCTTCACCTACAGCGTGACCTGCGGCAACGGCTCCTCGGTGACCCGCACCTCGCCCGACTCCGATCCCCTCACGATCACGGTGGAGGCGCCCGCTCCGGAGCCCGACCCCGATGCCGACTCGAGCGGCACCGACGCCCAGGGCGACAGCGGCGGCAACGCCGGCGGCAACGCCAACGGCGGCACCAGCGACGACTGAGGCCCGGCGAGGGGCCGCCGGCGGCGGCCCCGATCCTCGCCCCACGACTTGACCACCGCGACCGCCGCGCGACCCTAGACTAGACAGATACCTCACCAACAGGAGTTGCAGATGTCGCAGACCGCCTCGCAGGGCTCTCAGCGCATGCTCGCCGGTCGTTACTCGATCGACGAGTTGCTGGGGCAGGGCGGCATGTCCACGGTCTACCGCGGCACCGACGTGAAGCTGGGCCGCCAGGTCGCGATCAAGATCATGCGCGCGAACCTGGCGAACGACGAGCAGTTCCGCTCGCGGTTTCGCCAGGAGGCCCAGTCCGCCTCGCGCCTCGCGCACCCGAGCGTCGTGCGCGTGCTCGACGCCGGCGACGACCTGATCCTCGCCGCAGAGGGTCCGCAGCGTCTGCCCTTCATCGTGATGGAGTACGTCGACGGCCACAACCTGCGCGAGCTCACCTCCGACGAGCGGCTCACCGTCACCGAGGCCTGCCGGGTCGTCGACGCGGTGCTCACGGCGCTCGAGTACTCGCACCGCGCCGGCATCGTGCACCGCGACATCAAGCCCGCCAACATCATGATCACCAAGGGCGGCCAGGTGAAGGTGATGGACTTCGGCATCGCCCGCGCCGTCTCCGAGACCTCGTCGACGGTGCAGCAGACCACCGCGATCCTCGGCACGGCTGCCTACTTCTCGCCGGAGCAGGCCAAGGGCGAGACCGTCGACACCCGCACCGACCTCTACTCGGCCGGCGTGCTGCTGTACGAGCTGCTCGCGGGCGGAGTGCCGTTCAAGGGCGACACTGCGGTCGCCGTGGCCTACCAGCACGTCAGCGAAAGGCCGCAACCGCCCAGCACGCACAACCCCGAGCTCACGCCCGAGCTCGACCGGGTCGTGCTGCACGCGCTCGCGAAAGACCGCAACCGCCGCTTCCAGACCGCATCCGAGTTCCGCGAAGCGCTGCGCCTCGCCGCTTCGGGCGTCATGCCCAAGCTCAGCAGCCAGGATGAGCAGTCGTCGGTGCTGTGGGCGAACGACGAGGTCAGCGAGTCCGACCTCGCACTGCGCCGCCTCTCCGAGACCGGCGGATCGACCCGCTCGCAGAGCCGCCCGCCGGTGATGTGGGTCTGGGCTTCGATCCTCACCGTGGCGGCCGTGATCGCCGCGGTCGCCTTCTGGGTCGTGACGATGGTGCCCGGCACCATCACGCCGGAGAACAGCAGGGAGATCCCGGATCTCGCGGGGGTCGAGCGCACCGTCGCCATCGAGCAGCTGATCGAACTCGACCTCAAACCCGTGGTCGAGGAGATCATGGACGACGATACCGATGCCGGCGACGTCGTTCGCACCGACCCGGAGCCCGGCATCAAGGTGACCATCGACAGCGAAGTGGTCGTCTACGTGTCGATCGGCGCCGAGAACCCCGAGATCCCCGCCTTCGACCGTCTCTCGCTCGAGGAGTACACCGAGGAGCTCGAGGCGATCGGCCTCGGCGTCGGCAGCATCACGAACCAGGACGATCCGCAGCTGCCCGCCGGCCGCGTGCTCGCCGTGTCCCCCGAGCCCGGCAAGAAGCTCAGCCGCGGGCAATCGGTCGACGTCACCGTGTCGAGCGGCAAGGTCACCATCCCCGAGCTCATCGGCCAGCCGCTCGACGTGGCCATGAAGCTCGTCGAGAGCATCGCGAGCGTGACCCCGGTGGCGAGCGAAGCCTGCCCGATCGAGACCGGCTATCCCGTGATCGAGCAGTCGCTCGTCGGGCAGCAGCCGCAGGGCTCGCAACTGAGCCTCACCTACTGCTCGGGCTGATTCCCCCGCCGGATCGAGGCGCCCGGCTCAACCTGCGCTGAGCAGCGGGCTGAGCGTCGCCGCTACGCTCGCCGCGTTCTGCGCGCCGCAGCGCACCAGCCAGTTGCCGAGCTGACGGTAGCCGCCCTCGGTCAGCACCGACTCCGGGTGGTACTGCACGCCGAAGATCGGCAGGCTCTCGTGGCGGAGCGCCATGACGATGCCGCCGGCCGTCTCGGCCGTGATGAACAGCTGCTCTGGCACTGTGTCGCGCACCACCGCGAGCGAATGGTACCGGGTCGCCTGGAACTGGCGGCTGACGCCCTCGAAGAAGGCGTCGTCGTTATGGGTGACCTGGGATACCTTGCCGTGCATGAGCTCCTCGGCGTGGGTGACCGTGGCGCCCATCGCCTCGGCGATCGCCTGATGCCCGAGGCAGACGCCGAGCAGCGGAACACCGGTGCGCAGCGCGAGATGCACCATCGGGATGGAGATGCCCGCATCGGTCGGCGTGCCGGGGCCCGGAGAGATGAGCACGCCGTCGAACTCGGGCACGAGCTGCTCGAGCTCGCCGACGCTCAGCTCGTCGTTGCGCACGACCCTGGTCTCGGCGCCGAGCTGCTGCAGGTAGCCGTTCAGGGTGTAGACGAAGCTGTCGTAGTTGTCGATCACCAGAATGCGGGTCATGATTCACCAACCGTCGAGATTTCGGGTTCCACTTCGAGATACTGGGCCGCCCAGGGGTAGCCGTAGAAGATGAGCGCGTAGACGAGCCCCGCGAGCACGGCGAGGATCACGAGCACGCGCAGCAGCGCCGGGCCGGGGAGGAAGCGCCAGATCAGTGAGAACATCGGCTATGCCTCCCCCACGCCCGGGTTGACCTCGAGCAGCTCGGCGGGCGCGCCCTCGCTGCTCGGTTGGAAGTCCTCGAGCACCGCGTAGGCGATCGCGCGCTCGGCGATGCTCCAGTTCTCGGGGTGGCACGTCGTCAGCGTGAGGATCTGATCGGTGCCTGGAGTGCCCTCGAGCCGGGGAAACGGCAGCAGAACATCGCTCTCGTCGGGCAGCACGTACTCGAGCGAGCGGAAGCGGTACGTGTACCAGCCCTCCGCCGTCTCGATGAAGAGCGGGTCGCCCACCCTCAGGCTCATCACGTCGCGGAACGGGGTCGTGAACGGGCCGGAGCGATGCGCGGCGAGGGCCATGTTGCCGGGCTCCCCCGGCATCTGCGTCTTCTCGTAGCGGCCGATGCCCTTGTCTCCGTCGTTGAGCACGTAGCGAGGCGAGGTGCCCTCGGCGAGGCGGTTCGCGAAGGTCGGCCCGAAGGCGGGCACGTACATCACGCCGAAGACCTCGTTCTCGGCGACCTTGGCCGCCGCCGGGATCACGCCCGGCTCGACCGGGGCGGCCGGCTGCACGGCGCGCAGCTCGGCCGAGGTCTGCGCCGAGAGCTCGGCTTGCTGGGCGACCACGACGGTGGTCGTGTACCAGGGCTGCCAGGCGAGATAGCCCACGACGATGAGGCCGCCGGTGAAGAGCAGCTCGCCGACAACGGTCAGCGGGCTCAGCCTGGCTCTGCCGCGCCGGCGCCGGGGTCGACCATTCATACAGTCATTCTAGGCGCGGCGGCTGGGACCGGATCCTCGCCCGGTAGCAGCGCGCGGCCCCCTGCTACCGGTAGACTCGTTCGCATGGCTGCAGCAGGAAAAGATGTGAGCAAGCGGGCTTCCAAGAAGGTCGAGCGCCTCAGCAAGGAAGAGGCCGCCGAGCTTCGCCGCGAAGCGCCCAACCCGGTGTGGTTCAAGCCGCTCATGTTCGGCTTCATGCTGCTCGGGCTCATCTGGATCGTGGTCTACTACATCACGAGCGCGACCCCCATGCCGCTGCCCGTCCCGGCGCTCGGCCAGGGCAACCTCTTCGTGGGCTTCGGCCTCATCCTCGTGGGCTTCATGATGACGCCCTGGTGGAAGTGACGGCTCGTCGAGACAGAGCCTCGTCCTGCGTGCTGCCGGAGTCCGCGCCGCGCTGAAAATCACATGGGTGTAATTCTCCCCAGATGGGGATAAGCCTGTGGATAACTCGTTCGCCGTCCGGTTTCCTGCCGCTTCGCGGCGGCGTTCGGCCGGTTCTCGACCGACGCGAGGCGAGCTAGAGGCGAGTGCGAGGCGGATCAGAGTCGGGGTCGCTTCGGGCGGCTTCAAGGTCGATGAAGCAAGCCGAAGCGACCCCGAGTCGGTGAAAGCCGGGCCGGAGAGGGCCCGGCGGGAGACGCCTGGAGTCAGGCATCCGGGGTAGAATGAGCCTCTGCTGAAAGACGAGTCGCGGAAGGGGGGTGAGGGTACATGACCAGTGACAGTAACCCCTCCCGATCTTGCCGCGCACCCCTCCAGCGGCACGACTCGCAAAGCTGAACTGAGCTGAGCCGAGCTGAGTCGTCTGCGCCCGGGATCCGCGGCATGCCCGAACGGCCATGCCGCGGATCGCCCAGGGAGATGGGTGCGCGCTCACGCGCAAAGGACTCACCATGAACGCACAGCGGATCGCCGACGCGATCGAACTGATCGACACCATCCAGTCGCTCATCCAGGACAGGGATCTCCCCGCCATCTCGGAGGCTCTGAGCCCTGCGACCTCCGAGCAGGTGGCAGCCATCTTGGCTCGCCTGCCTGCGAAGGAGCAGGCCATCGTCTACCGCCTACTGCCCAAGGGGCGCGCCATCGAGGTGTTCGAGTTGCTCTCCCCGGGCATGCAGGGCGGCCTCATCCACGGTCTGCAGGACACCGAGGTCGCTTCGATCTTCGCAGACCTCGACCCCGACGACCGCGTCTGGCTGCTCGACGAGCTTCCCGCCGCCATCGCTCCCCGTCTGCTGCACGGGCTCTCCCCGAAGGAGCGGCAGCTCACCTCCGACGTGCTCGGTTACCCGAAGGGCTCGGTGGGGCGACGGATGACCCCCGAATACGTGTCGACCCGGGAGTCGTCCACCGTCGGCGAGGCGCTCGCGCGGGTGCGCGCCCGGCTCGACGACGCCGAAACGATCTACACGCTGCCCGTGCTCGACGACTCGCGGCACGTCGTCGGCATCATCAGCCTGCGGGATCTGCTCCGGGCCGAACCTCAGACCCTGATCTCCGTGATCATGCAACAGCCGGACATGGTCACTGCGTACGAGACCGCCGAGGCCGCAGCACGCCGATGCGCGAACCTGGGGCATCTCGCGCTCCCCATCGTCGACCTGGAATCGCGGCTGGTCGGCGTGTTGACGCTCGATGATGCGGCCATGATCATCGAGCGCGAGGAGAGCGAGGACGTCGCAAGGCAGGGCGGCGTCGAGCCGCTTCGCCGGCCGTACTTCACCACCTCGATACGCACGCTGGTCGGCTCGCGCGTCGTGTGGCTCCTGGTTCTCGCCATCGGAGCGACGTTGACCGTGCAGGTGCTCTCGATCTTCGAGGCGACGCTCGAGCAGGTCACCGTGCTCGCGCTCTTCGTGCCCCTGTTGATCGGAACCGGGGGCAACACCGGCAACCAGGCCGCCACGACCGTCACACGTGCCCTCGCACTCGACGAGGTGCGCCCGCGAGACGCCTGGCGCGTGCTCTCGAGGGAGCTCGGCGTCGGCGTCTCACTCGGGTCGCTGCTGGGGCTCATCGGCGGCAGCATCACGGCCCTGGCCTACGAGCCGGCGATCGGTCTCGTCGTCGGGCTGACATTGCTCGCCGTCTGCTCGATGGCGGCGGCGATCGGCGGGGTGATGCCGCTGATCGCCCGCGCTCTGCGCGTCGACCCCGCGGTGTTCTCCAACCCGTTCATCACCACGTTCGTCGACGCGACCGGCCTGATCGTCTACTTCCTGATCGCCCGCGCCGTGCTCGGCATATAGCGGCTCATCGCTTTCTGCCCGAGATCACACGTTCTCGCCGAGATCACACACTTTTCGCCGCACATATCGTGTGATCTCGGCGAAAGCATGTGATCTCGGCGGCGGGCGGGTCGCGGGAGGAGCGGACGGGCCGGAGGAGCGGACGGGTCGCGGGAGGGGCGGGCCTCGCTCCGGGGTGAGTGGGTCGCGGGCGGCGAG
>JBEBTD010000001.1:0-49884 GCA_040393965.1 Leucobacter soli | reverse complement strand
TCAACCCGGATCGTGTCTCGATGCCCGACTTCGACGTCGACTTCGATGATCGCCGACGCGGCGAGGTGATCAAGTACGTCACCGATAAGTACGGGGACGAGCGCGTGGCGCAGATCGTCACCTACGGCACCATCAAGTCGAAGCAGGCGCTCAAGGACGCCTCGCGCGTGCTCGGCTTCCCCTTCGGCATGGGCGAGAAGCTCACGAAGGCCATGCCCCCCGCCGTCATGGCGAAGGACATCCCGCTCTCCGGCATCACCGATCCCGACCATCCTCGCTACAAGGAGGCGGCCGAGTTCCGCACGGTGCTCGCCGAAGACCCCGACGCGAAGACCGTCTACGAGACCGCGCTCGGCCTTGAGGGACTCAAACGCCAGTGGGGCGTCCACGCCGCCGGCGTCATCATGTCGAGCGACCCCCTGATCGACATCATCCCGATCATGAAGCGGGAGCAGGACGGCCAGATCGTCACGCAGTTCGACTACCCGACCTGCGAGGGTCTCGGCCTCATCAAGATGGACTTCCTGGGGCTGCGCAACCTCACCATCATCAGCGACGCGCTCGAGAACATCCGCCAGAACCGCGGCGAAGAGCTCGACCTCGAAGCGCTCGAGCTCGACGACAAGCCCTCGTACGAGCTGCTCGCCCGCGGAGATACGCTCGGCGTCTTCCAGCTCGACGGCGGGCCCATGCGCGGCCTGCTACGGCTCATGAAGCCCGACAACTTCGAGGACATCTCGGCCGTGCTCGCGCTGTACCGACCGGGTCCGATGGGCGCGGACTCCCACACGAACTACGCGCTCCGCAAGAACGGCCTGCAGCCGATCACCCCGATCCACCCCGAGCTCGAGGAGCCGCTGCGCGAGATCCTCGACACCACCTACGGCCTCATCATCTATCAGGAGCAGGTGATGTCGATCGCGCAGAAGGTGGCGGGCTTCTCGCTCGGCCAAGCGGACATCCTGCGCCGCGCGATGGGCAAGAAGAAGAAGGAGGAGCTCGACAAGCAGTACGCCGGCTTCTCCGGCGGCATGAAGGATCGCGGCTTCTCGGAGGCCGCGATCAAGGCGCTCTGGGACATTCTGCTCCCCTTCTCGGACTACGCCTTCAACAAGGCCCACTCGGCAGCGTACGGGCTCGTCTCGTACTGGACGGCGTACCTCAAGGCGCACTACCCGGCCGAGTACATGGCCGCGCTGCTCACGAGCGTCGGCGACTCGAAGGACAAGCTCGCGCTCTACCTGAACGAATGCCGGCGCATGGGCATCAAGGTGCTGCCGCCGGCCGTCAACGAGTCCTTCGCCGACTTCTCGGCTGTCGGGGACGACATCCGCTTCGGCCTCGGCGCGGTGCGCAACGTCGGCAGCCACGTGGTCGCAGGCATTCGCGAGGCCCGAGAGGGCAAGGGCCGCTTCGAGAGCTTCAACGACTTCCTCAAGAAGGTGCCGCTCGCGGTGCTGAACAAGCGCACCATCGAGTCGCTCATCAAGGCCGGGGCGTTCGACGGCCTCGGGGGCACGCGCCGGGCCCTCGTCGAGATCCACGAGTCGGCCGTCGAGAGCTCGGTGAAGGAGAAACGGGCGGAGGAGAACGGCGATGTCGGCTTCGACTTCGACAGCCTCTTCGCCGAGGCGGCCGAGGACACGGGGCAGGGGGCCGACTCGGTGTCTCTCGTCCCCGACCGCCCTGAGTGGACGAAGAAGGACAAACTGGCCTTCGAGCGCGAGATGCTCGGCCTCTACGTCTCGGATCATCCGTTGCGCGGGCTCGAGAACGCGCTCGCCAAGGAGGCGACCGCGACGGTGGAGCACCTCACGAACCCAGACTCGAAGGTCGACGGCGAGACCGTCGTGGTGGCCGGTCTCCTCACGAGCGTGCAGCATCGCACTGCGAAGTCGGGCAATCTCTACGGCTCGGTCTCGATTGAGGACTTCACGGGCGAGATGCAGGCCCTGTTCATGGGCAAGTCGTACCAGGAGTTCGGCTCGTTGCTGCAGGCGGACAGCATCGTCGCCCTGCGGGGAAAGATCAATGTGCGCGACGACGGCGTCTCGATGCACGCCTACGGCGTGAAGCCCATCGACGTAGGCACGCAGGATGAGACGACGACGCTGCCGCTGACGTTCTCGGAGACACGGGCGACGCCGGAGCTCATGGAGGAGCTGCGCAGCGTGTTCGCGAGGCACCCGGGCACGAGCGAGATCCGGGTGAACCTGATCACCTCGACCGGCGTGCGGGTCTTCGAGCTGCCGACGACGGTGCGGGTGACCGCGGATCTGTACGGCGAGTTGAAGGGTCTGCTCGGCCCTCGCTGCCTGAGCGATATCTGAGCCTCCTGTCATCTCCCCGAAACACCCGGGGAGTAGGCTGGCGGTATGCGCGAGATTCAGCGACGGATCATCGAGGCGCTCGGCGCCCGAGCCGAGATCGACCCGCAGGCCGAGATCGAGCGGCGGGTGTCGTTCCTGGCCGAGTACGCGGCGGGCATCCCCGGGGCCCGCGGCTTCGTGCTCGGCATCTCCGGCGGGCAGGACTCCTCCCTCGCGGGCCGGCTCGCCCAGCTCGCGGTCGAGCGGTTGCGCGCCCAGGGCCGCGAGGCGCAGTTCGTCGCCGTGCGCTTGCCGTACTCGGTGCAGCACGACGAGGACGACGCCCGGCTCGCGCTCGAGTTCGTGGCCGCCGACCGGGTCGTCACCGTGAACATCGCCGGCGCGGTCGATGCTCTCGCCGACGAGGTTGCGGCGGCCTGCGGGGAGCCGGTGAGTGACTTCAACAAGGGCAATGTGAAGGCGCGCATGCGCATGGTCGCCCAGTACGCCATCGCGGGGGATCGTTCCCTGCTCGTGATCGGCACCGACCACGCCGCCGAGGCGATCACCGGCTTCTTCACGAAGTTCGGCGACGGAGCGGCGGACGTGCTGCCCCTCGCCGGATTGAGCAAGTCCCAGGGCGCCGAGATGCTGCAGCTGCTCGGCGCGCCGGAGCGGCTCTGGCGGAAGGCGCCGACGGCCGACCTGCTCGACGGCCAGCCCGGCCAGACGGACGAGGCGAGTCTCGGCGTGAGCTATGCCCAGATCGACGCCTATCTGAGCGGAGAAGCGATCGAACCCGCGGCCTCCGAGAACCTCGAGCACCGCTACCTGAGCACCGAGCACAAGCGACGCCTGCCGGTGACCCCCGACGACGACTGGTGGCGGGCGAACCACCGCGGAGAGGAATCGCGATGACCACGACCTTCGTCCTCGCCGGAGGCTGCTACTGGTGCCTCGATGCCGCCTACCGCGCGCTGCGCGGTGTCACCGATGTGCACTCCTGCTTCACGGGCGGGCACGCCCCGGATCCGAGCTACGAGCTGGTGTGCACCGGCGCGACCGGGCACGCCGAGGCGGTGGCGGTGACTTTCGACGAGACCGTCCTGCCCGCACAGGTCGTGCTCGACGCGTTCTTCACCATGCACGACCCGACCCAGCTGAACCGCCAGGGCAACGACGTCGGCACGCAGTACCGCTCGGCCATGTTCTACGCCGACGACGATCAGCGCCGCCAGTTCGAGGCTGCCCGGAACCGTGCGTCCGATTGGTGGCCCGCGCCCATCGTGACCGAGATCGAGCCGCTCGGCCCCGTCTACCCGGCACCCGAGGAGCACCAGGACTTCTTCGCGAAGAACCCGACGCAGGGCTACTGCCTCGCTGTCGCCGTGCCCAAGGTCAACAAGGTGCGCGCGGCCTTCGCCGAGTACCTGAACTGAGCGAGGCCGACCCCGTCCGGGCTATGCGGCGGCGAGATCGGGCAGGAAGCCGTCCCCACCCGTCTCGCCCTGGTCGTCGACCCGGGTTCCGATCTCGTGACCCCCGGTGTTCCGGGTCTCGTTCTCCTGCGCCTGCACCGACTCGGCGCCGCCCGCGCCGTTCGCGCCGACCCGCTTCTCGAAGCGCGAGACGCCCCAACGCACGTCGTGGCCGATGGCTTCGGCGTCGATCTCGACCGAGGTGCCCTTGCGCTCGTCCTTCTCCCACTTCCGCATGCGCAGCTTGCCCGAGACGATCACTCGGTCGCCCTTCTTGAACGACTCCTGTGCGTGCCCGGCGAGCCCGCGGAATGCGACCACGCCGAACCAGTTGGTGTCGCCCGAGACCCAGCTCTGCTGCTCGCGATCGTAGCGGCGCTCGTCGCTGGCGAGCCGGAACGAGCAGAACGTCACCCCCGATGCGGGCGTGATGAGCTTCGGATCCGTCGCGATCGTCCCGACGACGCTGATGGTGGTGGTCATGCTGTGCTCCTTCTCTCCAGGGGTTCGACCTCTTCGCCGTTCCCCGACTGCATCCAGCATGCGACGAGCGGGGCTGCCTTCGTGGCCAGAGGATCGGATCTGTGGAGAACTCGGTGAACTCCCAGCGGGCGGCTCACTGTGGACGACGAACCGACACCGGATCGACGACGAACCGGCACCGAGGCGAGGCCGAATCGGCGATGAACCTGCGGCGGGCGGGGAGCGCGCTCGCAGGCCCGCAGGCGACGCCCGATACACTGACGGGTATGCACCGTTCGCGCCTCACTGCACCGATCGCGATCCTGCTGGCCGCAGCGGCAATCGGTCTCGCCGGCTGCACCGCCATCCCATCGGGTTTCGCCCCGTCGACGCCCGAGGCGCCCGTCCAGGTGCCCGACGCCGTAGCCGAACTGCACCCCGACGGGAGCGCCGAGCAGAACCTGGCGTACTTCGACGCGACCCTGCGGCAGTTCGCCGAGGGGGAGCAGCCGGTCGAGGGGAGACCCATCGTGGACTCGCTCGCCGCGGCGGGCTTCGAGAAGTCGAGCATGCAGGTGAGCTTCGATCGCAGCAAGACCGATCTCATCGCCGACAGCATCTTCGTCTCGGCGCGCTTTGGGGAGGGCTGTCTCATCGGGCAGGTGGTCACGGGCGACCGCAGCGTCGTCACGACCGTGCAGCCGGCCGTGGGCCCCGAGCAGAACGTCTGCCTGATCGGCAACACGCGCGCGATCGACTGGGACTAAGCCGCTGGGAGCGAAGCATCGCTTCGCGCGGCGTATGGACGGCGCGACCCTCTCAGGGAGAAACGCGTCGCGTTTCTCCGACGGAGCGCTGAGGCCACCGCCTCAACCTCGGGCTCGGACTCCTCCGGGGCGGGCCGCGAAGCCTGCGAGCCGCTAAGCTTGAGCCATCATGGCTGAATACATTTACCAGATGGTTCGCGCCCGCAAGGCGGTCGGCGAAAAGCTCATCCTCGACGACGTCACCATGGCGTTCCTGCCCGGCGCCAAGATCGGCATGGTGGGCCCGAACGGCGCCGGCAAGTCGACGATCCTGAAGATCATGGCGGGGCTCGACACCCCCTCGAACGGCGAGGCCGCGCTCGCGCCCGGCTACACCGTCGGCATCCTGATGCAGGAGCCGGAGCTCGACGAGTCGAAGACCGTGCTCGAGAACATCGAGGAGGGCCTCGCGATCAAGGCGAAGGTCGACCGCTTCAACGAGATCTCGGCGCTCATGGGCGAGCCCGATGCCGACTTCGACACGCTGCTCGCCGAGATGGGCGTGCTGCAGGAGGAGATCGACGCGGCCGACGGCTGGGACCTCGACAACCAGCTCGAGCAGGCCATGGACGCGCTGCGCACCCCGCCCGGCGACGCGCAGGTCGCGCACCTCTCGGGCGGCGAGAAGCGCCGCGTCGCGCTCGCCCGCCTGCTGCTGCAGAAGCCCGACCTGCTGCTGCTCGACGAGCCCACCAACCACCTCGACGCCGAGAGCGTGCTCTGGCTCGAGCAGCATCTGCAGTCGTACAAGGGCGCCGTCATCGCGATCACCCACGACCGGTACTTCCTCGACAACGTCGCCGAGTGGATCGCCGAGGTCGACCGCGGCCGCCTCATCGGCTACGAGGGCAACTACTCGACCTACCTCGAGAAGAAGGCCGAGCGCCTCGACATCCAGGGCAAGAAGGACGCGAAGCTCGCGAAGCGCCTCAAGGAGGAGCTCGACTGGGTGCGTTCGAACGCGAAGGGCCGTCAGGCCAAGTCGAAGGCGCGCCTGGCGCGCTACGAGGAGATGGCGACCGAGGCCGAGCGCATGCGCAAGCTCGATTTCGAGGAGATCCAGATCCCCGCGGGCCCGCGCCTCGGCAACGTGGTCATCGAGGCCAAGCACCTGCAGAAGGGCTTCGACGGGCGCAGCCTCATCGACGACCTCTCGTTCAGTCTGCCGCCGAACGGCATCGTCGGCGTCATCGGCCCGAACGGCGTCGGCAAGACCACGCTGTTCAAGACCATCGTGGGACTCGAGCCGCTCGACGGCGGCGAGCTCAAGATCGGCGAGACCGTGCAGATCAGCTACGTCGATCAGAGCCGGGGCGGCATCGACCCCGAGAAGACGCTCTGGGAGGTCGTGAGCGACGGGCTCGACATCATCACCGTCGGCAAGACCGAGATCCCCTCGCGCGCCTACGTCTCGAAGTTCGGCTTCAAGGGCCCGGATCAGCAGAAGAAGGCCGGGGTGCTCTCGGGCGGCGAGCGCAACCGACTGAACCTCGCGCTCACGCTCAAGCAGGGCGGCAACCTGCTGCTGCTCGACGAGCCCACCAACGACCTCGACGTCGAGACCCTGCAGTCGCTCGAGAATGCGCTGCTCGAGTTCCCCGGCTGCGCCGTGGTCATCACGCACGACCGCTGGTTCCTCGACCGCATCGCGACCCATATCCTCGCCTACGAGGGCACCGAGGAGAACCCGGCGAAGTGGTACTGGTTCGAGGGCAACTTCGAGGCGTACGAGGCGAACAAGATCGAGCGCCTCGGCCCCGAGGCCGCGAAGCCCTCGCGCGTGACCTACCGCAAGCTGACGCGGGACTGAGGCCCCGCCCATGGCGCGTGCGCACGTCGACCTCGAGCTCCGCTGGGCCGACCAGGACGCCTACGGACACATCAACAACGTGGCCTACGCCCGCTATCTGGAGGAGGCGCGCGTGCGCGTCTTCTTCCAGGGGTCGGGCCGCGAGCGCACCGGGATGGAGCGGCATTTCCGGGGCGACGTTCCCGGCGGGCCGATGATGCTGCTGGCGAGCCAGCAGATCGAGTTCCTGCGCGTGCTCGAGTACGGGGATCAGCCGATCGTGGCGGAGCTCTGGGTGGGTCGCATCGGCGGTTCGAGCCTCGAGATCCACGCCGAGATCCTCGACGGATCCCTATCCGAGCGCGCGGTCGTCGCTCGCGGCATCAGCACCATCGTGATGGTCGACGCCGAGTCCGGCCTGCCGCAGCGGCTGAGCCCGGAGGCGCGATCCTCGATCGAGCCGTGGACGGACGAGCCGCTGCGCTTGCGCCGAGCCTAGCGTTCGCGCGATCCCGACCCGACCCCGCCGTGCCCGCCCGAGGCGCGAAGCGATGCTTTGCCCTCAAAGCCTTGGTTCTGCTAGAGTTGATCCTTGGCTTGCGTGTGGAGTGATCCACACCCTTCGGGCGGTGCCCTCTCTCACCGCTCGAGACAACCCGAAACAGCTTCTCAACCAGAAGGATCCCACCCAAGTGGCAAACATCAAGTCGCAGATCAAGCGCATCAAGACCAACCAGAAGGCGACCGAGCGCAACAAGGCCTACAAGAGCGAGCTGCGCACCGTCGTGCGCCAGGCCCGCGAGGCCATCGCCGCGGGCGACAAGGCCCTCGCCGAGCAGAAGGTCGCGCATGCGGGTCGCAAGCTCGACAAGGCCGTCTCGAAGGGTGTCATCCACAAGAACCAGGCCGCGAACCGCAAGTCGAAGCTCGCCGTCAAGGTGGCCGCGCTCTAATCGCGTACAGTTTCGCAACAGCCCCTGCTCCGCCCGGAGCGGGGGCTTTTGTCTGAGAGATGCTTGTCCGAGAGATGAGAGAATAGCCCCGTATGTCTCCTCGCAGTGTGAACCCCCCAGCCCCGGCCGCGACCGACCCCGGGCAGATCCGCAATTTCTGCATCATCGCGCACATCGACCACGGCAAGTCGACCCTGGCCGATCGTATGCTGCAGATCACGGGCACGGTCTCGGATCGCGACATGCGCGCGCAGTACCTCGACAACATGGACATCGAGCGCGAGCGCGGCATCACGATCAAGTCGCAGGCCGTGCGCATGCATTGGGATCTCGACGACCCCGAGACGGGGAAGCCGCGCAGCTACGTGCTCAACATGATCGACACGCCGGGGCACGTCGACTTCAGCTACGAGGTCTCGCGCTCGCTCGCGGCCTGCGAGGGCGCCATCCTGCTCGTCGACGCCGCGCAGGGCATCGAAGCCCAGACGCTGGCGAACCTCTACCTCGCCATGGAGAACGATCTCGAGATCATCCCGGTGCTGAACAAGATCGACCTGCCCGCTGCCGATCCCGAGCGGGTCTCTCGCGAGATCGCCGATCTCATCGGCGGCGACCCCGACGACATCCTCAAGGTCTCCGGAAAGACCGGCATGGGCGTCGAAGCGCTGCTCGACCGCGTCGTCGAGCGGGTGCCGGCACCGGTCGGCGATGCCGATGCGCCCGCGAGAGCGATGATCTTCGACTCGGTCTACGATCCCTATCGCGGCGTCGTCACCTACGTGCGCATGGTCGACGGCCGGCTCACGCCGCGCGAGAAGATCCTCATGCTGTCGACGAAGGCGGAGCACGAGGCGCTCGAGATCGGTGTCTCCTCTCCGGGGCCGACGCCGACGAAGGGTCTCGCGGTGGGCGAGGTGGGCTACCTCATCACCGGAGTGAAGGACGTGCGCCAGTCGAAGGTCGGCGACACCGTCACCACGAAGCTGAAGCCCGCCGAAGCGGCGCTCCCCGGCTACACCGACCCGAAGCCGATGGTCTTCTCCGGGCTGTACCCGATCGACGGCAGCGACTACCCGGTGCTGCGGGAGGCGCTCGACAAGCTCAAGCTCAGCGACGCCGCCCTGCAGTACGAGCCCGAGACCTCGGTCGCGCTCGGCTTCGGCTTCCGCTGCGGCTTCCTCGGACTGCTGCACCTCGAGATCATCAGCGAGCGGCTGCGCCGCGAGTTCGATCTCGACCTCATCGCGACCGCCCCGAGCGTGGTCTACCAGGTCACGCGCGAGGACGGCGCCGAGGTCACGGTCACCAACCCGAGCGAGTACCCCGACGGCAAGATCGCGTCGGTGCGCGAGCCCATGGTGCGCGTCGCGATCCTCGCCCCGAAGGATTACGTCGGCACGATCATGGAGCTCTGCCAGTCGCGCCGGGGCAGCCTGCTCGGCATGGAGTACCTCGGCGAGCGCGTCGAGTTGCGCTACGGCATGCCCCTCGGCGAGATCGTCTTCGACTTCTTCGACCATCTGAAGAGCCGCACCCAGGGCTACGCCTCGCTCGACTACGAGCCGATGGGCGAGCAGGAGGCGGAGCTCGTCAAGGTCGACATCCTGCTGCAGGGCGACAAGGTCGACGCGTTCAGCGCGATCGTGCACAAGGACAACGCCTACCACTACGGCACGATGATGGCCGAGCGCCTGCGCAAGCTCATCCCGAGACAGCAGTTCGAGGTGCCCATCCAGGCCGCCATCGGGGCGCGCGTCATCGCGCGGGAGACCATCCGCGCGATCCGGAAGGATGTGCTCGCCAAGTGCTACGGCGGCGACATCAGCCGCAAGCGCAAGCTGCTCGAGAAGCAGAAGGAGGGCAAGAAGCGCATGAAGATGGTCGGCCGCGTCGAGGTGCCGCAGGAGGCCTTCATCGCCGCACTCTCCGGCGACGTCGAGGGTAAGGAGGCCAAGAAGTGAGCGAGTCGAACGAGCCGATGCGGCGCGAGACCTACGTCGAGCACGATGTCGTGTATGCGGCGGCCGGCGCCTCGGCAGAGCCCGACCTGCTGCGCTTCCCGCCCCAGGGCAGCACCCCCTTCGAACACGTGCTGCGCCTCGGCAGCGGCCCGGAGCGCTTCCTCACCGCCTCGAACACCCTCATGACCTGGGGCGCCCACCGCGCCGTGGGCGTCGAGGTGACCGAGCTGCAGCAGGGCGACGGCGGACACTACGCCGGGGTGGTGTTCGACGAGGCGGGTGCGCCCGAGCCGGCACCCGAGGCCGAGGTGCGCTACGGCCCCGACGGCGAGGCCTTCCTCACCGCGGGCACCACGGCGTCGCTCTCGTGGCCCGGGGGCAAGATGAATCGCAAGATGCGGGTGGTCTACGTCGTCGACGAGAGCCGTCGCATCGGCTTCGCGCTCGGCAGCGCCGACGACGAGGGGGCGATCGGCGAAACCGCCTACCTCATCGAGCACCGCTCCGACGACACCGTGTGGGCGATCGCGCGCGGCTTCCACTGGGCCACCTCGAACGGTCTGTTCGGGAAGAGCGCCCGCGCCCTCATCAGGCTCGCCGAGCGAGACGCGCTGCAGCAGCTCTCGGTGCTCGCGCCGGGTGCGGTCACGGCCGCGAACGGCGACGAGGATCGCGACTCCGGAGACGAGAGCGCACCGGAGGCCGATCCCGGCGCGGCCGCCGATCCTCGAGCGGAGTAGCCGTGCCGAGCGCGCTGCCGGAGGGCGAACCGGCGCCTCTCGACGGGGCCCTGCCGCCGAGCGCCGCGATCGGCAGCGCCGACCGCGACTTCGGCGTCTACATCCACGTGCCCTACTGCCGCGTGCGCTGCGGCTACTGCGACTTCAACACCTACACGGCGAGCGAGCTCGGCGACGGTGCGAACCGGGCCGACTACGCGGGACAACTCCGCCGGGAGCTCGAGCTCGGCGCCGACGTGCTGCGTCGGGGCGGCGTCGCGGATCGCCGGGCCTCGACCGTCTTCTTCGGCGGCGGCACGCCGACCCTGCTGCCCCCGGACGACCTGGTCTCGATGCTCGACGGCGTGCGCGAGCAGTGGGGCATCGCGCCGGGTGCGGAGGTCACGACCGAGGCGAACCCCGATTCGGTGGACGAGGCCTACCTGGCCGCCCTCGCCGACGGCGGCTTCACCAGGGTGAGCTTCGGCATGCAGTCGGCGGTGCCATCCGTGCTCGCGACCCTCGACCGCACCCACAGCCCGGAGCGGGTGCCGCTCGTCGTGCGCTGGGCCCGCGAGGCCGGACTGCAGGTGAGCCTCGACCTGATCTACGGCACGCCCGGGGAGGCGCTCGCCGACTGGGAGCGCTCGCTCGACGCAGCGCTCGCCTGCGAACCTGACCATCTCTCGGCCTACGCGCTCATCGTGGAGCAGGGCACGAAGCTCGCCTCGCAGATTCGCCGTGGCGAGGTCGCCGAGCCCGACGACGACCTGCACGCCGAGATGTACGAGCTGGCCGATGCGCGGCTCGCCGCGGCCGGATACTCCTGGTACGAGATCAGCAACTGGTCGCGCTCGGACTCGACGCGCTCGCGGCACAACCTCGCCTATTGGCGGGGCTCGGACTGGTGGGGCGCCGGGCCGGGCGCGCACAGTCACATCGGCGGCACCCGCTGGTGGAACGTGAAGCATCCCCGGGCGTACGCCCAGCGGCTCGCGGCGGGCTCCTCGCCCGCGCACGCCCGCGAGGTGCTCGATCCCGAGACGCAGCGCACCGAGCGCGTGCTGCTCGAGACCCGCATTGCGGAGGGGCTGCCGACGGAGGTGCTGAGCGAGGCGGAGCGGAGCGCCGTCCCTTCGCTCATCGCCGAGGGCCTCGTCGACGGCCGGGCGGCCCTCGGCGCCGGAGAATCCTCGCCGCGCATCGTGCCGACGCTGCGCGGCCGTCTGCTCGCCGACACCGTGGTGCATCGCCTGCTCGGTGCGTGAGACGCCCTGCGATAGACTGGCACTCGAAACATGAGAGTGCCAGGGGATGCGTCGGCGGCGCGGCGCCGCGGCAGAGACGGAGGTGCGGCATGGCTTCGGAGCGCGTGAGCGAGCGCGGGCTCGCGGTGCTGCACGCCATCGTGCGCGACTACGTCTCGTCGAACGAGCCCGTGGGCAGCAAGGCGATCGTCGATCGGCATCGCTTCGGCGTTTCCGCGGCGACGATCCGCAACGACATGGCCCTGCTCGAGGACGAGGAGCTGATCGCGGCGCCGCACACCTCCTCGGGACGGGTGCCGACCGACAAGGGATACCGGCTCTACGTCGACACGCTCTCGAGGATCCGCCCGCTCACCAGCGGGCAGCGCAGCGCGATCGAGCGCTTCCTCGGCGAGTCGCACGACCTCGATGACATGCTCGCCCGCACCGTGCGTCTGCTCTCGCAGCTCACGAACCAGGTGGCGGTCGTCCAGTACCCCTCGCTGCGGCGCACCAAGGTGCGTCACATCGACCTGGTGGCGCTCGGCGAGGATCGCGTGCTCTGCGTGCTGATCCTGGGCACGGGCGTGGTCGAGCAGCAGCTGGCGACCCTGCCGGCGGCGCAGGTGACGGAGGCCTGGGTGAACGGCCTGCGCGACCGCATCGCCGGTGCCCTCGTCGGCCTCGACCTCGAGGAGGCCGAGGCAGAGGCGCAGCTCCTGACTGGCACGATCGACGACTGGGTGCAGCCGGACGAGGCCGATCTCGTTCGTCTCGTGCTCGGCGTGGTGCTGGCCCAGCTGCAGGCGAACCGCAGCGATCGCATCACGATCGCGGGCCGGGCGAACCTCTCACGTCCGGGCGACTTCGAGGGTTCGCTGCCGCAGGTGCTCGAGGCCATCGAGGAGCAGGTCACCCTGCTGCGGCTCTTCGGGGAACTCGTGAGCGGGGATCGAGAGGTCGCGGCGTCGATCGGGCGCGAGAACGAGCCCTACGGTCTCGCCGGAGCGTCGGTGATCGCCTCGAGCTACGAGCACGAGGGGGACAGCCGCTCCAATCTCGGAGTGCTCGGCCCCATGCGCATGGACTATGCGGGCAACATCGCCACCGTGCGAGCGGTGGCGAGCTACCTCAGCAAGATGCTCGGCGAGGCCTGAGCTCCGCCGGCGGTCGGCGCGACCGGCCGCGACCCAAGGACTGAACACATAGAAAGGCGGCCATTCGTGGCGGATCACTACGAGACGCTCGGGGTGTCGCGAGACGCGACGCCCGACGAGATCAAGAAGGCGTATCGCCGCCTCGCGCGGGAGCTGCACCCCGATGTGAACCCCAGCGAGGACGCGGCGGAGCGCTTCAAGAGCGTCACCCACGCCTACGATGTGCTGAGCGATCCGAACGAGCGTCAGCGCTACGACATGGGCGGTGATCAGGCCGGCGGCATGGGCGGCTTCGGCGACATCTTCGAGACCTTCTTCGGCGGCGGGTTCGGCGGAGGCCAGCGCGGGCCGCGCTCGCGCACCGAGCGCGGCGACGACGCGATGATCCGCGTCGACGTCGAGCTGTCCGAGGTGATCTTCGGCTCGCAGCGCGAGATCAGCGTGAACACCGCTGTGCTCTGCGGAACCTGCCAGGGTTCGTGCTGCCAGCCGGGCACGGCGCCCGTCACCTGCGACGTGTGCGGCGGCAGCGGCCAGGTGCAGCGCCAGGTGCGCTCGCTGTTCGGCAACGTCGTCACCGCGCATCCGTGCGGCAGCTGCCAGGGCTACGGCACCGTGATCGAGCATCCCTGCATCGAGTGCGGCGGCAAGGGCCGCGTGCGCGAGCGCCGCTCGATGACGATCGACATCCCCTCGGGCATCGACACCGGGACGCGCATGCAGATGCGCGGCGGCGGCGAGGTGGGGCCGGCGGGCGGCCCGAACGGCGACCTCTTCATCGAGTTCCGCGTGATGCATCACGACGTGTTCAGCCGGGAGGGCAACGACCTGCTCGCTACGGCCCAGGTCAGCATGACCGACGCGATGCTCGGCGCGGAGACCGCTGTCGCGGCGCTCGACGGCGAGGTGCGCCTCGAGGTGCCGGCGGGCGCCCAGTCGGGCGACGTCGTGACGATCCGCGGACGCGGCATCCAGGGTCTGCACTCGACGAATCGGGGCGATCTGCGCATCGCCCTGCAGGTGATCACTCCGGTGAAGCTCTCGGCGCGGGAGAAGCAGCTCGTGAAGCAGCTCGCCGATCTGCGCCGGGATCCGCCGCCGGCACTGGGTGAGTTCCAGCAGGGGCTGTTCGGCAAGATTCGCGACCGCTTCTTCCGCGCGGGCTGATGGCGAACCTCTACTACTGCGAGGCTCTCGGCGCTGATGCCCTGCGTCCCGGCGAGATCGTCGAGGTCGGGGGCGAGGAGGCGAGGCACGCGGTGCGCGTCGCGCGCTTGCGCGCGGGGGAGCGCACGATGATCGGCGACGGGCGGGGAGTGCTCGCCGCAGGAGAGGTCGTGCGCGCGGAACGGGATCGCTTCGCGGTGCGCATCGAGTCGGTCGAGTCCGCGGGCGAGCCGGAGCCCCGGCTGGTGCTCGTGCAGGCACTCGCCAAGGGCGACCGGGACGAGCGCGCGGTCGAACAGGCCACCGAGTTCGGCGTCGACGCGATCGCGCCGTGGCAGGCGGCCCGATCCGTCTCCCGCTGGGTCGGAGCGGGCGGTGCCGGCGGCGAGAAGGCCGCGAAGGGCGTCGCCAAGTGGTCGAGGGTGGCGCGCGAGGCGGCCAAGCAGAGCATGCGCGCCCGAGTGCCGGAGGTGCTCGATCCTCGTAGTATCGGAGAGCTCTGCGAGTTCGCGGCGCGAGACGACACGGAGGTGCTGGTGCTGCACCCGCGCGGCGAGCGCGGCCTTGCCGACTGGGCGGCCAGCGGGGCCGGTTCGGCGGTGCGCGAGATCCAGCTCGTGGTGGGTCCGGAGGGAGGCTTCGCGGACGCCGAGCTCGATGCGCTGGAGGCGGCGGGCGCCCGGGTGCTCGTGCTCGGACGCACGGTGCTGCGCACCTCGAGCGCGGGCCCGGCGGCTCTTGCGGTGCTGAACGTCGCGCTCGGGCGCTGGTAGGGGGCCGAACCGCTCCCGGCGGTGCTCAGCTCCGGCTGCGCCGCGCCTCGCGGATGAGCTGCGAGGTGTGCGCGAGGTGCTCGCGCACGACCGCCCCGTCACCGCTCTGGATGTCGCGCAGATAGCCGCGATGCTCCTCTGCCAGGGCACCGCTCGCGTAGAGCGAGCGAACGGCCGTGAGCAGCAGCAGGGTCTCGGAGTTGAGCTGCTCGTAGCTGTCGGCGATGCGCGAGCTGCCTGCAGCGGCCACGATCCTCCGGTGCACGTCGGCGTGCGCGCGAGTGATGTCGAGCCAGTCGCCGCCTCGTTCGGCGTCGGCGAGCGCGTCGATGCCCGCCCGCACGGGGGAGAGCACCTCGTCGGGCCAGGCGTCGCCGTGCCGCTCGTGCAGCAGCCGCACGGCCTCGGCTTCGAGCGCGCCGCGCAGGGCTTGCAGATCCTCGACCTCGGCGTCGCTCAGGTCGGCGACCCGGGCCCCGCGGTAGGGGATGAACTGCACGAGTCGTTCGGCCGCGAGCTGGGAGAGAGCCGAGCGCACGGTGTGGCGGGAGTGGCCGTGCGAGCGCGACAGCTCCTCTTCGCGCAACGGAGTGCCGGGCGCGATGTCTCCGTCGAGGATGCGCTCCCGCAGCTCCTCTGCGAGCAGCGCCTTGGCTGTAGGGCGGGGTGCGGGGTCGGGTGCGGTCACATCGACCAGTATCTCAGCCGACGCGCGGGTGCTCGGAGGAAGGCGCGCCGCCTCGGTGATTTTGTGTAACAAATATGCACATTTCTTCACAGATTGTTGTACAATCTTGGAAGCGAGGATCGGCCGGATCCTCGAACTGAGAGCCTGGAGGGGCAATGCTTGATCTGACCGAATACTCGGCACTGAGCTTCGACGTCTACGGGACGCTCATCGACTGGGAGGCCGGCATCGCCGCCGTGCTCTCGGCGTGGGCGCAGCGGCATGGGAGCGAGCTCGACGACGAGGCGCTGCTGCTCGCCTACGCGGACAACGAGGCCGCGGTGGAGCGGGAGTTCCCGGCCCTCGCCTACTGCGAAGTGCTGCAGGCCGCCTTTCGCCGCACGGCGCGCGACCTCGGTCTGCCCGTGACCGACGAGGACGTGCAGGCGCTCGGCCGATCCGTGCCGGACTGGCCGGCCTTCTCCGACACGCACGAAGCCCTGACGCGCCTGAAGCTCCGATACAAGCTCATCATCCTCTCGAACGTGCACCAGCAGGGCGTCGAGGGCAGCATCGCCCGCATGGACGTCGACTTCGACCAGGTGCACACCGCCGAGCGCATCGGTTCGTACAAGCCGAGCCCGCGCAACTTCGAGGTGCTCCTCGAGCGCCTCGGCGAGGTCGGCGTCGAACGCCCCCGGCTGCTGCACGTCGCCCAGTCGCTGTTCCACGACCATGTGCCGGGCAAGCGCGCCGGACTCGACACCGTATGGATCAACCGCCGCCACGCCCGTCCGGGGTGGGGCGCGACGCCGGATCCCGGGGTCGACGTGAGGCCCGATCTCGAGTTCCGCTCGCTCGGGGAGTTCGCCGACGCGGTCGATGCCGCCTTCGCCGCGAAGAGCTGATCCGCTGCCTCCGGCCGGTGCCGAGCCCTCTTCCTGACGGAGGGCCGGCACCGGGCCGCTAGACTTGGAGCATGGCAGCAGACACCGTGTTCGGCAAGATCGTCTCGGGCGAGATCCCGGTCGAGAAGCTCGTCGAGACCGAACGCATCATCGCATTTCCGGACATCGCCCCGCAGGCCCCGGTGCACATCCTCGTGATCCCCAAGACCACGGAGTACGCCGATGTGACCGAGCTCGCCGCGGGAGACCCTGCCCTGCTCGCCGAGATGGTGGCGGTGGCGAAGCGCCTCGCCGAGGAGCACGCCGACGGCGATTTCCGCCTCGTCTTCAACAACGGTGCGAACGCCGGGCAGACGGTGTTCCACGTGCACGCGCATCTGCTCGCAGGCGGACTCGAGGAGGGCTCGCTGTAGTGCCGGACTCCAGCAACGACCCAGCGCCCGCCGAGACCGGACGCACCCAGCTGCAGCGCACCGTGCTGCTGACGGGCGTCGACCTGGCGCAGTTCCTCGGCCACCGGGATCAGCTGATCGCCGATCTCGAGCGGCAGCACCCCTCGGTGCAGTTCCACGCTCGGGATCATGTGCTGACGCTGAACGGGCCCGCAGCTGCCGTGAAGGCAGCCGAACAGGTCGTCACCGACGTGCTCGAGGTCGCGCGGCGCAGCGGCGCCGTCTCGAGGCACGACGTGCGCGAGGCCACGCGGCTCGTCGAGCGGGGCGGCGGCCCGACCGCCGCGCAGATGCTCGGCGAGCCCATTCTGACCGTGCGAGGCCACGCGATCCGCCCGCAGACCAGCGGTCAGCGCGCCTACGTCGACGGCATTGAGCATCACACCGTGACCTTCGGCATCGGCCCGGCGGGTACGGGCAAGACCTACCTCGCGATGGCGAAGGCCGTTCAGGCCCTGCAACGGCGCGAGGTCGCGAAGATCATCCTGACGAGGCCGGCCGTCGAGGCGGGGGAGCGGCTCGGCTACCTGCCCGGCACACTCGAGGACAAGATCGACCCCTACCTGCGACCTCTCTTCGACGCCGTCGGCTCGATGATGGAGGCCGACACGGTGCCGAAACTCGTCGCGAGCGGCACGATCGAGGTGGCTCCGCTCGCCTACATGCGCGGGCGCACGCTCAACGAATCCTTCGTGATCCTCGACGAAGCGCAGAACACGACCCCCGAGCAGATGAAGATGTTCCTCACCCGTCTCGGCTACGGCTCGAAGATGGTGGTCACGGGCGACATCACGCAGGTGGATCTGCCGATCGCCTCGAGCGGCCTCCGGGTGGTGAACCGCATCCTGCGCGGCGTCGATGACATCCACTTCGCCGAGCTCACGGCCGACGACATCGTGCGCCACAGCCTCGTCGGCCGCATCGTGGACGCGTACACGGCATACGAGGCCCAGAAGGAGCGGTCATGAGCATCGAGATCAACAACGAGTCGGGCGTGCAGCTCGACGAGACGGTGCTGCAGAGACTCGCGGCGTTCGTGCTCGACTCCCTGCACGTGCATCCGCAGACCGAGCTCGGCATCTCGCTCGTCGACGAGGCCGCGATCGAGCGCCTCCACGTCGAGTGGATGGATGAGCCCGGGCCGACCGACGTACTGAGCTTCCCCATGGACGAGCTGCGCCCGGGCCGGCCCGATTCGCCCACGCCCTCCGGCCTGCTCGGCGACGTCGTGATCTGCCCGCAGGTCGCCGAGGCGCAGGCAGAGGCCGCCGGCCACGACACGCAGACCGAGGTCGTCATCCTACTCACGCACGGCATGCTGCATCTGCTCGGCTTCGATCACGCGACCCCGGCGGAGGAGGCCGAGATGTTCGGCCTCCAGCGCGACCTGGTCGCGGCGTTCACGGTTGGCGAGCGGCGGCGATGAGCGAAGAACAGCTTCCGCCTCTCTTCACCCGTCTCGCCGATGCGAGCAAGCGGATCTCGGGTCGAGTCGCCCTGGGGCGCGGCCGCGTGCGCGACGAGGAGCAGCTGCTCTCGCTCGTCGACCAGGCCGTCGAGCAGGAGCTGCTCGAAGACGACGACCGCGACTACATCCACTCGATCGTGGAGTTCGGCGAGACGCTCGTGCGCGAGGTCATGGTGCCCCGTACCGACATGGTCACGGTCGACGCAGAGCAGACCGTGCGCGAGACGCTGGAGACGCTGCTCGCGTCCCGTCACTCCCGGGTGCCGGTCGTGGCGACGGGCGACTCGGACGAGGTCGAGGGGGTCGCCTATCTGCGCGACCTCAGCGGATTCCAGCTGCGCCGCCCCGAAGAGGCGCAGACAGCACCCGTGACCAGAATCATGAAGCCGGCGATGTTCGTGCCCGAGTTGCAACGCGCCGACGACCTGCTGCGCCAGATGCAGCGGGAGTCCAACCACCTCGCGCTCGTCGTCGACGAGTACGGCGGCATCTCCGGCCTCGTCACGCTCGAGGATCTGATCGAGGAGCTGCTCGGGGACATCAACGACGAGCACGATCGCGAATCGCCCGAGGTCGAGGCGCTTGCGGACGGCACCTTCAAGGTGAGCGCCCGCCTGCCGATCGACCGCTTGGGCGAGATATTCGGCATCGAGCTCGAGGATGACGAGGTTGACAGCGTCGGCGGCCTCGTCGCGAAGCACCTCGGCCGTCTGGCGGACGAGGGCGACGCGGTGCTGGTCGGGGGCGTCGAGCTCACGGCGCTCGAGACCGAGCGCAAGCGCCAGCGCCTCGTCTCGGTCGGAGCGCGCTGGGTGGGTCCCGGCACGGGCGAGCTGGCCGCGCTCGAGAACGAGAAGGGCAAGGGCGATGAGTGACGAGGATCACGACGCGCAGGGCGCGTCGTCCGAGGGCTTCCGCGCGGGCTTCGTGAGCTTCGTGGGCCGCCCCAACGTGGGCAAGTCGACGCTCACGAACGCGCTCGTGGGCGAGAAGATCGCGATCACGAGCTCGAAGCCGCAGACCACGCGCCGCGCGATCCGAGGCGTGGTTCACCGCGATGACGGCCAGCTCATCATCGTCGACACCCCAGGCATCCATCGCCCGCGCACGCTGCTGGGCGAGCGGCTCAACGCGCTCGTCGAGGCGACTCTCGGCGATGTGGATGTGATCGGCTTCTGCGTTCCCGCGAACGAGAAGCTGGGGCCCGGCGACCGCTTCATCAACGAGCGGCTGAACGACTTCCCGCGGGCGAAGAAGGTGGCGATCCTCACGAAGGTCGACCAGGCCGGCTCGAGCGAGATCATCGAACAGCTGACGATGCTCGGGACGCTGCGCGAGTGGGATGCGGTCGTGCCGATCTCCTCGGTCACGAGCGAGCAGCTCGACGTGCTGAGCGATGTGCTGCTCGGCCTCATGCCGCTCTCGCCGCCGCTCTACGAGGCCGACACCACGACCGACGAGAGCGAGGACGACCGCATCGCCGAGCTGATCCGCGAGGCAGCGCTCGACGGGGTGCGCGACGAGCTGCCGCACTCCCTCGCCGCCACGGTCGACGATCGCGAGGAGCGGGAGGACGGCCTGCTCGAGCTCTATGCATCGCTCTACGTGGAGCGCGACAGCCAGAAGGGCATCGTGATCGGCAAGGGCGGCTCGCGCCTGCGCGACGTGGGCGAGCGCGCCCGCAAGGGCATCGAGCAGCTGCTCGGCCGCCGCGTCTACCTTTCGCTGCGGGTCAAGGTGCTCAAGGAATGGCAGCGGGATCCGAAGGCGCTCGGAAGACTCGGCTTCTGAGCCCGTGCGGTTCGTGCGCGCCGGCGCACGGGAGGCACTAGCCTGGAGCCATGCAGAGCATCACCGATCAAGCCCAGTTCACCACGCTGTTCCAGGACTACGGGATCTTCGCGATCGCCTGGTACGTCATCGTGGCTATCGCCCTGTGGCGCGTCTTCTCGAAAGCCGGCTACCCGGGCATTCTCGCGATCATCCCGATCGTCAACCTCTTCGTGCTCGTGAAGGTGGCCGGCTACTCGGCCTGGATGGGCCTGCTCTACCTGATCCCGATCGTGAACTTCATCTTCTCGATCTTCGTCGCGATCCGTCTCGGCGACCGCTTCGGCAAGGGAGGCGGGTTCTCCTTCTTCCTGCTGTGGCTGCTCGCGCCGATCGGCTACCTGATCCTCGGGTTCGGCGCCGCCGCCTACCGGAAGGGCTGACCCGTAGCGCGAGTGCTATGCTACTGACATGCTGTTCGGCTCGCTTCTCCTTAGCCGCCGCGACGAGTCCTAGTTTCCAGGCCTCCCTCGTCGCGGTGTTCGCGTTGGCTGAGCAAGTAATCGAGCGAGAGACGAAACCATGAAGAACACGCAGCAGCCCTCGGGCATGCCGATCCACAAGTACCGCCCGTTCCACGAGATCATCAAGGTCGATCTGCCCGATCGCACGTGGCCCGGCAAGGTCATCACCGAGGCGCCGCGCTGGTGCGCCGTCGACCTGCGCGACGGCAACCAGGCGCTCATCGATCCGATGAGCCCGGAGCGCAAGCGCATCATGTTCGACCTGCTGGTGAAGATGGGCTACAAGGAGATCGAGGTCGGCTTCCCCTCGGCGAGCCAGACCGACTTCGACTTCGTGCGTCAGCTCATCGAGGAGGACGCGATCCCCGACGACGTGACCATCCAGGTGCTGACGCAGGCCCGTGAACACCTGATCACGCGCACCTACGAGTCGCTGATCGGCGCCAAGCAGGCGATCGTGCATCTCTACAACAGCACGAGCGTGCTGCAGCGCGACGTCGTCTTCCGTCAGGACAAGGACGGCATCAAGAAGATCGCCACCGACGGTGCGAGGCTGTGCCGCGCGAGCGAGTCGATCTGCGAGGGCACCGAGATCTACTACGAGTATTCTCCCGAGTCGTACACCGGCACGGAGCTCGAGTACGCGGTCGAGGTGTGCAACGAGGTCATCGAGATCTTCGAGCCGACGCCGGAGCGCAAGGTCATCATCAACCTGCCCGCCACGGTCGAGATGGCGACCCCGAACGTCTACGCCGACTCGATCGAGTGGATGGGGCGCCATCTGAACCACCGCGAGAACGTCATCCTCTCGCTGCACCCGCACAACGATCGCGGTACCGCGATCGCCGCGGCCGAACTCGGCTACATGGCCGGTGCCGACCGCATCGAAGGCTGCCTCTTCGGCAATGGAGAGCGCACCGGCAACGTCGACCTGGTCGCACTGGGCATCAACCTGTTCACGCAGGGCATCGACCCGCAGATCGACTTCTCGCGCCTCGACGAGGTGCGCCGTACCGCCGAGTACTGCAACCAGCTGCGCGTGCACGAGCGCAGCCCGTGGGCCGGCGATCTGGTCTACACCGCGTTCTCCGGATCGCACCAGGACGCGATCAAGAAGGGCTTCGAGCGCATGGCGGCCGATGCTGAGGCCGCAGGCGTCCCGGTCGACGACCTGGTCTGGGCCGTTCCCTACCTGCCGGTGGATCCGAAGGATCTGGGGCGCTCCTACGAGGCCGTGATCCGGGTGAACTCGCAGTCGGGCAAGGGCGGCGTCTCCTACTTGCTGAAGGCCGATCACTCGCTCGACCTGCCGCGCCGCCTGCAGATCGAGTTCAGCTCGGTCGTGCAGGCGCTGACCGACAGCGAGGGCGGCGAGGTCTCGAGCGAGGAGATCTGGCGCATCTTCCAGGACGAGTACCTGCCGACCACCGAGGCCTCCTTCGAGCGCTGGGGGCGGTACGAGCTCTTCCGCACCTCCTCGACGAGCGCCGGCGACGGCGTGACCGAGCTCACGGTCGACTTCCGCGTGGGCGATGAGACCTCTCAGCTGACGGCTCGCGGCAACGGCCCGATCGACGCCTTCATCAACGGTCTCAACGCGAGCGGCCACGAGGTGACGCTGTTCGACTACGTCGAGCACGCCATGAGCGAGGGCGGCGACGCGGTCGCAGCGGCCTACGTCGACCTCGACGTCGACGGGCAGCGGTTGTGGGGGGTGGGCATCGACCCCGACACCACCCGCGCAACGCTCAAAGCCATCGTCTCCTCGGTCAACCGGGCGGTGCGGGCGAAGAGCGCCGTCTCGGTATAGAGCGACCCGCCCGAAACGCCCGCCCCGGGAGCGGCATTCGTAGCTATGTTCGAATGAGCGGCGTGGCGGTTCCGAGAATGTCGGGCCTCGGCCCTAGGCTGAGTGCGTGATTGCTTCTATTCGCGGTGAGGTGCTCGCAGTCGGCGCCGGCTGGGCCGTGATCGAGGTCGGCGGCGTCGGCATGCGGGCCGAGGTGCCCGCCCGGACGCCCGGCCTGCACGCCGGCGCCCAGGTGTTCCTGCACACGCAGCTGGTGGTGCGGGAGGACTCGATGACGCTCTTCGGGTTCTCGACCCCGGAAGAGCTCGAGGTGTTCGGCATCCTGCTCGGAGTCTCGGGCGTCGGGCCCCGCAGCGCGCTCGGCGTGCTCAGCGAGCTGTCGCCGGCGGAGGTGGCCCGGGCGGCAGCGGCCGAAGACGAGAAGCCGTTCCGCAAGGTGTCCGGCATCGGCCCGAAGACCGCGAAGCTGATCGCGGTGCAGCTCGCAGGCAAACTGCAGGGCTTCGCACTCGCGAGCGGCCCCGGCGAGGGGGCAGAGGCTGCCGGCGGCGCGTCGGGCGACGGGGTTCGCGCCGCCAGCACGGTCGAGCAGGGTCTGCTGGGCCTCGGCTACAGCGAGGCGCAGGCGAAGGCCGCGGTGCAGGACGCGCTCGATGCGGGTGCGCCGGGCGACGAGGCCGGTCTGCTGCGCGCGGCGCTGCTGCTTCTGCAGACACCCCGTCTCGGGACGCGATCCTCGACCTCCGAAGAGGGCCGCCGATGACGGGGGAGCTGTCGCCCCAGGCCTCGCAGAACGAGATCGGCTTCGAGGGCGCGCTGCGACCGGGCTCGCTGAACGAGTTCGTCGGTCAGGCGAAGGCTCGCGGTCAGCTGCGCCTGTTGCTCGACGCTGCGCTGAAGCAGCAGCGCACCCCCGACCACATCCTCCTCGCGGGCCCTCCGGGCCTCGGCAAGACGACGCTCTCGATGATCGTGGCGGCCGAGCTCGACAAACCGCTGCACCAGACCTCCGGCCCCGCGATCCAGCACGCCGGAGACCTCGCTGCAGTGCTTTCAGCGCTCACGCCCGGCGAGGTGCTGTTCATCGACGAGATCCATCGCATGGCCCGCAGCGCCGAAGAGATGCTCTACCTCGCGATGGAGGACTTCAAGATAGACATCATGGTCGGCAAGGGCGCCGGCGCCACCTCGATCCCGCTCGAACTCTCTCCGTTCACGCTCGTCGGCGCGACCACCCGGTCGGGCCTGCTGCCGAATCCGCTGCGCGACCGCTTCGGCTTCACCGCGCACCTCGAGTTCTACGACGAGGACGAGCTCTCCTCCGTCGTGACCCGCGCCGCGCGTCTGCTGGGCTTCGAGATCGAGCGCCGAGGAGTGGAAGAGATCGCGAGCCGTTCGCGAGGCACGCCTCGTATCGCGAACCGGCTGCTTCGGCGCGTGCGGGACTACAGTCTCGTGCACGAGACCCCCGGCGATCTCGACGCCGTGCGCGCGGCGCTCGCGCTCTACGACATCGACGCGCACGGTCTCGATCGTCTCGACCGCGAGGTGCTGCACGCCGTGGTCGAGCGCTTCGGGGGCGGCCCAGTCGGCCTGTCGACGCTCGCCGTGTCCGTCGGCGAGGAGGCCGAGACCATCGAGGCGGTGGTCGAGCCCTTCCTCGTGCGGGCAGGGCTGCTGAGCCGCACGCCGCGGGGACGCATCGCCACACGGCGCGGCTGGGAGCACACAGGTGTCCCCATGCCGGATGTCCTATAGTCTTGAGTGGTTTGGCGTGAAGAGCGCCGATCTGACCGTGCCACCGAAAGGACACCCGTGGATCCGCTTTCACTCGTAATGTTCGGCCTCATCGCCGTGCTCATCTTCTTCATGTTCCGCAACGGCAAGAAGCGTCAGCAGGCTCAGCAGGAGATGCAGAACAACCTGCGCCCCGGCGCCGAGGTCATGCTCCAGTCGGGCATCTTCGCCACCGTCGAGTCGGTTGACGACGAGGAGAACCGCGTCACCGTCCGCAGCGGCGACTCGAGCCTCGTCGTGCACCGCAACGCGATCGGCCAGATCATCACTCCCGCCGAGACCGGCGAGCTCGCGCCCGATGACGATCCGGCGTTCGGCGAGCGCATCGAAGAGGCAGAGCCCGAGCAGCTCGGCGAGGCGCCTGCGACCGAGATCGAGGCCCCCGAGGCGGAGCAGCCCGAGACCGGCACCGGCGAGCCCGGCGAGGGCGAGACGCCCAAGGCCTGAGCCCCGGCTCTGCGCGCCGGGTGAGGGGGCTCCCGGCGGTTTCCCAGCAGTCAACCGCGCCACCCGGCGCGATTGAGAAGAAAGAAGTTGTTACGTGGCGCAGTCACCCGCAGTGAGGCGAGCCCAGCGCTCGCTCATCGCACTGCTCGTCTTCATCGTCGCCCTCGTCGGCGTGATCGCTCTCGGAGTCTGGCGCAGCGATGCGACCTGGACCCCGAAGCTCGCGCTCGATCTGCAGGGCGGCACGCAGATCATCCTGGCCCCCAAGCTCGCCGACGGGCAGTCCGTCACCGGTGAGCAGCTCGAGCAGGCGGTGGCGATCATCCGCCAGCGCGTCGACGCCTCGGGCGTTTCCGAGGCCGAGATCGCCACCCAGGGAACGCAGAACATCTCGGTCTCGATCCCGGGCAAGGCCGACGATGCGACGCTGCAGCGCATCGAGGCCTCGGCCAAGCTCGACTTCCGGCCCGTGCTCTACCTGGGCGTGAACGGCGGTCAGCAGCAGCCCGCGGGCGAGGCCGAAGAGGAGATTACGGGCGAGGACGGCGTCGAGGGCGACGCCGCCGCGACCGAGGCGCCGGCCGAGGAGGCCGCCGATCCTGCCGCAGCCGAGACAGACGCCGCGGAAGCGGAGGCCGCCGTCGAGGGCGAGGCCGACGCCGCGGAGACGGGCGAGCCGGGCGATCTCTACCCCGATCCCCTGCCGGAGACCGCATACGACCAGACATGGCTCACCGAGGCGCTGCTCGCCGAGTTCGCCGACTTCACCTGCACCGCGGAAGAGACCCTGGGCCTCAGCGAGGCGCCGACTGATCGCCCGATCATCACCTGCGACGAGTTCGGGCTCTACAAGTACATTCTCGGCCCCGTCGAGATGGGCGGCGAGACGATCACCGACGCCGTGGCGCAGATCGGCACCACCTCGACCGGCGCGAGCAGCGGACAATGGGTCGTCCAGATCACGCTCAACGACGAGGGCACCAAGACCTTCGGCGAGATCAGCACCCGCATGTACGGTCAGCCCGAGCCGGCCAACATGTTCGCCTTCGTGCTCGACAGCACGGTCATCTCGGCCCCGACGATGAACGGCTTGATCCTCGACGGTCGCCCCTCGATCAGCGGCTCCTTCACGCAGGAGAGCGCCCAGGTGCTCGCCAACCAGCTCAAATTCGGCGCGCTGCCGATCGGCTTCACCGTGCAGAGCCAGGAAGACATCTCGGCGACGCTCGGCTCGAACCAGCTGCAGGCGGGTCTGCTCGCCGGTCTCATCGGCCTGATCCTCGTCGTCGTCTACTCGCTGTTCCAGTACCGCGCGCTCGGCTCGCTCACGATCGCCTCGCTCGTCGTCGCCGGCGTCATCACCTATCTGATGCTGACACTGCTCTCCTGGCGACAGGGCTACCGCCTCTCGCTCGCGGGCGTCGCAGGCGTCATCGTCGCGGTCGGCATCACCGCCGACTCGTTCATCGTCTACTTCGAGCGCATCCGCGACGCCCTGCGCGACGGGTTCAGCCTCGATCGGGCCGTCGAGCACGGCTGGAAGAAGGCGTTCCGCACCGTGCTGGCCTCGGACGGCATCAACTTCCTCGCCGCCGCGATCCTCTTCATCCTCGCGGTCGGCAGCGTTCGCGGCTTCGCCTTCACGCTCGGCCTGACGACGCTCGTCGACATCCTCGTCGTCGCGCTCTTCACGCATCCGATGATGACCCTGCTCGCGCGCACCCGCTTCTACGCCGGCGGGCATCCCGCATCGGGGCTCGACCCGCAGCGCCTCGGCGCCGTCTACCGGGGTCGTGCGCAGTTCCGCGAGCCCGTCGTGGCGAGTCGCGGGGCGGCCAAGAAGAACCAGGGCTCGAAGCGCGAGGCCGAGCGCAGGCAGACCATCGCCGAGCGCAAGGCCGCCGAGGCTGCGGGAACCGTGGCCGAGCGGACGAGCACCGCGTCTCGTCCCGCCGTGAAGACGCCGGCATCCGCCTCGAAGACTCGAAAGGAGAGCTGACATGGCTCGTCGCTCATTCGCCGAGTTCGGCAACGCTCTCTACACCGGAGAGAAGTCGATCGACTTCATCGGACGCCGCAAGACCTGGTATGCCATCGCGGCGGTGCTGATCCTCATCGCCATCGTCGGCCCGATGCTGCGCGGCGGCTTCACATTCGGCATCGAGTTCACCGGCGGCAGCCAGTTCCAGGTGCACGTCTCCGAGGGCGAGCGCGACCAGTCGCTCGCGGCAGAGGCCGTCGAGGAAGTGCTGCCGGGTTCCGCGCCGCGCGTCTCGCTCGTCGGCCAGACCGACATCCGGGTGCAGACCGAGCAGCTCGAGGACACGCAGTCGCGCGAGCTGCACGCGGCGCTCGCGGAGGCCTACGGCGTCGGCGAGGACGAGGTCACCGCCTCGTACATCGGCGCGCTCTGGGGCCAGGACATCACCCGGCAGGCGCTCATCGCGCTCGGGGTCTTCATCCTCTTCGCCGCGCTGGTGATGGCGATCTACTTCCGCACCTGGAAGATGTCGCTCGCGGCGCTCATCGCGCTGTTCCACGACCTCATCATCACGGCCGGCATCTACGGCATCTCGGGCTTCGAGATCACGCCGGCCGCCGTCATCGGCTTCCTCACCATCCTTGGCTACTCGCTGTACGACACCGTCGTGGTCTTCGACAAGATCCGCGAGAACACCGAACCGGGTGAACTGAACGACCGTCGCACGTTCTCCGAATCCGTGAATCTCGCGGTGAACCAGACCCTCGTGCGCTCGATCAACACCTCGGTCGTCGCGCTGCTGCCGGTCGCCTCGATCCTCTTCATCGGAGCCTTCGTGCTCGGCGCCGGCACACTGCGCGACATCGCGCTCGCGCTCTTCATCGGCATCCTCGTCGGCGCCTACTCGACGATCTTCATCGCGGCCCCGGTCTACGCGCAGCTGCGCCAGAACGAGCCGTCGATCAAGAAGCACGAGGCGCGCGTGTTCAAGGCGCGCGCCCGCGATCGCGGTGACGCCGTCGACAGCGAGGACGAGGACGAGACGGCCCCGGTCGGGGCCTAGGACGCACCGTACGCACCCCGGCCGGGCCTCGCTTTGCCCTGAGGCTCCGCCGGGGTGTAACGTTCAATCACCGATGGGGCAGGAGGTGCGACGTGTCGAGCAATGACACCGGTACGCAGAGCGGCGTCTCGCTGCGCCGCCTGGTGCCCCGCATCTTCTCCCGTTCCGGCGCTCCCGGCGCGGTCGAGGAGCTCATCCGCACGGTTCGAAGCAGTTGGCCGAAGGCCGATCTGTCGATCATCGAGCGGGCCTACCTGGTCGCCGAACGCGCGCACAGCAGCCAGAAACGGCGCAGCGGCGAGCCTTACATCACGCATCCCATCGCGGTCGCCCAGATCCTCGCGGAGCTCGGCGTCGCCCCCGTCGCGATCGCCGCCGCCCTCCTGCATGACACCGTCGAAGACACCGAGTACTCGCTCGAGCAGCTCACCGCCGACTTCGGCGAGGAGATCGCGATGCTCGTCGACGGCGTGACGAAGCTCGACAAGCTCAAGTACGGCGACTCCGCGCAGGCCGAGACCGTGCGCAAGATGGTGGTCGCGATGTCGAAGGACATCCGAGTGCTCGTCATCAAACTCGCCGACCGCTTGCACAATGCCCGAACGTGGGGGTTCGTGGCCGCCGATTCGGCGAAGCGCAAAGCGCAGGAGACGCTTGAGATCTACGCGCCCCTCGCGCATCGCCTCGGCATCCAGTCGATGAAGACGGAGCTCGAGGATCTGTCGTTCGCGGTGCTCAAACCGAAGCTCTACGCAGAGATCGAGAACCTCGTCTCGCAGCGCAATCCGAAGCGCGAGGAGCTCGTGGGAGTCGTGATCAGCTCGATCGAGAGCGATTTGCGCGAGGCCAAGATCCGCGGTGAGGTCACCGGTCGGCCCAAAGAGCTGTACTCGATCTACCAGAAGATGATCGTGCGGGGCCGCGACTTCGACGACATCTACGACCTCGTCGGCATCCGCGTGCTCGTCGGCTCCATCCGCGACTGCTATGCCGTGCTCGGAGCCGTGCATGCGCGCTGGACGCCCATCCCGGGTCGCTTCAAGGACTACATCGCGACCCCCAAGTTCAACCTCTACCAGTCGCTGCACACGACCGTGATCGGCCCCGACGGACGCGCGGTCGAGATCCAGATCCGCACCTACGAGATGCACCAGCGTGCCGAGTACGGCGTCGCGGCCCACTGGAAGTACAAGCAGGGCGGCGCCACCCCGACCTCGAACGACATGGCCTGGCTCGCGCACATCAGCGATTGGCAGGCCGAGACCGAGGATCCGAGCGAGTTCCTCGACGCGCTTCGCTTCGAGATCGGCGCGAAGGAGGTCTACGTCTTCACGCCGAAGGGGCGCGTCATCGGCCTGCCGGATGGCGGCACCCCCGTCGATTTCGCCTACGCGGTGCACACCGAGGTCGGCCATCGCACGATGGGCGCACGGGTCAACGGGCGGCTCGTGCCGCTCGAGACGCCGCTGCACAACGGCGACGTGGTCGAGGTGTTCACCTCCCGAGATCCGAACGCGGGGCCCAACCAGGGCTGGCTGAACTTCGTCAAGAGCAAGCGCGCGCAGAACAAGATCCGACAGTGGTTCACGAAGGAGCGGCGCGAAGAGGCGGTCGAGCTCGGCAAGAACGAGCTGACGAAAGCGCTGCGCAAGCAGAACCTGCCGCTGCACCAGCTCATGAACTCCGAGGCGATCAAACAGGTCGCGCTGCAGCTGCGCTATGTCGACGTCGCGGGCCTCTTCGCCGGCATCGGCGAAGGGCACGTCTCGGCGCAGTCGGTGATCGAGAAGATCACGGCGTTCCTCGATCGCGAGGCTGCCTCGACGGAGCCGAGCGACGCGCTCATCTCCTCGGCGCCGGCCCGGCATCCGAGCAAGCAGGAATCGAATTCCGGCGTCATGGTGCAGGGCGCCGACGACGTGCTCGTCAAGCTCGCCAAGTGCTGCACCCCGGTGCCGGGCGACGAGATCCGCGGCTTCATCACCAAGGGGCAGGGCATCTCGGTGCACCGTACCGACTGCAGCAACTTCCGGGCGCTCGCCGAGCAGCAGGATCGTCTCGTCGACGTCGAATGGGCGCCCACGTCGAAGAGCGTCTTCCTCGTGCAGATACAGGTCGAGGCGCTCGACCGTTCGGGACTGCTCTCCGACATCACGCGCGTGCTCTCCGAGCATCACGTCAACATCCTCTCGGCGTCGGTCAACACGTCGAGCGTGCGGCTCGCCATCAGCCGTTTCGTCTTCGAGATGGCGAACACGACCCACCTCGATCACGTGCTCAACGCGGTGCGTCGAATCGAGGGAGTGTACGACGCCTACCGGGTGAGCTCGGGCTGACCCGGTTCGGGGGCGAGGATCAGCCCCAGCCGCTGCACTGCCAGACGGCGATGCGGACGGCGGTGCCCCAGCAGTCGGGCCGAGACGCGCTCGGCCCCGTCGGGTATCCGTGCGAGCAGGGCCCGGCTTGCATGCCGCTCTTCTTCGGGGAATCCGCTCGGGTCGTGGAGCAGGTCGAGCAAGGTGCGCATGCGGGTGGTGACGGGGAGCCCGCCGAAGCGCTCGAGCTCGCCGTCGCCGAGGCGTAGCTCGTACCGCCGCACGCCGGCGGGGGAGCGGCGGGAGCCACCCGCCCTGGCGGCGAGGCGGAGCGGTTCGCCCGGGTGCTCAGCCGCGGCCCACACCCAGGCAGCCGTCAGATGGCTGGCGCAGAGATCCTCGCCGAGCCATGCACCGAGCGCGGCGAGCCGCACGCCCGGGCTGTCTGGCCAGCCGACGCCTCTCATGCCGGGCCCGCACCGGACGAGCGCGCCGCGCAGGCGCATGGCGTGCTGCAGTGCGACAGGCCAGCGGTCGTATCGCGGCGGGATGGGAAGGGTCAGGAGGCCGGCGGCCGGCTCCGCCGAGGGGAGTCGTGAGGGCATAGACACATGATCCCGGTTTCCGAGCCCTCGGGAGGGCGGAAACCGGGAACTGTGGATAACTCGTCTCAGGAGCGCGCGTTCCTGCCGCCGAGGGGGCCGAGGCGTCAGTCGCCGATGGCCGCGAGCCAGGACTCCTGAGTGGCGAGCTTCTGCTCGGCCTCCGCCTTGGCCCTGGCATCCTTCGCATTCGCGATCTCTGCCTTGAGCTCGGCGATCGATGCTTCGAGCTGGCCGCGCAGGCCCTCGCTGCGGGCCTTGGTCTCGGGGTTGGTCTTGCGCCAGTGCTCCTCTTCGAGATTCTTCACGTGATCCTCGACCTTGCGCAGGCGGCCCTCGAGATCGCGCACGGCCTCTCGGGGCACCCGGCCGATCTCGTCCCACTTGAGCTGCAGCTCGGTGAGGCGCTTGCGGGCGGCGACCCGATCCGTCTCCGCCAGCAGGCCGTCGGCGTGCTCGTCGAGCAACGACTGCTTCGCGGTGAGGTTCGCCGCGTACTCCTCGTTGGTCTGCGCGACCTCCGCGGCCTTCGCCTCGTAGAGCACATCGCCCGCAGCCTTGAACCGAGCCCAGAGCTGATCATCGAGCTTGCGGCTGGCACGGCCCGCGAGCTTCCACTCGTCGAGCAGCCGTCGGTAGGCGGGGATTCCCTCGATGCCCTTCGGCGCGAGCTCCTCGGCCTGGGCGATGAGGCGCTCCTTGCGCTGCTTGACGTCCTTGTTGGTGGCGTCGAGCTGCGCGAAGTGGGCGCGGCGCGCGGTGTCGAAGCTCTGCCGGGCGGCGCGGAAGCGCTTCCAGAGCGCGTCGGCGGCCGACTTCGGCACCTGCGGGCCGGAGCGCTGGCTGGTCTGCCAGTCGGTGAAGAGCTGCTCGAAGGCCTGGCCCGTCTCCTTCCACCGGATCGAGGCCTCGGGCTGCGCGGCGAGGCGCTCGGCCTCGACGACGATGGCCTCCCGCTGCGCGAGCGCCTCTTGCTTCGCCGCCTCTCGCTCGGCCTGCTGCTTCTCGGTGAGCTCGCTGGCCTTGCCGCCCAGCTTCTCGACGCGAGCGCGCAGCGAGGCGAGGTCGCCGACCGCGGCCGGTTCGACGAGCTGCTGCTGCAGCTTCGCGACGATCTCGGCGACGTCGCCGCCGGCGGTGCCTCGGGCCACGCGCGCCTCGAGCAGGGTGACGGCGCCTTCGAGGTCGGCGAACTTGCGCTCGTAGTAGGCGAGCGCCTCTTCAGGGGTGCCGTCGGGGAACTGGCCGACCTCGCGCTCGGAGTCGCCCTCGCGCACGTAGACCGTGCGGTTCTCGTCTACCCGGCCCCAGGGCTGTTCGTTCGTGGTTTCGCTCACCGTGCTCACCTGTTCGTTCATAGAGATGCCGACATCTTCGCCGACCGTGCAATGCCGCTATCCACTCTAGCCGTCCGCAGCCCACGGGGAAGATGTCGGAGGTCACCGGTAGCATCGACATCGTGAACACTCAGGCCGGTTCCCCGACCGCACCGCTCGCGGTGCGAATGCGGCCGCGCTCGCTCGACGAGGTGGTCGGCCAGGCGCACCTGCTGAAGGCGGGCTCTCCGCTGCGCGTCATAGCCGAGTCCGCCGACGGCACGGGCGGCGCGGTCTCGGTGATCCTGTGGGGACCGCCGGGTACGGGCAAGACGACGATCGCGCAGGCGATCGCCTCGTCGAGCGGTCGCCGCTTCGTCGAGCTCTCTGCGGTGACAGCCGGCATCAAAGACGTGCGAACGGTCATGGAGCGGGCGCTCAACGACCGAGACCTCTACGGCCTCTCGACGGTGCTGTTCCTCGACGAGATCCACCGCTTCACCAAGGCGCAGCAGGACGCGCTGCTGCCCGGAGTCGAGAACGGCTGGGTCACGCTCATCGCGGCGACGACCGAGAACCCGTCGTTCTCGGTGATCAGCCCGCTGCTCTCCCGTTCGCTGCTGCTGACGCTGCAGCCGCTCGAAGACGCCGACCTCGAGGTGCTGCTGCGGCGCGCGGTCGAGGATCCGCGGGGGCTCGGCGGGGGAGTGCGGCTGAGCGACGAGGGCCTCTCCGCCCTCGTGCAGCTCTCCTCCGGCGATGCCCGGCGCGCGCTCACCGGGCTCGAGGCCGCAGCGGCGTCGGTGCTCTCCTCCGCGACGGGCAAGAAGAAACCGGTCATCACGGCGGAGGCGGTCTCCGCCTCCATCGACCGGGCCCTGCTGCGCTACGACCGCAACGGCGACGAGCACTACGACGTCATCAGCGCGTTCATCAAATCCATCAGGGGCAGCGACCCCGACGCCGCCATCCACTACCTTGCGCGCATGATCGAAGCGGGCGAAGACCCCCGCTTCATCGCCCGACGGCTCATGGTGCACGCCGCCGAAGACATCGGCATGGCAGATCCGCAAGCGCTGCCGATCGCGGTCGCCGCCGCCGAGGCGACGCAGCTCATCGGCCTGCCCGAGGCGCGCATCCCGCTCGCCGAGGCGACCATCTACCTCGCGACCGCGCCGAAGTCCAACGCCGTCATCACCGCAATCGACTCGGCCATCGCCGATGTGAAGCGGGGCAGCTTCGGCCGAGTGCCCATCCATCTGCGCGACGCCCACTACCCGGGCGCGAAGCGCCTCGGACACGGAAAGGGCTACCGCTACCCGCACAGCGACCCGCTCGGGGTCCTGCGGCAGCAGCACCTGCCCGACGAGCTCGCCGACCGCGTCTACTACAGTCCCACCACCCACGGACACGAGCGAGAGGTCTCCGAGCGCCTCGAGAAGATCCGCCGCATCACGCGCGGCTGATGTCCTCGACCGGTGACTGTCCCCGACCGGTGACGATCTGATAAACTTATCGATGGCCAACGTCGCGGGTCTTGCTCGGCTGCAAGGATCCGCAAGACGGCAGGCGCCCTGTAGCCGGGTTTCTGCAATGGTCGTTCCCTCACCGAGAGATCGGTTCGCTGCGTCGCGAGCATCACCGGACGCCAGTCCGAGCATGCGGGCGCAGCACAGGCCGAGAGAACACAGGATGCGGCGTGCGCAGCACGCGATCCTCGTAGAGAACACAACAGAAACCCGAAAGGACACCCGTGTCGAAGACCACTCGCACCCGTGCCAAGGTTCGCCAGTCGCGCGCCCTGGGCATCCCCCTCACCCCGAAGGCCGCCCGCTACCTCGAGAAGCGCCCCTACGGCCCCGGCCAGCACGGCCGCACCAAGCGGAAGAGCGACAGCGACTTCGCCGTCCGTCTGCGCGAGAAGCAGCGTCTCCGGGCCCAGTACGGCATCCGCGAGAAGCAGCTCGTCATCGCCTTCAAGGAAGCCCGCCGCCAGGACGGCCTGACCGGTGAGAACCTGGTCGAGCTGCTCGAGATGCGCCTCGACGCCCTCGTGCTGCGCGCCGGCTTCGCCCGCACCACCGCGCAGGCCCGCCAGATGGTCGTGCACCGCCACATCCTCGTCGACGGCAAGATCGTCGACCGCCCCTCGTTCCGCGTGAAGCCGGGCCAGCTCATCCACGTCAAGGAGCGCTCGGAGGGCACCGAGCCCTTCCAGGTCGCCGCGGCCGGCGGTCACGCCGAGGTGCTGCCCCCCGTCCCGGGCTACCTCGAGGTCGAGCTCGACAAGCTCCAGGCGCGCCTCCTGCGTCGCCCCAAGCGCGCCGAGGTGCCCGTCACCTGTGACGTGCAGCTCGTCGTCGAGTACTACGCGGCTCGCTAAAGCGAGACGCGGAGTACTCGCAGTGAGTACTGCGTTCTCGGCGGCCGCGCGAGCGGCGGCCGGCTACGCGGCTCGTTAAGGCGAGACGCGGAGTACTCGCAGTGAGTGCTCGTTGCGAAAGGGCGTCGGCTTCGGCCGGCGCCCTTTCCGTTTCCCGGAGAATTCCCACGCCCTGTCCGAGTCGGGGGCGGTTCGGACTGCTTCGAGGCAGGTGAAGCCGTCCGAACCGCCCCCGACTTCCGGGAAGGAGCGCTCATACCCGCAACGCTAGACTTGACGGGTTGGCGCGGCCGGCTCGTCCGAGCGCGCAGTACGCACCGTAGAACTGGAGATCAGCATGCGCAGACTGTCCTGGCTCGTCGTCGGGGTCGCCCTCGGCTTCGTCGCCGCGCACTTCGTGAATCAGACCCCGAGCGGTCGCCGCTTCTTCGATCAGGTGAATCGCGGGGTGCACGAGTTCGGCGACGCCGTGGCGTCGGGCTACCGTATCGCCGAGGAGGAGTTCTCGGAGGCTCTCGACGACGTCGAGCGCCGTCTTGCCGAGCTGGAGGCCAAGAAGTAAGCATGCAGACCGCAGAGATCCGCCGACGCTGGCTCGACTTCTTCGAGCGGCGCGGCCACACGGTCGTTCCCTCGGCGTCGCTCGTGAGCGACGACCCGAGCCTGATGTTCACGGTCGCGGGCATGGTGCCCTTCGTACCGTATCTCTCGGGTCTCGTGCCGGCGCCGTACCCGCGCGCGACGAGTGTGCAGAAGTGCATTCGAACGAACGACATCGAGGAGGTCGGCAAGACCCCGCGCCACGGCACCTTCTTCCAGATGTGCGGCAACTTCTCGTTCGGGGACTACTTCAAGGAGGGGGCGATCCGCTTCGCCTGGGAGCTGCTCACGACGAGCGAGGACGAGGGCGGTCTCGGCTTCGAGGCCGAGGATCTCTGGGTCACCGTCTACGAGGACGACGACGAGGCGTTCGGCCTGTGGCGCGAGATCGCGGGGCTGCCCGAGGAGCGCATCCAGCGTCTCGGCAAGGATACGAACTATTGGTCGACCGGCCAGCCCGGCCCCGCCGGCCCCTGCAGCGAGATCTTCTTCGACCGCGGCCCGGCCTACGGCATCGACGGCGGTCCGGCGACCGATGACGACCGCTACGTCGAGATCTGGAACCTCGTGTTCATGCAGTACCAGATCGCGAACGTGAAGTCGAAGCTGGAATTCGACATCGTCGGCCCGCTTCCGAAGCAGAACATCGACACGGGCATGGGGCTCGAACGCGTCGCCTTCATCAAGCAGGGCGTCGAGAACATGTACGAGATCGATCAGGTGCGCCCCGTGCTCGACGCGGCGGCCGAACTCGCCGGCAAGCGCTACGGCGAGAACGCCGACGATGACGTGCGTCTGCGGGTGATCGCGGATCATGTGCGCAGCGGCCTCATGCTGATCGCCGACGGCGTCACGCCGAGCAATGAGGGCCGCGGGTACATCCTGCGCCGTCTGCTGCGCCGCGTGATCCGCTCGATGCGCCTGCTGGGGGTCGAGGGCCCGAGCTTCGAGACGCTCTTCCCCGTCTCGCGCGACGCGATGAAGGCGGCCTATCCCGAGGTGGAGCGCGACTTCGACTTCATCTCGCGTGCGGCCTATGCAGAGGAGAAGACCTTCCTGCGCACCCTGAACTCGGGCACGCAGATCCTCGACGAGGCGGTCGATGAGGCGAAGCGGCGAGGATCGCAGCAGTTGCCGGGCGACACGGCGTTCCTGCTGCACGACACCTACGGTTTTCCGATCGAGCTGACGCTCGAGGTCGCCGAGGAGGCGGGCATCGACGTCGACCGCGAGGTCTTCGCGAGCCTCATGCAGGAGCAGCGCGACCGCGCCAAGGCCGACGCGAAGGCCAAGAAGGGCCAGCGCGCCGACCTCTCGGTGTACAAGGAGCTGCGGGGTCTCGGCGAGACCGCCTTCGTCGGATACGACCAGCTGAACCACGAGAGCCGCGTGCTCGGCATCGTGGTCGACGGGCGGCCCGCTCCAGTGGCCCACGAGGGCCAGCTGGCGGAGCTGGTGCTGTCCGAGACGAGCCTGTGGGCGGAGTCGGGCGGTCAGGACAGCGATCAGGGCGTCATCATCGGCGACGGCTTCGAGGCCGAGGTGCTCGATGTGCAGAAGCCAGTTCCCGGGCTCATCGTGCACACGGTCAAGGTGAGCATCGGCACGGTCGCGGTCGACGCCCGCGCCGAGACCCGCGTCGACGCCGACTACCGACGCGGCGCCACGCAGGCGCACTCTGGCACTCACATCGTGCACGCGGCGCTACGCGAGGTGCTCGGCCCGAACGCCCACCAGGCGGGCTCGTACAACAAGGCCGGCTATCTGCGCCTCGACTTCACGCACAGCGAGGCGCTGAGCGCCGAGACCAGGAGTGAGATCGAGGAGGTCGCGAACCTCGCCGTGCGCAGCGACTACGAGGTCGTCACCCGCGAGATGGCGCTCGACGAGGCGAAGCAGCTCGGAGCAATGGCGCTGTTCGGCGAGAAGTACGGCGACCGCGTGCGCGTCGTCGACATCGGCGGGCCGTGGTCGCGGGAGCTGTGCGCGGGCACCCACGTCTCCAGCTCGGCCGAGGTCGGCATGATCAATCTCATCAGCGAGAGCTCGGTCGGCAGCACGAATCGTCGCGTCGAGTCGCTCGTCGGCATCGAGGCCTTCCGCAATTTCGCGGTCGAGCGCGCGATCGTGCAGCAGCTGACGACCGGCCTGAAGGTGCCGCGACTCGAGCTCGTGGAGCGGGTGGGCGATCTCGCCTCGCAGCTCAAGGCGGCGGAGAAGAAGATCGCGCAGCTCGAGGCGGCCCGTCTCGGCGAGCGCCTGCCCGAGCTGGTGAAGGGCGCGGAACGCATCGGAGAGCTGACCGTGGTGCTGGCTTCACTCGGCACCGTCGGCAGCGCCGACGATGTGCGCGGCCTCGTGCTGCAGGCGAGGGAGCGCCTCGCGGGCGAGGCGGCGGTGGTCGTGCTCGCGGGCGAGGCGGCGGGCAAGCCGGTCGTGATCGCGGCGACGACGCCCGCGGCCCGTGAAGCGGGGGCGAAGGCGGGAGCGCTCGCGCGGCTCGGCGCGCAGGTGCTCGGCGGGGGCGGCGGCGGAAAGGACGACCTCGCGCAGGGTGGCGGCGCGGATGCCTCGAAGATCGACGAGGCGCTCGCCGAGATCCGCCGCAGCCTGGCGGGCTGAACCGTGATGCGGGCGGCAGGATGAGGCCGGGCGTGCGTCTCGGCGTCGACGTGGGCAGAGCCCGCATCGGCGTCGCGCGCTGCGACCCGCACGCTATGCTCGCGACCCCGCTCGAGACGGTGGCACGGGCGGCCTCCGGCGACGCGGATGTGCGCCGCATCCTCGAACTCGCGGACGAGGCCGGCGCGATGGAGCTCGTCGTGGGTCTGCCCCTCGGCCTGAGCGGCCACCGCACCCCGTCGACGGAGGACGCCGAGGCCTTCGCGGCCCGTCTCGCGAACTCCGGCGGAGCGCCGGTTCGCCTCGTCGACGAGCGGCTTTCGACCGTCTCGGCGCAGGGCCAGCTGCGCCAGGCCGGCCGGAAGAGCAAGCAGAGCCGCGGCATCATCGACCAGGCCGCAGCGGTCGTGATCCTGCAGCACGCCCTCGACCTCGAGCGCGCTCGGGGCGAGGCGCCCGGTACGGTGGTAGAGCCAGTCAACCCGATAGAGAGCGACCCCGCATGAGCCACGGAATCCATGCCGCAGACGAGACGAAGCGGCGGCAGCGCCGCAAACGGTGGATCGTCGCGCTCAGCTCGATCCTCGTCTTCCTCGTGCTCGTCGGCGCCGCGGGCGTGGCGATCTGGTCGAGCTACGGCGAGCGGATCGCCCTGCAGCTCGGCTGGGCCACGAACGACTACGAGGGCGAGGGCCATGGCGAGGTCGTGGTCACGATCCGCGAAGGCGACATCGGCGGCGATGTGGCCGAGACGCTCGCGGAGGCGGGGGTGGTGAAGACCTCCGACGCCTTCTACGAGCTGCTGCTCGAGCAGGATCCCGCGGTCGACTTCCACATCGGTTCCTATCGCCTGAAGCTCGAGATGAGCGCGCGGGCGGCACTCGACGCACTGCAAGATCCGGCGAACAAGGTCGAGCTGACGCTGACCGTGCCGGAGGGCATGGCCGCGATGGACGCGCTCGAGCGCGCCGCGGAGCTCACCGGCATCCCCATGTCCGACTTCGAGGCCGCGGTCGCCGACCCGACGGTGTTCGGGGTGCCTGAGCAGTTCCCCTCGGTCGAGGGCTTCCTCTTCCCTGCGACCTACGTCTTCGAGCCCGAGGACACGGCCGAGACGATCGTTCAGAAGCTGGTCGACCGCATGTGGCAGGCGCTCGACGAGCACGGGGTGCCCGAGGCCGATGCGTGGCGAGTGCTCACGCTCGCGTCGATCGTCCAGCGCGAGGCCGGCTCGAACCTCGACGACTTCCCGAAGATCGCCCGTGTCTTCCTCAACCGGCTCGACATCGACATGCTGCTGCAGTCCGATGCGACGGTGGCCTACGGCACCGGCAACACGCACACCGTGTGGACGACCTCGGAGGAGCGCGCCGACGCTTCGAACCCCTACAACACCTATGCGAACCCGGGTCTCCCGATCGGCCCGATCGGCCTGCCGGGCGACGTCGCGATCGACGCGGCCCTGCATCCTGCCGAGGGGGAGTGGCTGTACTTCATGCCGATCGACCTGGAAACCGGGCACACCGTCTTCTCGAACACGATCGAGGAGCACGAGGTCGCCGTCGACCAGCTCGCCGAGTGGTGCACGCAGCACCGCGAGGAGGGGGGCGCCCGCTGTGACTGAGCCGCATATGCACCTCGCGGTGCTCGGCTCGCCCGTCTCGCATTCCCGTTCGCCTCGCATCCACGGGGCCGCGTACGAGACCCTCGGCCTGCCCTGGCGATACGAGGCCGTCGAGTGCCGCGAGGATGCGCTGGAGGCCCTGCTCGACTCGCTCGACGCCTCCTGGCGCGGCCTGTCGGTGACGATGCCGCTCAAGGCCGAGGCGCATCGGCTCAGCACGGTGCTCGACCCGGTCGCCGAGGAAAGCGGCGTCGTGAACACGCTCCTGCGCGTCACGGGGCGAGGATCGAAGCCGGCCTGGGCCGGCTTCAACACCGATGTGGCAGGGCTCGCTGCCGCGATCGAGGAGGCCGGGCTCGACGCCTCGAGCACGATCGTGCTCGGCGCGGGCGCGACCGCGGTCTCGGCGGTGCTCGCGGCCCGCTCGCTGGGAGCGCGGAGCGCGACGATCCTCGCCCGCCGCCCCGAGGCGGCCCGCGCGCTCGCCGAGCGTTTCGACGGCACTTCCGCCGGCGCCGATGGCTCCGCTGCCCCGCTGCGCTGCGCGGCCGCCGCGCTCGGCGATCCTCGCGCTCAGTACCATGTCGGCGGCACGGCGATCCTCGAGGCCGTCGCCGACGCGACCCTCGTCGTCTCGACGCTGCCCGGGCCGGCCGCCCACGGTCTCGAGCTGCCCGAGGAGCTTCTCCGAGTACCGCTCTTCGACGTCGCGTACGACCCCTGGCCCTCGCCGCTGGCGGAGCGATGGCGAGCCGACGGCGGTGTCGCCCACTCGGGCATCGCGATGCTCGTCCACCAGGCGCTGATGCAGCTGCGCATCTTCGTGAACGGCGATCCGTCGCTGCCCGTCGAGCGCGAGGCCGAAGCCTTCGCCGCGATGCGGGCCGCCGGTATGGGAAGATAGAGATTATGCTTCATCGGCTGCGCGTCGGAGTCGAAGCGCCGATCCCGTCCCCGGGCCCGGCCTCGTCGGCAGCGCAGGGGCTCTCACTGCCCGCTAGCCGGACTGTGCGGAAGGTTGTTTTCATATGCTGCGTTGGCTGACCGCGGGTGAATCCCACGGGCCCGAACTAATCGCCGTGCTCGAGGGCATGCCCGCCGGCGTGCCGCTCTCGCTCGATGCGGTGCGGGAAGATCTGGCACGTCGCAAGCTCGGCTACGGGCGCGGCTCGCGCATGAAGTTCGAGCAGGACGAACTGCACTTCTCGGGCGGCGTCGTGCAGGGCCGCACAATCGGCGGCCCCGTGGCGATCCGCATCGGCAACACGGAGTGGCCGAAGTGGGTCGAGGTCATGAACCCCGAGCCGACCGAGCTGAGCGAGCGCTCGCGCGGCCGCGGCGCCGCGCTCACCCGCCCCCGTCCCGGTCACGCCGACCTCGCCGGCATGCAGAAGTACGGCTTCGACGAAGCGCGCCCCGTGCTCGAGCGCGCCAGCGCCCGCGAGACGGCCGCACGCGTCGCGCTCGGCGCCGTCGCCAAGGCCTTCCTCGCGGAGCTCGGCATCCGCCTCGTGAGCCACACGCTGTCGATCGGCCCCGTCCAGGTTCCGGCGGGCTCGCCGCTGCCGCGCCCCGAAGACGTCGAGACCCTCGACGCCGATCCGCTGCGCTGCTTCGATCGCGAGACGAGCGAGCGCATGGTCGCCGAGGTCGAGGACACCAAGAAGTCGGGCGACACCATCGGCGGCATCGTCGAGGTGCTCGCCTACGGCCTCCCGCCTGGGCTCGGCTCCTACGTGCACTGGGATCGCCGTCTCGACTCGCGCCTCGCCGGCGCGATCATGGGCATCCAGGCGATCAAGGCCGTCGAGGTCGGCGACGGCTTCGAGACCACCCGCCGCCGCGGCTCGGAGGCGCACGACTCGCTGCATCTTCGCGACGGCCGCATCGAACGCGACACCGTGCGCGCCGGAGGTATCGAGGGCGGCATGACGACCGGTCAAGTGCTGCGGGTGCGCGCCGGCATGAAGCCCATCGCGACCGTGCCGAACGCGCTGCCGACCGTCGACGTCGCTCTCGGTGAGCAGGCCAAGGCGCACCACCAGCGCAGCGACGTCTCGGCCGTCCCCGCCGCGGGAGTCGTCGCCGAGGCGATGGTCGCGCTCGTGCTCGCCGACGCGGTCGCCGAGAAGTTCGGCGGCGACAGCGTCGCCGAGACCCGTCGCAATCTCGAGGGCTACCTCGCGGCCATCCCGGATTCGCTGCAGACCGCCATCGACTCGTGAACGACGAGGCCAGCCCCCGGCATCCGGTGCCGGCTCCGCCGAAGCACCCCCTGACCCAGCCGATCCCGGTCGTGGGAGGGGCGGCGCGGGCAGATGCGGGCGAGGCGGGGCACGAGGGCGAGAGCACCGCCCCGAAACGGGGGCGGCGGCGTCGCCGTCGAGGCCGGGGCCGTCTGCCGGAGCGCCCGATCGTGTTCGTCGGCCCCATGGCCGCGGGCAAGACGAGCCTGGGCCGCCGTGTGGCGAAGGAGCTCGGCGTGCCGTTCGTCGACACGGACGCCGTGTTCCAGGGGCGCCACGGCGTCATCACCGAGTTCTTCGAGAAGCAGGGAGAGGCGGAGTTCCGCCGGATCGAAGCCGAGATCATCGCCGAGCAGCTCGCCGAGCCGGGGCTGCGCATCGTCGCGCTCGGCGGCGGCGCGGTGCTCACCGACTCGACGCGCGAACTGCTGCGGGGCTTCCCGGTCGTGCTGCTCATGACGACGCAGGCCGCCGTGCTGCGCACCGCGAATCTCTCGCGCCGTCCGCTGCTGCGCGACGATCCCGAGGCGTGGGGCCGCATCCTCGAGGTGCGCCGGCCGCTGTACGAGGAGGTCGCCGACGTCACCTTCCGAACCGACCGTGCGACGAAGGAGCAGCTCTCCCGCCGGGTGATCGAGTGGGCAAGGGCTCGCGGTCGCCGCGAGGCGAGGCGAGCCGCCGCGAAGGCGCAGGCCGAGGCGAGGGAGCGGAGCGGGGCGGCCCGGACGACCGGCGAGCAGACACCTGAGCAGACATCTGAAACGGGAGAGTGAACGAGGAATGAGCGAGACGGCGAGCACGGAGCAGCAGGGCGCGGGCGAAGAGGTGACGAGCATCGCCGTGAGCGGCGAGAACGAGTACGAGGTCACGGTCGGGCGCGGGCTCACGGATCGGGTGGCCGATGCGCTCGGCGACCGTGTCAACAAGGTGCTGATCGTGCACACGCCCACGGTCGGGCGTATCGCCGACGAGCTGCGCGGCAGGCTGCAGCAGCGCTTCGGGCAGGTGCTGCTCGCCGAGGTGCCCGATGCCGAGGCCGCCAAACGCGTCGAGGTCGCCGCGTTCTGCTGGCAGATCATGGGCCAGGCCGACTTCACCCGCAGCGACGCCGTGATCGGCCTCGGCGGGGGAGCTGTGACCGACCTGGCGGGCTTCGTGGCCGCCACCTGGCTGCGCGGCGTGCGACTCGTCCAGATCCCGACCACCGTGCTCGGCATGGTGGATGCGTCGGTCGGGGGCAAGACCGGCATCAACACGGCGGAGGGCAAGAACCTCGTCGGATGCTTCTACGCCCCGCACGCCGTGATCTGCGATCTGGCACTGCTCGACACGCTGCCGCGCAACGAGATCCTCGCCGGCTTCGCCGAGGTCGTGAAGTGCGGCTTCATCGCCGAGCCCGAGATCCTCGACACGATCGAGGCCGACGCCGACCGCGCCACCGATCCCGCCACGCCTGAGTTCCGCCGTCTCGTGGAGCTCGCGATCGGTGTGAAGGCGCGGGTCGTGAGCGAGGACTTCCGCGAGGGCGGGCTGCGGGAGATCTTGAACTACGGCCACACCCTCGGGCACGCGATCGAGCACGCCGAGCGCTACCAGTGGCGGCACGGGGTCGCGATCTCCATCGGCATGGTCTACGCCGCAGAACTCGGCCGCATGGCCGGGCAGCTGAGCGACGCAGTCGTCGACCGGCACCGTCGCGTGCTCGGCATGCTGGGGCTGCCAGTCTCGTACCCCGCCGGACGCTGGCCGGGGCTGCTCGCGACGATGCAGCGCGACAAGAAGGCGCGCGCCGGAATGCTGCGCTTCATCGTGCTGGACGAGATCGCGAAGCCGCGCGTGCTCGCCGGCGTCGACGAGTCGGTGCTGCAGTTCGCCTATCAGGAGATCGCGAACTAGGCTCGGCGATCCTCGCCCCTGCCCTGCCCGCCCCCTGCCCTGCCTTCCCCTACCCCCACCCCCTACCTACCCCCTGCCCGCCCCACCCAGAATCGGCGAAAGCCGATCCGCTTATGAAGCCGTTTTCAGCGGACTGAGTTTCGCCGATTCCGCGGCCGAACATCGGGTGCAATCGTCGTCCACAAAGGGGCGAATCGATCGAGTGGGGAGGCGGAGTGCGCCCCTCTGTGGATAACCGCCTTCGGCGCCTCGCGGATCCCTAGGGTTGCCGCATGCGCAGACTCCGACCATTGGTCGTCCCCGAGGCCAGCGGCCGAATCGTCACCGTCGCCGAGCTGAAACGGCTGGGCGTGAAACGTTGGCGCCTGTACGCCGGCGACACCACTCGGCCCTTGCGCGGCGTGGTGGCGGATGCGAGCATCGACTCTTCTTCCTTCGAATCGAGGATCGCCGCGACACGGGCCATTCTTCGAACGGGGCAGTTCCTGTCTCGGCGAACTGCTGCACAGCTGCTGGAACTGCCGACCATGGCTCGGGTCGAGGCACCCTCGTACCCGATCGAGGTCGGGGCCATCAGGCCCGACAAGGCCCCACGTCGAGACGAGATCTCGGGGCACCAGATTCGGACTGGGATGTTGCGACGCGATGCCATCGGCCCGCTATGGCTGCCGCACCCCGCCGATGTCTGGGGCCTGCTCGCGGGAGTGAGCGGTCTCGAGGAGCTCGTCATGGTGGGCGATCATCTCATCTCGGGGCGCTCCCGCCGCGAGCCCGCGCTCTGCGACCCGGCCGAACTGGAGGAGACGGTGAGGCGATTCCGTGGCTCCGTCGGCATCGCGAAGCTCAGAGAGGCGCTGCCGATGCTGCGCACGGGCGTGGAGTCGCCGGCGGAGAGCCTCTTGCGGCTCGTCATCGTCCGGGCCGGTTTCGAGGAGCCGCAGACCTCCTGCCCGGTACCGGTGCGCGGGCGCAGTCTCTACGCCGATCTGGGATATCCGAGATGGCGGATCGCGATCGAGTTCGACGGGGAGTATCACTTCGAAGGCGGATCCAGACAGGCGCGTCTCGACAACAGCCGCATCGAGGCCATGATCGACGCGGAGTGGCGGGTGCTCCGGGCGACCTCGATCGACCTGCGCGATTCGGGCCTCTTTCTCGCGCGTCTCGCCAAGGCCATCGCGAAGGCCGAGGCCGAACTGCGATCCATGTGAAATCGGCGAAGGTCGATCCGCTCATCGGGCCGTTTTCAGCGGACGTACTTTCGCCGATTCTGGAGGATGGCGGGCGGGGGAGGTAGTCTTGCCCGGTGAGCATCGAGACGAGCACGGCAGCGGGTCAAGCCCGCGGATGGCGCACGTTCCTGCACGTGCTCGTCAACACCGCGGTCGCAGGGCTCACCACGAACTTCCTGTGGTTCGCGGTGATCTTCTGGATCTACCTCGAGACGAGGAGCATTCTCGCGGTCGGAGTGCTGAGCGGCGCATACATGATCCTGCTCGCCGCCTGCTCGATGTGGTTCGGATCGCTCGTCGACCGCTACCGAAAGCATCGCGTGATGCTCGTGTCGGCCTGGTTCTCGCTCATCGCCTTCGCGGTCAGCTGCGCGATCTTCTTCCTACTGCCAGGCGAGACGCTGCTCGACCTCGGGCGGCCCTGGTTCTGGGTCTTCATCCTCGTGCTCCTCGCCGGCTGCGTGGTCGAGCTGATCCGCTCTCTCGCCCTGTCGACGACGGTGACGCTGCTCGTCCCGGTGGAGCGGCACGCGAACGCGAACGGCCTCGTCGGTACCGTGCAGGGGATCTCGTTCATCGTCACGAGCGTGTTCAGCGGCATCTCGATCGGCTTCTTCGGCATGGGGGCGACCATGCTCATCGCGCTCGCCCTGACCGCGCTGCCCATCGTGCATCTGCATCTGTTGCGCATTCCCGAGCCCGAGATCGTGCACGACCCGAGCCGCAGCGCCGTCGACTTCAAGGGCGGATGGGCGGCCATGCTCGCCGTGCCCGGCCTGATCGGCCTCGTGCTCTTCACAACGTTCAACAACCTCTCGAGCGGCGTCTACATGGCGCTGCTCGACCCCTACGGCCTGAACATGTTCTCGGTCGAGATATGGGGCACCGTCTTCGGCGTGGCGGGCACCGGCTTTCTCGTCGGCGGCGCGCTCGTCGCGAAGTTCGGCCTCGGGTCGAACCCGGTCCGCACGATGCTGCTGCTCGTCGGCGCGCTCGGCATCGTGGGCGCCGTGCTCTGCCTGCGCGAGTGGCCGTGGCTCTTCGTCGCGGGCATCTGGGTCTTCATGCTCATGATGCCCGCCATCGAGGCCGCCGAGCAGACGGTGATCCAGAAGGTGGTGCCGTTCGAGAAGCAGGGGCGCGTCTTCGGCCTCGCGATGACCTTCGAGGCGGCGGCGGCGCCGATCACCTCGTTCCTGATCGCCCCCATCGCCGAGTTCTGGATCGTGCCGTACATGGACACGGATGCCGGCGCCGCGCGGTGGGGATGGCTGCTCGGCGAAGGGGAGAGTCGCGGCATCGCGCTGATCTTCCTCTGGGCGGGCATCCTGACCACGATCATCGCTCTGCTGGCCCTCGCGACTCCGACGTATCGCACGCTCGTCCGCTCTTTCGCGAATGCGACGCCCGCGGCTGCTCCGGCTGCGGAGAACGACGGTGGGCCGGAGAACGCCGCTGGGCCGGAGAACGTCCCGGCGGAGGAGCGCGGCACCCCGGCGACGGGAACCGCCGAGTCGGATCGGTAGACTGGAGCGGTGACCGCGCAGCGCATCAACCCGAGCATCCTGTCCGCCGACTTCGTCAACCTGCAGAGCGAGCTCGAGCGCATCGCCAGCGCGGACCTCGTGCACGTGGATGTCATGGACAATCACTTCGTGCCTAACCTCACCATGGGCCCGCCCATCGTCGAGCGCATCCAGGCGGTCTCGCCGGTGCCGCTAGACATGCATCTCATGATCGAGGAGGCGGATCGCTGGGCGCCCGTCTACGCCGAGATCGGTGCCTACTCGGTGACGTTCCACGTCGAGGCGAGCGAGGATCCCGTCGCGCTCGCGCGACGGCTGCGCGCCATGGGCGCTCGCGCGGGCATCGCGCTCAAGCCCGGCACCGATCCGGAGCCGTACCTGGAACTGCTGCCCGAGTTCGACCAGGTGCTCGTGATGACGGTCGAGCCCGGCTTCGGCGGTCAGAAGTTCATGCACGACATGATGCCGAAGCTGCGCCGCTTCGCGGAGGCGCGGGCGAAGTCGGGGCTCGACGTGTGGCTGCAGGTCGACGGCGGCATCACGGTGGACACGATCGGCATCGCCGCGGAGGCGGGTGCCGACACCTTCGTCGCCGGATCCGCCGTGTACGGTGGGGTGCCGGAGGATCGAATCGCCGAGCTCCGGCGTGCCGCGGCGGCGCACGCGCACTGAGCCCGCTCCCGATTACCGATACGATTGATCAACGTGAAGACATTCGACGATCTGTTCGCTGAGCTCAGCGACAAGGCCGAGCAGCGCCCGGCGGGCAGCGACACGGTGGCGAGGCTCGATGCCGGCGTGCACAGCATCGGCAAGAAGATCGTCGAGGAGGCCGCCGAGGTGTGGATGGCCGCGGAGCACGAGAGCGATGACGCCTGTGCCGAGGAGATCAGCCAGCTGCTCTACCATCTGCAGGTGCTGATGCTGGCCAAGGGCCTCAAGCTCGAAGACGTCTACCGCTACCTCTAAGCCTCTACCGAAGGATCACCGCATGCTGCGCGTCGCAGTCCCCAACAAGGGTTCGCTCTCCGAGATCGCCGCCGAGATGCTTGCCGAGGCCGGCTACAGCGGCCGCCGCGACAGCCGGAAGCTGGTGCATCGCGACGAGCGCAACGATGTCGAGTTCTTCTACCTCCGTCCCCGCGACATCGCGACCTATGTGGGCTCGGGGGCCCTCGACGTCGGCATCACGGGGCGGGATCTGCTGCTCGACTCCGGTTCGGGCGCGTACGAGATCGCCGAGCTCGACTTCGCCGATTCGACGTTCCGCTTCGCGGCGCCCGCCGAGGGCGAGATCTCCGAGATCGCGCATCTGGCCGGTAAGCGCGTGGCCACGAGCTACCCCAAGCTCGTCGACGACTTCCTGCGGGAGCGCGGTGTGGAGGCGGAGACGGTGAAGCTCGACGGCGCCGTGGAGTCGGCGGTGGAGCTCGGCGTGGCCGATGCGGTCGCCGACGTCGTCTCGACGGGTGCGACCCTCCGGGCCGCCGGCCTCGAGATCTTCGGGCCGGTCATCCTCGAGTCGACCGCACTGCTGATCGGCGGGCCGAGCGAGCACACCGAGGTCGGGCGGCTGCTGCGCCGGCTGCAGGGCGTGCTCGTCGCTCGCAAGTACGCCATCCTCGAGTACGATCTGCCCATCGAGCGGCTCGAGGAGGCCAGCGCGATCGCGAGCGGCATCGAGTCGCCGACGGTCTCACCGCTCAACAAGGAGGGCTGGGTCGCCGTGCGCGTGATGGTGCGCCGTGACGACGCCAACCATGTCATGGATCGGCTGCAGGACGTCGGGGCGAAGGGCATCTTCGTCACGCAGGTGCACGCCGCGCGCTTCTAGGGGGCTTCGAATGGCTGTCGCGACTCGTGTGATCCCCTGCCTCGACGTGGCCGCCGGCCGCGTCGTCAAGGGCGTGAACTTCCTGAACCTGCGCGATGCGGGCGATCCCGTCGAGCTCGCCGCCCGCTACGCCGAGCAGGGCGCGGACGAGCTGACGTTCCTCGACGTCACCGCTACGGTGGACGATCGCTCGACGACCTACGACGTCGTGCAGCGAACGGCCGAGCAGGTCTTCATCCCGCTCACGGTCGGCGGCGGCGTGCGGAGCGCCGACGATGTGGCCAGGCTGCTCTCCGTCGGTGCGGACAAGGTGGGTATCAACAGCGGCGCGATCGCCCGCCCCGAGGTGATCGGCGAGATCGCGGCGCGCTTCGGCTCGCAGGTGCTCGTGCTCTCGCTCGACGTGAGGCGCAGCGAGCGGATGCCGAGCGGTTTCGTCGTCACGACGCACGGCGGCAAGAAGGAGACCGATCTCGATGCCCTCGCCTGGTGCAGGGAGGCGGTCGACCGCGGCGCGGGCGAGCTGCTCGTGAACAGCATGGATGCCGACGGCACCCTCGCGGGCTTCGATCTCGAGCTGACGCGGGAGGTGCGCGCGATCGCCGACATTCCGCTCATCGCCTCGGGAGGCGCGGGCGCCCTCGAGCACTTCGCGCCGGCGGTCGAGGCGGGCGCGGACGCCGTGCTCGCGGCCTCCGTCTTCCACGACGGCGTCTTCACCGTGGGCGAGGTCAAACGCGCGATCGCCGATGCGGGCTACGAGGTGCGGCTGTGAGCGCGGAAGGGGTCGGCGACGGAGCCGGGTTCCGGGTCGAGGATCGCGCGATCCTCGATTCCCTCGTGTTCGGCGCGGATGGGCTGCTGCCCGCGATCATCCAGGACGACGAGAACGGCGACGTGCTCATGCTCGCCTGGATGGATCGTGAAGCGGTGCGGCGCACGCTCGCGAACGGCCGGGTGACCTTCTGGTCGCGTTCGCGCCAGGAGTACTGGCGCAAGGGCGACACCTCGGGCCATCGTCAGTACGTGCGCAGCGTCGCCGCCGATTGCGACGGCGACACGCTGCTCGTGCGCGTCGTTCAGCTGGGCGCCGCCTGCCACACGGGCAGCCGCACCTGCTTCGACGGCAGGGAGCTGCCCGCCGAGCAGGGCGTGCCCGGGATCGCCGACCGCTAAAGTGGTGGGGTGAGCCTCACCACCACGCGCGCCGCCTTCGACGCGGCCCGTTCGACCCATACCGTCGTCCCCGTCTGCCGCGAGGTGTTCGCCGATGCCGACACCCCGGTGAGCATCTATCGCAAGGTCGCCGCGAACCGTCCGGGCACCTTCCTGCTCGAGAGCGCCGAGCAGGGAGGCGTGTGGACGCGCTTCAGCTTCGTCGGAGCCGGCAGCTTCGGAGTGCTCACCGAGCGGGACGGGCGTGCGCATTGGGTTCCGGACGAGGGCCGCGGCGTCGATCAGCACCGGCTGCTGCCGGGGGGCGTCGAGGGGTTGGCGCCCGCCGAGGCGCTACGGGCCGCGTACGAGCGCTGGAGGCAGGCGCCCACGCCCGAGCTGCCGCCGCTGGCGAGCGGTTTCGTCGGCTATCTGGGCTGGGAGACGGTGCGTCAGTTCGAGCGGCTGCCCGACGGCCCCGTTGAGGGGCCTGATCTGCCGAGCCAGGGGCTCAGCTTCGTGAGCGAGCTCGTCGTGATCGATCACCGCGAGGGCAGCGTCGTGCTGCTCGCGAACGTTCTGAACGACGGCGCCGCGGGCGACGCAGAGGAGCAGTGGGCCGATGCGCAGGCGCGTCTCGACGCCATGCAGCGGGCGCTCGCCGCCCCCGCGGCCTCTCCGCTCGGCGCACTCGATCGGGAGGCCCTGCCCGACGCGGCGCGCCTCACAGATGAGGCCGACTACCTCGCGAGCGTGGAGCGCAGCAAGCGGTACATCGTCGACGGCGACATCTTCCAGGTCGTGATCTCGCAGCGCTTCGATCAG